>CAZOBN010000138.1:0-7976 GCA_964577835.1 uncultured Rhizobiaceae bacterium
CGGCGGCCCGCCGCCCCGCGCGCCGCGCCGCCGCGCGCCGCCGCCGCTAGCCTTCGTTCGATACGCAACGAAAAAGGCCAGGATGATGTCCTGGCCTTTTCTTTTCACCGCGGCGGGCGACCGCTCAGTTGGCCGACGGCAGCTTGCCGCCGAGCGCCTTGAGATAGCGCTGGACCACCGCGGGTTCGACCTTCGCCAGGCTGGCGACGATCTCCTGGACCTCCTCGCCGCTCTTCGGCGTCAGCTCTAGCTTCTGCTTCCGGCCATCCCGGTTTGTCGGTAACCCACGCGATGTATGACAAAATCGACGTCGAGCGCATTTAGATCATGATTCTGTTCGCGCTAGTTTGAATGGTTGATCGATCGTCTTTGATGAAAAGGACTATGCCCATGGATATCCGCCCTATTAGGACCGAGGCTGATTACGAAGCCGCCTTGCGTCAGGTCGATGCTCTGATGGATGCGGCCCTAGGCAGCAAGGAAGAAGCGGCCCTGGAGGTTCTCTCGACTCTGGTCGAAGCCTATGAGGAAAAGAACTACCCGATCGAGGCGCCGGATCCCATCGAAGCCATCAAGTTCCGGATGGAGCAGCGTGGGTTCGAGCAAAAGGATCTCGCCCGCGTACTCCGCTCGCCGGCTCGCGCTTCGGAAGTGCTGCGCAAAAGGCGGCACCTCACCATCGATATGGTGCGACGGCTCCATCGCGAGTGGCATATCCCACTGGAGTCGCTCATGGCGCCTTATAAATTGACGCGGCCGAAATCCGGTCTCAAGGCGACGGCGCAGAGGCGCCGCGCGTGAGTGCGGCAAGTGCCGAGCCCACCACTGGCTCTCTGCCGCCTACCCTGGTTTGATCCGTGCTCGGTAACTCGCTTCCAGCGGCCGCGCAACGGCGCAAAGACTAATCGATGTCCGCCGACGCCTGGTTGCCCTTGCTCGGCCGCTCGCCGGTGACGCGCTGGGCGAGCGCCGCCTGCATGAAGGCGTCGAGGTCGCCGTCCAGCACGCCGCCCGAATTGCTGGTTTCGACCCCGGTGCGCAGATCCTTCACCATCTGATAGGGCTGCAAGACATAGGACCGGATTTGATGGCCCCAGCCGATGTCGGTCTTGCTGTCGTGCATGGCCTGAGCCGCTTCCTCGCGCTTCTGCAGCTCGCGCTCATAGAGCCGCGCCTTGAGCATGTCGAAGGCCATGGCGCGGTTGCGGTGCTGCGAGCGGTCGGTCTGGCACTGCACGACGATGCCGGTCGGCAGATGGGTGATGCGGATCGCGCTGTCGGTCTTGTTGACGTGCTGACCGCCGGCGCCCGACGCGCGGTAGGTGTCGATGCGCAGATCCTTGTCGAGAATCTCGACATCGATGGTGTCGTCGATCACCGGATAGACGCCGACCGAGGCGAAGCTGGTGTGGCGCCGCCCCGCCGAATCATAGGGCGAGATACGCACCAGGCGATGCACGCCGGTTTCGGTCTTGAGCCAGCCGTAGGCATTCGGGCCGTTGACGCGGATGGTGGCCGATTTGATGCCGGCCTCTTCGCCGGGACTCTCCTCGATCCATTCCACCTTGTAGCCGTGCTGTTCCGCCCAGCGCACATACATGCGCAGCAGCATGTTCGCCCAGTCCTGGGATTCGGTGCCGCCGGCGCCGGCGTGGACCTCGAGGAAGGCGTCGTTGATGTCCGCCTCGCCCGACAGCAGGCTTTCGTATTCGCGGCGCTTGGCCTCGAGGGCGAGCGCCTGCAGGGCGTTCTGCACCTCGTCGAGAGTCGCCTGATCGCCTTCCGCGTCGGCCAGCTCGGCCAGTCCGACATTGTCCTCGAACTCGCGCTCGGCCTTGCGCACGCCGTCGATGAGCTGCGCGAGCTGGTTGCGCTCGCGCATGATCTTTTGGGCTTTTTGGGAGTCGTCCCAGAGCTTGGTATCTTCGGCGAAGCTGTCGAGCTCGCTCAGGCGGCGGAGGGCATTGTCCCAGTCAAAGATACCTCCTCAGCCGCGCGAGCGACTGTTTGGTTTCTTCGGTGAGCTTCTCGATTTCGGCGCGCATGGTAACTCCTCGAACGCGGACGGCGTCATACCGGCGGGTTTCTAGCGCAAATCCGCCGGTATGAGCAAATCGCTTCGTGACTGCGGGACAGATAGGCGGGGCGAGGTACTCAGTAAAGCCCGCCGCCCGCCGATCCCCCGGTGGGACGGATGATCATGCCCGGCCTCGACTCGGCTTCGCTGCCGTCGAGCACCATCTCGCGGCCGGTTGGCTCGGTGCCGGGCAGGAAGGCTTCGAGGATCGCATTCTTGTCGCGCGCGCCGGCCAGCTTGCCGGTGGCAGCGTCGACCCGCACCAGCCGGATACCAGGCGGTATGCGGAACGGGATGTTCGGCTGGCCCTTGAGCGCTTCCTGCATGAACTCGTAGAACACCGGCACGGCGACCGACGAGCCCGTCTCATCCTTACCCAGGCTGCGCGGCGTGTCGAAGCCGATGAAGACGCCGGCGACGAAATCGGGCGAGAAGCCGACGAACCAGGTATCCATGAAATCGTTGCTGGTGCCGGTCTTGCCGGCGAGCGGCCGGCCGAGCTGCGCGAGGCGGCGGCCGGTGCCACGCTGCACGACGCCCTGCAGGATCGACACCATCTGATAGACCGAGCGCGGATCGGCGATCTGCTCGCGCAAATCCGGGACGCGCGGCACGAGATCGACGCTGGCATCCGCGCCGTCGCATTGCGGGCACGGACGTTCGTCATGCTTGTAGACCGTGTCGCCGTGGCGATCCTGGATGCGGTCGATCAGCGTCGGCGTGATGCGCTTGCCGCCGTTGACCAGCATGGCATAGGCGGTCGTCATGCGCAGCACCGTGGTTTCGGCGGCGCCGAGCGACATCGAAAGCACCGGCTGCAAGCGGTCGACGATGCCGAAGCGCTCGGCGTAGTCGGCGACCTTGTCCATGCCGATGGTCTGCGCCAGCCGCACGGTCATCAGGTTGCGCGATTTCTCGATGCCGGTGCGCAGCGTGCTCGGGCCAAGGAAGTCTTCGCTGTAGTTCGACGGCTTCCACAGGCCGAGGCCGGGCCCCTGGTCGACCACGAACGGCGCATCGAGCACCAGGCTGGACGGCGTGAATCCGGAATCGAGCGCCGCGAGATAGACGAACGGCTTGAACGACGAGCCCGGCTGGCGCAGCGCCTGGGTCGCGCGGTTGAACTGGCTCACCTCGTAGGAAAAGCCGCCGGACATGGCGAGCACGCGGCCGGTATGCGGGTCGAGTGCGACGAGGGCGCCGTTGACTTCGGGAATCTGTTGCAGGCTGTAGGCCGGCAGGCTGCCCTTGGGCGCGTCCTTGTTGGCGGCGAGCGGCGCCACGGCAATCACATCGCCGGCCTCGAGCACGTCGGTGGTGGTTTTCACCGCCGGTCCAAGCAACTGGCCCTTGCGCCAGGCGCGCGCCCAACGCAGCTCGGCGAACGGGATGCGGCCCTGGCTGCCGTCCTCGACGCCGATGGTGGCGCCTTGGTCGTCGGTCTTCAGCACCACGGCGAAGCGCCACGGCGCCAGGCCCTGAGGGCGGTTGGTGCTGATCAGTTGAGCCTGCCAGTCGTCGTGAGCCTTGCCGAGGTCGACATGGACGAACGGACCGCGCCAGCCGTGCCGCCGGTCGTAGCGGATCAATCCATCGCGCAGCGCGCGGTCGGCGGTTTCCTGCAGGCGGGAATCGAGCGTGGTGCGCACCGACAGGCCGCCGCGATAGAGCCCGGACTCGCCGTAACGGTCATACAGCGTGCGGCGCACTTCCTCGGCGAAGAACGACGCTTCGGTGATGCGCGTCTCGCTCGCCGGATGCACCACGAACGGCGCCGCCTGAGCCTGGGCCGCCTCCTGCGCGGTGACATAGCCCTCCTCCAGCATGCGGTCGATCACCCAGTCGCGGCGGGCCTTGGCGGCCGCTGGCTGGCGATAGGGATGGTAGTTGTTGGGCGCCTTGGGCAGTGCCGCGAGATAGGCCGCCTCGCCGATGGTCAGCTCGTCGAGCGACTTGTTGAAGTAGTTGAGCCCGGCCGCGGCCACGCCGTAGGAGCCGAAGCCGAGATAGATCTGATTGAGATAGAGCTCGAGGATGCGGTCCTTCGAAATCGCGCGCTCGATGCGGAAGGCGAGAATCGCCTCCTTCACCTTGCGCTCGATCGACACCTCGTTGGTCAGCAGGAAATTCTTGGCGACCTGCTGCGTGATGGTCGAAGCGCCGACCGGCCGGCGGTTCTGACCGACCTGCATGAGGTTCTGCACCGTCGCGCGGACGATGCCGAGAACATCGATTCCCGGGTGGCTGTAGAAATTCTTGTCCTCGGCGGCGAGGAAAGCCTTGATCACCGGTTTCGGGATCGCCTCGATCGGCACGAAGACGCGCTTCTCCTGGGCATACTCCGTGATCAAGGTACCGTCGCCGGCATGGACACGGGTGACCACGGGCGGCTCATAGGTCGCCAGTTGCTGATAGTCCGGCAGGCCGCGTCCGTAGTGATGAAACAGATACGCGATTCCGCCCAGGCCGATGAGGCCGAGCATCACCAGCCCGGAAAAGAGATACGCGAGTTTCTTGAGCATGGTCAGATCGTCCGCCCCACCCGGCTGCCCTGGCGTCCGGCAGGGCTACCACGGCCCGGCTCGTGTCGGGAAACGACCATTATAGGGGAGAAATGTGGCAGCAAATTGTTAATGTCAGCGGTCAGCCTGAGGCCGTTCGCGAAAAAAGCGGTCGGCGGCCCGGACCACCCCATCGGCGATTTTGCGCCGGTAAGCGGCCTGATTGAGCAGCTTTTCCTCCGCGCTGTTGGACAGATAGCCCAGTTCGAACAGGACCGAGGGTACGTCGGGCGCCTTGAGCACGGCAAACCCGGCGAACCGATGCGACCGGCCGAGCAATTGCACCGACTTGCCGAGCTCGCCGACCATCATGGCGGCGAAGGTTGCCGAATAATTCATGGTCTCGCGCTGGGCCAGGTCGAGCAGGATGCTGGTGACCTGGGGATTCTCGTGGCTCAGATCCATGCCGGCGATGAGGTCGGCCTTGTTCTCCTTGGCGGCTAGCATCTCCGCTTCCTTGTCGGACGCCACTTCCGACAGGGTGTAGACCGAGCCGCCGCGCACCGAATGGTTCGGGTTGGCGTCGGCATGCAGCGAGATGAACATCTCGGCGCCGTTGGCCCGCGCCACGGCGACCCGGTCGCGCAGCGGCAGGAATGTGTCGCGGTCGCGGGTCAGGATGACGCGATAGCGGCCGGTCGCCTCCATGCGTGACTTGAGCTCGCGCGCCACGGCGAGGGTGATGTCCTTTTCGTGCGTGCCGCCCTTGCCGATGGTGCCCGGATCGACGCCCCCATGGCCGGCGTCGATGGCAACCACGTGGCGGGCGTCCTTCGGCTTCGCTGCCTGCCGCGCCGGTGGCTTCGGCAGCGGCTGAACCGCGGCGCTTTGCTGGGGCGGCGGAACGGCGGGCCTGGCCTGGATTTGCGGCGCCGGCGTGGGCGTCGGGCTGGCCGACGGCGGCTGGCGCGGCGGGGTGCTGCGTTCCAGGTCGACCACATAGCGGAACCGGCGATCCTCGCGCGGCTCGATCATGAAGGCGCTCTTGACGACCACGGGGCCTTTGAGGTCGAGCACCATGCGGGAGCGCCCGGCGGTGAAAGAACCGAAGCGGAAACTCTGGATGATGCCGCCCTTCGCGGCTGCCGCGTTCATGGGCAAGGCCCATGACAACTCGGGAAAATCGATGATGACCCGGTCGGGGGCGGTCAAGACCGAGACTTCGGGGGCGACCTGTTCGGTGATTTCGAGCACCAGCCGGGTGGCGCCGCCTTGGTCGCCGATGCGGAGATCGGTGACGCGGGGTTGCGCCGCGGCCAAGTTCACCCCGGCGAGGGTCACGGCTATAAACACCCCGAGGCCGCCGATGGCGACGCAGGCTCGTCGAATTATATGCCACATATCGGGCAAATTCCCCAGCTAGTATCAATATATAGCGTGATTTTCGGCAGCCCGGCAACCGCAAAGGCCCGCGCACGCCTTGAAGAACGCCATTTAACTGATTGTGGAATGGGGCAATTGCGACTATTTTGCATATGGATGCCTCCGGTCGGCCAATGGCACAGTCTATTTATTATGTGCCGATTGGCGGCGTGGCGCAGACAATCCTCCGAGCTCTATGGCTCATCCGATTGTTCGCGGCACGCTCAGACCAATGGGGGCTTGTGTGAAACCCTGAAGCCGTCCTTCGGCTGACTTTGGTCTTGCCGCACTGCGGCGTCCCCGGCCCTCCCCGTCACCGGATTCCTTACGAATCCAGGTTTACACGGGTCGAGACGAGGCGTCGCCGGCTTCGCAAAATGTCGGATGCAGCGCGGGCGCGCGCTTAAAGTATGCGCGTCAGGCGGCCGTATCCCGGAGCGAAAAGGATAAATGGTTAAACGGATGTTGATTGACGCGACCCACCTGGAGGAAACCCGGGTGGTGATCGCAAACGGAACCCGCCTCGACGAATTCGACTTTGAAAGTTCGACGAAGAAACAACTGAAGGGCAATATCTACCTCGCGAAAGTCACGCGGGTAGAACCCTCCCTTCAAGCCGCCTTCGTGGACTTCGGCGGTAACCGCCACGGTTTCCTGCCCTTTAGCGAAATCCACCCGGACTACTATCAGATTCCGGTCGCCGACCGCATGGCCCTGCTCGCCGAGCAGCAGCGCATGGGCGGCTATGGCGATTCCGACGCGGATTTCGAGCCGGTGACGGATCACGACCGTGGCCATGACCGTGGCGATCAGGGCGACGTTCCGCACGCCATCCTGGCCGAGCCGCCCACCGAGCTCTTCGCAATCGAGCCCACGGGCGAGGCGCGGTCCGCCAGCCCGTATGCGGGCGGCGAAGCGGCGGTGCCGGTCTCCACCGACCCGGCGCCGATCGACGCCGAGATCGAAGGCGAAGCGGAGAAGCGCGGCGCGGACTATGCGGCCCCGGCGGCTCTGGTCGACGCCCCGAGCGAAGTCGCGGGCGAAGGTCCGGTCGACGAGACGCCCCGCACCATGCCCTTGGCCAACGAGTCGAACGGCCAGGATGTGGTCAGCAGCGTCGTCATCGCCGGTGACGCGAACGAAACCGGCGACGCGATTGAAAATGGCGAAAGCGGCGACAGTGCCGAAACCGCTCCGGCCTTCGCCGAAGGCAACCATGTGGAGGTGCGCGAGACGCCGCAGAGCCTCGAGGTGGTCGGCGGCGCCGACGAGGTGGAAGCCGAGGTCGAAGGCGCCGCGGCGGAGCGCCGGCGCGGCCGCATGGGCCGTCACCGCTACAAGATCCAAGAAGTCATCAAGCGCCGCCAGATCCTGCTCGTCCAGGTCGTCAAGGAAGAACGCGGCAACAAGGGCGCGGCTCTCACCACTTATCTGTCGCTTGCCGGCCGCTATTGCGTGCTGATGCCCAACACCGCGCGCGGCGGCGGCATTTCGCGCAAGATCAGCAGCCCGGCCGACCGCAAGCGTCTCAAGTCGCATCTCGACGAGCTCGACATTCCCGAGGGCATGGCGGTCATCCTGCGCACCGCGGCGGTCGAGCGCAGCAAGACCGAGCTCAAGCGCGACTACGAATATCTCCTGCGCCAGTGGGACGAAGTGCGCGAGCTGACGCTCAAGTCCATCGCTCCGGCGCTGGTCTATGAAGAAGCAAACCTGATCAAGCGCTCGATCCGCGACCATTACACCAAGGATGTCGACGAGGTTCTCGTCGAGGGCGACGATGGCTATCGCACCGCCAAGGAATTCATGCGGATGCTGATGCCGAGTCACGCCAAGAAGGTGCAGCAGTACCGCGATCCGGAGATCCCGCTGTTTCACCGCTACCAGATCGAGAGCCAGCTCGACGCGATGCACAATCCCGTCGTGACTCTCAAGTCCGGCGGCTACATCGTGATCAACCCGACCGAGGCGCTGGT
>CAZOBN010000139.1:0-7941 GCA_964577835.1 uncultured Rhizobiaceae bacterium
CTGGGTCGACGGCCGGCGGATGAACTCGCCGAGCCCGACCATCTCGAGCGTGCGGGTGACTTTCCGATTGATCTCCTGGGCGGAAAATTTGCGCGTGCGCGACACCTTGAGCGGATAGGCCGCGTTGTCGAACACATCCATATGCGGCCAGATGGCATAGGACTGGAACACCATGCCGATGTCGCGCTCGTACATCGGCACATTGACCCGCTTGCCGGAATGGAACAGTTCGCGGCCGCCGAGCGTGATGCGGCCCAGTTGCGGCGTCTCGAGCCCGGCGATCGAGCGCAAGGTCGTCGTCTTGCCGCAGCCCGACGGGCCGAGCAGGGTGAAGAGCTCGCCTTCCTTGAGCTCGAAATCGGCGCCGAACACGCCGCCGCCGGGCGTGCCGTCGTAGCTGGTGTATTGCTTCTTGAGGCCTTCGACTTTGAGCATGGTTTTCTCAAACCCTCGGTTGCGGCGCTTCAGCGAATCGACAGGCCATAGCGGCGCGCGATGATGTAGAAGGCGGTGCTGACCACGGTCATCAGCGCCATCCAGGTCACGCCCATGGCGGCGAGCTCGGTGACCTGGCCGTTCTCCCACAGGTCGAACAGCGTGACGGCGACGACCTGGGAATTGGGCCCGACCAGCAGGATCTGCATCGACACCGCCTTGACCGCGAGCAGGAACACGAAGAGCCAGCAGGTGATGAGCGCCGGCGCCACCAGCGGCATGACGATGCGCAGGAACGTGGTGATCTGGCGCGCCCCGGAGATGGCCGAGGCGTCCTCGAGCTCGCGATGCACCTGCAGGACGCCGGCGTAGGAATAGCGCATGCCGTAGGGCAGGAAGCGCACGGTCGAGGCGATGACCACCGAGAGCAGCGAGCCGTAGAGCCCGAACGGCATCTGCAGGAAGACGTGCAGGAAGGCGACGCCCATGACGATCGCCGGGAAGATCAGCGGCATGGTGGCGAGCTGGTCGAGCAGCCAGCCGCCGCGGTAGCGCCGCACGGCGAGCCAGGCGCACAGCGCGGTGAACGGCCCGACGATGGTGGCGGTGGCGGCGCCCAGGGTCAGGGTGTTGCCGATCGATCCCCTGAACGAGTGCGAGTTGAACACCTGCAGGTAGTTGGCCCAGGTGAACAGACCCAGCGATTGCCGGGTGATGCCCTCGTAGTAGGGCAGGAACGAGGCATAGACCACGATCCCCACCGGCAGGCCGATGATGATGATGAACATCAGCACGAGCAGCCCCGCGGTGAAGTAGCGCCACCGGCCGAGGTCCATGACGCGCGGGCGGAAGCCCTTGCCGGTGATGGTCTGGTAGCGCTCGGCGTGGCGCGACAGCTTGTTGTACCAGTAGAGCATGATCACCACGATCGCCAGCAGCGCGATCGAGAAGGATCCCGCCTGGCCGTAGTTGGGCGGCACCGAGGCCTGGATCGATTCGTAGATGTCGGTGGTCAGCACATGGACGTTGCCCGGCCTGCCGACCAGCGCCGGCGTCTCGAAGGATTCGAAGGCGCGGATGAAGATCAGGATGAGCAGCGCCAGGATGCCGGGGACGGCCAGCTTGAGCGTGATATGGCGGAAGGTCTGCGAGATGCCGGCGCCGCTCATCATCGACGCCTCCTCGAACGAGGCGTCGTTCGAACGGAACACCGAGGACAGCAGCAGGAAGGCCAAGGGCGAGAAGTCGATGCCCTCGATGATGATCATGCCCCACAGGCTGTAGACATTGATGATCGGCTCGCTCGCGCCGAACAACGCCATCAGCATCTGGTTGAGCGGCCCCGCCTTGCCGAGAATGAGCAGGAACGAGACGGTGTAGAGCACGCTCGGAATGCCGAGCGAGATGATCGAGATCAGGAACACGTAGTGGCGCAGCGGCGTGTTGGTGCGCTCGACGATCCACGCCTGCAGCACGCCCAGGGTCAACGCCACCATCGCCGAGCCCACCGCATAGAGGCTGGCATTCACCAGGTTGCGGGCGAAGCGCGGGTTGGTGAACAGCTCGGTGTAGAACTTGAAGGTGAACTGGTCGAACGAGCCGTCGAACTTCGTCGTGTAGAAGCTGGTCTCGATCAGATAGACCGTCGGCGGTATCAGAAGCGCCAGCAACACGACGACGAGGATCGCCACCGCGGGCGACAGGGACAGCGCCTCGCGCAACCGCGTGAGGCCGCCCATCGGCGCGACGGCCAACGGCGTATCGATCGTTCCGGGGGTGGTGGTCATGCGGCTCCCATCATACGCGTAGGCGGAACATGGACTCGGTGATTACGCTCCCTCCCCCCTTGTGGGGGAGGGCCGGGGTTGGGGGGACGCTTTTCCGCTGCTCCACCCCCACCCGACCTCCCCCATCGAGGGGGAGGGGAAAAACAGCCCGGCGGTCCGGACAGCCCTCTCAGCCCTTGAAATACTTCTTTAGAAGCGCTTCGGACCTGTCGTTGAGGTCGAACAGCTTTTCCGGCGTGATGAAATTTTCCTTGAGGTTCGCCTTCCTCGGAATGATCGGCTGCAGCACCGGATTGGTGCTCACGTTCGGATGGGCCGGCAGATAGTCGGCGGCTTCCAGGGTCTTCTGGCCTTCCTCGGAGAGCATGTAGTCGATCAGCAGCATGGCCGCGTATGGATTCTTCGATCCCTTGATGAACAGCACCGTGCCGTTCAGGCTCGGCACCGGCTCGAGCGGCAGGGCGGCGACCGGCGCGCCCTTCTGGGCGCTAATGATCGGGTGATGCAGGAAGATGTTGAGCGCGATCGGATATTCGCCTTCGATCACGCGGTTGACCAGGGTGCGCGCGCTGCCGGTGAAATTGACGATCTTCTGGGTGCTGAGCTTCTTCAGATAGTCCTCGCCCTTCTGCTCGCCCATCAACATCAGGATGTTGGTGACGAACAGCGCGCTGCCGCTGTCGGAGCCGTCGCGCCAGGCGATCTTGCCCTTCCATTTCGGATCGAGCAGGTCTTCGTAGCTTTTCGGCACGTCGGCCGGGGCGACCGCCTTGGTGTTGTAGGCGACGCCGAAGTAGCTGAAGCGCGTGGCGCCCCACAGGTTGCGCGGGTCGGTGTAATTCTTGGGATAGACGTCGAGCTCGGGCGACTTGAACGGCACCGCCACGCCGGCCTTGATCAGCGGTTCCGACAGGCTGGTGCTTTCGCCAACGTCGACCGTGAGTGCCTTGGCGCGCGCCTCGGCGAGGATCTTCTGCACGATCTTGTTGCTGTCGGCGCGCCAGAACTCGGCCTTGATGAAGGGATACTTCTTCATGAAGGAGTCGGTCATCGGCCGCAGCGCCTGGTCGACGATCATGCCGGAATAGAGCGTGACCTTGCCTTCCTTGCGCGCGCCCTCCTCGAGAATCTTCTGGCGGTCGGGACCCGTGAGCATGGCGATCTGTTCCTGGGTCCGCGTCTGCGCCTGGACGGCACCCGCGAGTGTCAGCGCGACCGCCAGTGTGGTCAGCGATAGTGTAGCGATCCGCGATGCACCCATTGTCCGCTCCCTGTCGTATTGTTCCGCCTGGAATGCCTGCCTCAGCGAGTCTTGCCTCCCGCCGCCGCGCGTTTCGCCACAGGACGCAGCGTGACGCCGGCGCCGACGGTTTCCGTCACCGTCAAATGGCCGTCCTCGATTTCGATGCCTTCGAACGGATCGTCGAGCAGCCGGTCGAACTCGCCCAGTTCGCAGGCGTAATCGACGCCGGGCAGGGCGGCCGCGAGATGCATGGCGGTGGCCGACAGCAGGCGCGAGCCGACCGCGGCGCCGAAGCGATAGCGGATGCCGCCGGCCTCGCAGATGCGCGCCGCCGCCACCGTATGGCGCAAGCCGCCGAGCCGCGGGATCTTGAGGCTGACCGCGTCGACCACCCGGTTCATCACCAGCGTCATCACGTCGTTGAGCGATCCGCCGCTCTCATCGGCCTCGACCGTCACCGGCACCGAATCGGTCACCAGCTTCAGCCCGCGCATGTCGTCGACCCGCACCGGCTGCTCGACTAGGTCGATATTGAATTCGGCCATGCGGTTGAGCGCGGCGATGGCGTCCTTCGGCTGATAGGACTGGTTGGCGTCGATCGTCAGATGCACCCCGTCGCCGACCTGCCGGCGGATCGCCTTGACCCGCGCCACGTCCTCGGCCACGTCGCCGTGCACCTTGATCTTGAGATAATCGTAGCCCTTGTCGACCAGCTTCTGGGCGTTCGCCGCCATCTCCTGCGGCGTCTTGATGGCGAGGATGCGCAGGATCGGCACCCGGTCGCGCACCTTGCCGCCGAACAGCTTGTAGAGCGGCACGCCGAGGCTCTTGGCCATCAGGTCGTAGAGCGCGCAGTCGATCGCCGCCTTGGCCTGGTTGTTACCCGCCAGATTGCGGTCGAGTTCCCGCAGAATGAGTTCGACATCGAAGGGATCCTTGCCGATCAGCAGCGGCTTGAACCGCTCGAGCGTCGCCTGGATGCCCTCGTAGCTCGCGCCGATATGGGCGGTCGCCGAGGCATAGCCGTAGCCGGTCTTGCCGTCGTCGCTGGCGATGGCGACGATCCAGCCCTCGGTCAGAGGGTTGGCGCCCAGCGCGAAGCGCCAGGTGGGATCGTCCTTGGGCATGATGCAGGATGTGACATCGACGGCCGTGATCCGCATTGGTCCTCCCAGATGCCGGAAACTTCCGGCCTTGCCACGGGTCGCGCTTGCCGCGCCCATGGTGCTTTCTTTTGCCGGTATCGTAGACATCCCCCGGTGCGTTGAAAAGAGTGCAAATTCAATGCGCGCGCGGCAGCACATGGCATGTGCCTTCGGGCCCGATCCCTATTGCCTAAGCCATGGGCGGGTGTCTAACTAGGCGCAAAGAACCTGCGTCGGGGAGAAAAACGGTGAGCAGCGCGCTCGAGGGAATCAAGGTTCTCGAATTGGCGAACTATGTCAGCGGCCCGTTCGCGGGCGTGCTGCTGTCGGACCTCGGCGCCGACGTGATCAAGATCGAGGAGCCGAAGCACGGCGATCCGTTCCGCGGCTGGGGCGCCGCCGAATACAGCCCGACCTTCGGCTCGGTCAACCGCAACAAGAAGAGCGTCACCCTCGACCTCAAGACCAAGGAAGGTGTCGAGATCGCGTTGCGTCTCGCCGATCAGGCCGACGTGCTGATCGAGAATTTCCGCACCGGCACGCTGGACCGTCTCGGCCTGGGCTACGATGTTTTGGCGAAGCGCAATCCGCGGCTGATCTATTGCTCGATCACCGGTTTCGGCCGCACCGGACCTTACGCGAACCGCGCCGGCTACGACACGGTGGGCCAGGCGATGAGCGGCCTGCTCGGCCTGTTGACCGACCGCGCCAACCCGCAGCCGATGGGCATCTCGCTGTCCGATCATCTCACCGGCATGGTGGCGAGCTACGGCATCCTTGGCGCGCTGATGGCGCGCACCCGCACCGGCAAGGGCCAGCGCGTGGAGACCTCGCTGCTGCAGGCCACCATGTCGCTGCTCGGCGAGAATGCCGCGCGCTTCTTCGAGAACGGCGAGGTGCCGGCGCGCGCGACCCGCGCCCGCTCGGCCCAGGTCTTCGGTTTCGTCGGCAGCGACGGCAAACCTTTCGTCGTGCATCTCTCCTCGCCGCCGAAATTCTGGGAAGGGCTGACCCGCGTCGCGGGCCATCCGGAATGGGCGAAGGAGGAGCGCTTCATCAACAAGGACGCGCGGCGCAAGGCCTACAACGAGCTCTACAAGATGCTGTCCGAGATTTTCGCCACCCAGCCGCGCGACCATTGGCTCGAGAAACTGCTCGCGGCCGACGTGCCGAGCGGGCCGCTCTACGACATGCAGGAGGTGTTCGACGACCCGCAGGTCAAGCATCTCGGCATGCGCGTCGACGTGCCACACCCACTGGTCGGCTCGGTCGGGCTGGTCGGCAGCGGCGTGACTTTGTCCGATACGCCGGCGCGCATCACCCGCGCCGCCCCGGCGCTCGGCGCCGACAACGAGGCGGTGCTCGCGGGCCTCGAGCAGCGCGCGGCGGAGTGAGCCATGGCCTTCGCGATCGAGCCCTCGAAAGAGCTGCGCGACACATGCGCCATCGTCGGGGTCGGCAACAGCCGGCTCGGCAAGGTGCCCGGCGTCTCCAGCGTCGATCTGCTGGTCGGGGCCATGAGCCATGCGCTCGATGACGCGGGCCTCAAGCCGTCCGATGTCGATGGCATCATCTGCCGCGGGCCCGACGATTCCTACAGCCATCACCAGGTGATCGGCTCGCGGCTCGGCATCAACGCGCGTTTCTCCACCACGCTCGACAACGGCGGGGCGAGCCAGATCCTCTCGGTGGCGCTGGCCGTCATGGCGATCAAGGCAGGTCTCGCCACGACGGTGATCTGCGGTTATGGCCGCGATGCCTGGTCGCGCACCCATGCGACGGAGGAGGCGAGGGTGCGCAACGAAACCCGGCCGGCGAGCCAGCGGCCGCGCGAATTCGGCCCGGAATACGGCTATTTCGGCGCCGTCGCGGCCCATGCCTTCGGCGCCCAGCGCCACATGCACCTCTACGGCACGACGCGCGATCAGTTCGCCGCGATCGCCGTCGCCTTCCGCGAGTACGCCCTGCGCAATCCGGACGCGCAGATGAAGAAGCCGCTGACGCTGGAGGATTACCGCGAGGCGCGGCTGATCGTCTCGCCCTTCGGCCTGTTCGACTGCTCGCTGCGCAGCGACGCCGCCGGCGCGGTGATCGTCACCGGCAAGGAGCGGGCGCGCGATCTCAGGCAACCGCCGGTGATGATCAAGGGCTTCGGCAGCTTCAACAATCTGCGTGGCTGGTTCGCCGACGACAATATGGTGGTGACGGCGGCGAAGAAGAGCGGCGAGACCGCCTACGCCATGGCCGGCCTCGGTCCGGACGACGTGGACACGGCGCAGATCTACGATTGCTTCACCTACATGGTGCTCGCGCAGCTCGAGGATTACGGTTTCTGCAAGAAGGGCGAGGGCGGTCCTTTCGTGCAATCGGGCGCGCTGCGCATGGGCGGCCGCCTGCCGACCAACACGTCCGGCGGCCAGCTCTCGGAAGCCCATGCCGAAGGCGTGCTGCAGGTGGTCGAGGGCGCTCGCCAGATGCGCCACACCTATCCGGCGCACCGCCAGGTCAAGGACGCGGAGATCGCGCTGATCTCCGGTCACGGCGGCAACCAGGTGTGTCATTCCACCTTGATCCTCGGGAGGGCGTGATGGCCGACGTGAAGGTGGCGAGCGAAACGCCGCGGAAGCCGGTGCCGCGCCCGGCACCCGAATCGGTGCCCTATTGGGAAGCCGCGAAGCAGCACAAGCTGGTCATTCCGCACTGCAAGGCGTGCGGCGAATATTGGTTTCCGCCGTCCCAGCGCTGCCCCCATTGCCTTGCCGCCGATTTCGCATGGGCCGAGGTCTCGGGGCGCGGCAAGGTCTACAGCTTCGTCGTCTTTCACCGCGTCTATCATCCGGGATTCGAAAGCGAGGTGCCCTACGTGGTCGCGCTGGTCGAACTCGCCGAAGGCCCGCGCCTGCTCACCAACATCGTCGGCATTCCGCCGGAAGACGTGCGCTGCGAAATGCTGGTGAAGGTCGTGTTCGACGACGTCACCCCCGACGCCACCGTGCCCAAGTTCACGCCGGCGTGACGCTCTCCTGATTCACCCTCCCCACCCGTGGGGGAGGGTGCGAGCGCAGCGAGCGGGTGGGGGCTTTTGTGGCTCGCCTTCACCCCCACCCGACCCTCCCCCACGGGTGGGGAGGGCAGAAAATGTTTTCTCCTCGTCATGGCCGATTTAGTCGGGCCATCTCATGCCGGAGATCGCCAGCCCCACAACAATTCGTCATGCCGGACTTGATGGTGTGGACGGTCCCACCTCTACGGCATCGCGATGTGCCAATGTGGTCGTGGGTATGACCGCATGACGAGAGGAGCCGTCCACACCATCAAGTCGGGGGTGACG
>CAZOBN010000140.1:0-7892 GCA_964577835.1 uncultured Rhizobiaceae bacterium
GAGCCGCAGCGCCGCATCTCCTCGTGCAGCAGGCCGACGGCGTTGTTCTGCGCGTCGTCGGAGCGGAAGGAATTGGAGCAGACGAGCTCGGCGAACCGGTCGGTGGCATGGGCCTCGGTCTGGCGCACCGGACGCATCTCGTGGATCACCACGGGAATGCCGGCCTGGACGATCTGCCAGGCGGCCTCCGAACCGGCGAGCCCGCCGCCGATGATATGGATGGGCGATTGTGTCATGGCCATATTCTACCAGTTTGCCGGCGTTGTGCGCCACGCGGCTGATGAGCCGCGTCCTGGAAGGTAAAAGAGCCGGAACCATTCCGGCGCTCGCCCTGTTGATCCTCCGTCAACAAAGCAGGAGGCTGCCATGCCGATCGTCCGTCTCATTCATGTCAAGGTGAAGCCGGAATCCCGCGCCGAGGCCGAGCGCATCTGGAAGCAGGATTGCGCCCCGCTGATGATCAAGCAGCCCGGTTGCCTGTCGGAGGAGCTGCTCAAATGCATCGACGAGCCGGGTGAATACATCTCCTATGCCGAGTGGGAGAGCGACGACGCCATCGAGAAATACCGCAAGAGCAAGGAGCACGAGACCATCGTCGAGCATTCCCGCAAGCTGCAGGGCGCCCAGGCGGTGGTGAAACGCTACACCAAGGAGTAGCGCGCAGACGCGGCCCCAAGGTGCGACCACCAATCCCTGCGATAGACGCACGGCCCAGTGTTATAATGTAACTTTACCGCACCGGCGAAATCCCGTATTGCTAGCGGGTGACAAGACTGCTGAAAAAGGGGCCAGTGAGCAGGTGAGCACACGGCGCGCGATCGCCACGCGTGATATCGCGAAGCTCCTCAAGATGGGGCTGCTGGTCGTTGCGCTTGTCCTCCAGGGCTATTTAAGCCAGGTCCACAATCACAATGTCGCCGCCGCCGCCGCCGGGAGCGCCACGGCCGCTTTCGCACTGGCGGCCGACGGCGATGGCGGTCGCTCGCCGGCGCAGCCGCTCGACGGCAACGGTCACGACCTCCATTGCTTCATCTGTCACCTGGCCGGCCTCGGCTCGGCTTCACTGCTGCCGCCGGCCATCGGTCTGACGCTCGCGCCGCCGCGCGCGGTCGCCTTTGCCGCAGCCGACGATCGCCTCGAGTTGCGCGATGCGCCGGCGGCCTATTCCTCCCGCGCGCCTCCCTCCCTGTTTGTCCCAACCTGAACTGTGATCCCCGTGCGGCCCTGAGGCCGCATTGGGAGGCACATCCCTAGCGACCGGTTGCGTGCGCGCGATGCACGCGCGCGGTCGGCGCTTCGCCGCCTCGACGCGGCTGGACAAACGAAAGTGCAGATCATGACGCGTGCAAAACTGACCATGACCGTGGCAGCGGCCACGGGCGCCCTGGTTCTGGCGAATCAATCCTCGATCGCCTGGGCGCAAAGCAATCCGGATACCGCGGCCATCCGCCAGATGGTCGAACAGATGAAGCGGGACTACGAAAGTAAGATCCGCGCGCTCGAACAGCGGCTCGAGAAGGCCGAGGGCGATGCCCAGGCCGCCAAGGACAGCGCGGCGCAAACCAAGGCGGCCGTCGCCGCGCAGCCGAAGGTGGCCTCGACGGCCGCAACAAGTCCCGCCGCCGCGCCCAATCCCAACGCCTTCAATCCATCGATCAGCGGCGTGCTCAACGGCACCTTCGGCGCCTTCTCGCACACGCCGGGCGACCGCCGCATTCCGGGCTTCGCGCTCGGCGGCGAGGCGACCGAGGCCAACACGCGCGGCTTCTCGCTCGGCGAATCCGAGGTCAGTCTCAGCGCCAATATCGATCAGGCGCTCCGCGGCGAATTGACGCTGGCTTTCACGCCGGAAGACAAGGTCGCGGTCGAGGAAGCGTTCATCCAGACCACCAGCCTGCCGTGGGGCTTTACCGCCAAGGGGGGCCGGTTCTTTTCCGGTGTCGGCTATCTGAATGAAAAACATTCACACAATTGGGACTTCATCGATCAGCCGCTGCCTTATCTCGCCATGCTCGACAAGCAATACGGCGACGACGGCGTGCAACTGCGCTGGCTGGCACCGACGCCGTTCTTCCTCGAATTCGGCGGCGAACTGTTCCGCGGCGAAGCCTTCCCGGCGGCAGGCTCGACCCACGGCGGCGTCGGCACGCAGACCGTCTTCGTCCGCGCCGGCGACGACATCGACGACAGCAGCAGTTGGCAGGCGGGTCTGTCCTACTTGCGTGCCGCGGCGCGCGACCGCGAGACCGGCGGCACGCCCGACGTGTTCAGCGGCCGTACCGATCTCGGCATCGCCAGCCTGGTTTACAAATGGGCGCCCGACGGCAACGTGCGCGAGCGCAACCTGACGCTCGCCAGCGAATTCTTCCTGCAGCGCCAGACCGGCGATTTCAACGGCACCACGATCGAAGGCTACCAGACCGGCTGGTACGCCCAGGCGGTCTATCAGTTCACGCCGGGATGGCGCGCCGGCTTGCGCTACGACGAGGTCAATGCCGACGACACCGACGTCGCGCTTGCCGGCACGGCGCTCGACAACATGGGCCACACGCCGCGCCGCGGCACCGCCCTGGTGGAATACGACACCAGCGAATTCGGCCGCATCCGCCTGCAATACAGCCGCGACGATTCCGATGTGCGCAGCAACGACCAGCTTCTGCTGCAATACACCGTCATCTTCGGCCCGCATGGCGCGCACCAGTATTGAGGCCTGACAGAATTTTTCTTTTTCGGAGAACCATCATGAACACGCAACTCATCGCCATGGGCCTGGGCGCCGCGCTCACCGTGGCGTCGGCCGCCGTCCTGCCCAACGCCGCCCACGCCGACCTCAACATCTTCGCCTGCGAGCCCGAGTGGGCGAGCCTGGCCAAGGAGATCGGCGGCGACAAGGTGACGATCTATACCGCGACCACGGCGGCCCAGGACCCGCATCACATCCAGGCGCGGCCGAGCCTGATCGCCAAGGCGCGCGCCGCCGATCTGGTGGTCTGCACCGGGGCCGAGCTGGAAATCGGCTGGCTGCCCCAGGTCGTCCGCCAGGCATCCAACGGCAAGATCCAGCCCGGCGCGCGCGGCTATTTCGAGGCGGCGCGCTATGTCCGCCTGCTCGATATTCCGACACGGCTCGACCGCTCGGAAGGCGACGTGCATGCGGCGGGCAATCCGCATATCCAGACCGACCCGCGCAACATCGCCGCCGTGGCGAAGCCGCTCGCCGAGCGCATGGCGGACCTCGATGCGGGCGGTGCCGCCACCTATCAGGCGCGCGCTCAGGACTTCGACAAGCGGTGGAACGCGGCGATGCAGCGCTGGGAGCAGCAGGCCGCACCCCTGCGCGGCACGCCGGTGGCAACCCAGCACAAGAACTGGACCTATCTGCTCGACTGGCTCGGCTTGAAAGAGGTCGTCACCCTGGAGCCCAAGCCCGGCATCCCGCCGTCGAGCGGCTATCTCGCCCAGGTGGTCGACACCGTCCGGCAGCAGCCGATCCGCGCGGTGCTGCGCGCCGCCTACGAGGATTCGCGGCCATCCGATTTCCTCAAGGAGCGCGCCGGCGTGTCGGTCGCCGCCCTGCCGTTCACGGTCGGCGGCACGCCCGAGGCCAAGGATCTGTTCGGGCTTTACGACGACACCCTCAACCGGCTGCTGGTGGCGACGAATGCTCGCTAATCTCGATTTCGGCATTCTGTTTCCGGCGTTCCTCGCCGGCATCCTGGTGATCGCCACCCACGTGCCGTTGGGCCAGCGCGTGCTGGCCCGCGGCATCGTGTTCATCGATCTCGCCATCGCCCAGGTCGCGGGACTCGGCGTCATCGTCGCCGACTTCCTCGATTGGGACACCGGCTGGCAGGTCCAGGTGGCGGCGGCGACGGCGGCGCTGCTCGGCGCCGCGCTGCTGACCTGGACCGAGCGGCACTGGCCCGAGGTGCAGGAAGCCCTGATCGGCGTGCTGTTCGTGGTAGCGGCCAGCGTCGAACTGCTGCTGCTCGCCCACAATCCGCACGGCGGCGAGCATCTCAAGGATCTGCTGGTCGGCCAGATTCTCTGGGTGACGCCCGCCGAATTGCTGCCGGTCGCCATTCTCTATGCTGTGCTGCTCGGCCTGTGGTTCACCGTCCTGCGCGGCGGCAAGCGCGACGGCCACGCCGGACAGGTCGGATTCTATGTGCTGTTCGCGCTCGCCGTCACCCAGTCGGTGCAGCTCGTCGGCATCTATCTGGTGTTCGCCACGCTCATCCTGCCGGCGCTCGCCGTGCGGAAGCTGCCCGAGCGCCAGCGCCTGGCGGTGGGCTATCTCTCGGCACTCGCCGGTTACGTGGTCGGACTCATGGCCTCGGCGGCGTTCGACCTGCCGACCGGGCCGGTGATCGTGGTCACCCTGCTGCTCGCCTTCATCGCCACCGCGGCTTTGTGCAGGGCGCCGTCATGAGCAGTCTCGCCCGCTTGCTCGGCGGCGCCGTTCTGTGCCTGGCCATGGGCGCGCCGGCGTCTGCCGCCGACGCGCCCAGCGCCGTCACGCTCGACATCCGGCATACCAAGCCCACGGATATCGTGTGGAGCACGCACCGCACCGTCGGCGGCCGCGCGACTATCACGGGCCTGGTGCGCCATCTCGGACCGCCGGGGCGCAACGGCATCTATGGTCATGTGGTGGCGACGGTCGAGCGGAAAGCAGGCGAGAACCGCACCGAAACCCGCATCGACGTGCCGCTGGTGGCCGTCGCGAAGCCGCACATGATCGAGCGGGAGGCACGCTTTTCGTTCGATCTGCCCCCTGGTCCGGGCGATCCCACGGTCGTACATCTGCGCTATGTCGAGGCCCGCATGCCGCCTCGCGAGGAGCGGCTCGCGCCCAAGCCCGCGCAGTGACATTGTCGCCGCCCGTGACTTGCGCTAAATCTTTGCGGGAGACAAAGGCTCGAGACAACGGGCCGCCCAGTCGAATTTGACGGGCAGGGGCAGGGGGCATGAGCAATCCGGCAAGCAGCGGTTCGCCCAGAAGCGAACCGGCGATCCATGACGCGGCCAAGGCGCGCCGGCGGCGCCTGTGGTGGTATCTGCTGTTCATCGCACAGTTCGCGGCCGTGTGCTGGCCGCCGCTCTACAACAAGGCCGAGCCTCAGGTGGCGGGCATCCCGTTCTTCTACTGGTATCAGCTCCTGTGGATCGTGATCGGCGGCGTGCTGACGGCCATCGTCTATTTCGCCACCGAGAAGAGCCGGCGCAATCCGGGGAGCCGCTGAGAGCGTGGATCCGCGCGAACCGACGCGCGGGAGCAGGGGCCATAACAAGACGTCGCGTTGGGGGATCATTTGGGGCAAATCAACTGGACGGCGCTGACCGTCTTCGTGCTGCTGTTCGGCTTCATCACCTGGCTCGGTTTCATGGCGGCGCGCTGGCGCCGCGGCGATCTCGACCTGCTCCATGAATGGGGACTGGGCGGCCGGCGCTTCGGCACCCTGATCACCTGGTTCCTGATCGGCGGCGATCTCTACACCGCCTATACCTTCATCGCCGTGCCCGCGCTCGCCTTCGGTGCCGGCGCCATCGCCTTCTTCGCGGTGCCCTACACCATCCTGATCTATCCGATCCTGTTCATGGTGTTCCCGCGCATCTGGAACGTGTCGCACAAGAAGAGCTATGTGACGGCCGCCGATTTCGTGCGCGGCCGCTTCGGCAACCGCTGGCTGGCGCTCGCCATCACCGTCACCGGCCTCGTCGCCACCATGCCCTACATCGCGCTGCAGCTCGTCGGCATCCAGGTGGTGATGGCCGCGCTCGGCGTGCCATCCCACGGCTGGGGCAACCTGTCGCTCATCATCGCCTTCGCCATCCTGGCCGCCTTCACCTTCACCAGCGGGCTGCGCGCGCCGGCCGCCATCGCCATCGTCAAGGACGTGCTGATCTACATCACGGCCCTCGCGGTGATCATCATCGTGCCGATGCAGCTCGGCGGCTTCGAGAAGATATTCGCCGCGGTGCCGGAGCCGAAACTGCTGCTCGCGCCGCCCGGCCCGAATACCACCGGCGCCTACAGCGCCTATGTGACGCTCGCGCTCGGCTCGGCCCTGGCGCTGTTCCTCTATCCGCACTCGCTGACCGGCATCCTCAGCGCGAGCAGCGCGCACGCGATCCGGCGCAATGCCGCGATCCTGCCAGGCTACTCCCTGATGCTCGGATTCCTCGCGCTGATCGGCTTCATGGCGCTCGCCGCGGGCGTCCACCTGATGCCGCGATACGCCGACGGCTTCGCGACATTCAAGGCCAACTACGCGGTGCCGGCGCTGTTGCTGCACAGCTTCCCCGACTGGTTCGTCGGCATCGCCTTCGCCGGCATCGGCATCGGCGCGCTGGTGCCTGCCGCCATCATGTCGATCGCCGCCGCCAACCTCTATTCGCGCAACATCCACCGCGAATTCATCCGCCCCGATTGCAGCGAGCGCGAACAATCCCAGGTGGCGAAATGGGTGTCGCTGATCGTCAAGTTCGGCGCACTCGCCTTCATCGTGCTGGTGCCGCAGGAATACGCCATCCAGCTCCAACTGCTCGGCGGCATCTGGATGATCCAGACGCTGCCGTCGGTCATCGTCGGGCTCTATACCCGCTGGTTCGACGATTGGGCGCTGCTGATCGGCTGGGCCGCCGGCATCGGCCTCGGCACCTGGATGGCGGTGAAGGTGAACTTCACCGCGATCTATCCGCTGACCCTCTTCGGCTTCACCCTGCCGGGCTACTCCGCGCTCTACACAGTGATCCTGAACCTAGCGGTGACCGCGATTCTAACGGTGATCTTCCGCGCCATCCGCAAGGCGCCACCACGGGACGAAACCGTGGCGGCGGATTATCGGGACTAGCAGCAGACATCTCGAGGGGGAGCCGATGAGCAGCATCACCACGGATCCGCCTAAACGTCGCCGTCCCTGGCTCGCCGCGTTGCTGTCGCTGGTGACCAGCGGGCTCGGGCAGCTCTATAACCGGCAGCCGCGCCGGGCGGCCGTCGCCTTCCTGGGCGAATTCGCCATGGCGCTGGTGCTGACCTTTGTCCCGCCGCCGACCTTTGCCGCGCTCGTCGCACTCTTCGCATTGGCCATTATCTGGAAGCTGGGCGTGGTGATCGACGCCTTCGTTCAGGCGCGCGGGCAAAAGGCCATCGAGCTCGCCGCCTATAATCGGGGCTTCGTGTATGTGGCCGCTGTCCTGAGCGCGATGCTGCTCTCGTTCGCGCTTTCACCGTTCCGTCAGATCGAAAGTTTCAGCATCGAGAATGAATCCAACTTTCCGACGTTGCACCAGCATGACCGCGTGATCGCCTATGGCATCGCACCCGGCGACCTGGCGCGCGGGGACATGGTCATCCTGCGTCTGCCAAGAGATCCCAAGATATCCACCGTGAAACGCATCGTGGGATTGCCCGGCGAGCGGGTGAGAATGCGCCAGGGCCAGGTTCTGATCAACGATATGCCGCTTCACCGCACCGCGATCGAGCCGGGTGCGGCGCCGTCATCCATCCAGGGCCGCACCTTTGTGGAGATCACGCCGGAAGGGAAAGGCTATTTGGTTCTTGATCAGATGCCGGATAGTCCGTTCGACACTCTGCAGGCGCAGAGGGTACCGGTGGAACATTACTGGGTTCTCGGCGACAACCGGGACGATTCCCTCGACAGCCGCGCCATGTTCCAGGTCGGCTTCGTGCCGGCGCGGAACATCTACCGCAAGGTAACTTACGTCTATTGGTCGCGCGACCGGTCGCGTATCGGCATGACCGTCGAATAAGCCGGGCGCCCTGCACGAGCCGCGTGGAAACGGCGTCTAGTACTCGGAATCACCGATGCCCGCATCACCCCCCACCCTAACCCTCCCCCACAAGGGTGGAGGGGATTCGCAATGTT
>CAZOBN010000141.1:0-7853 GCA_964577835.1 uncultured Rhizobiaceae bacterium
ACGTGTTCAACGTGCTGCTGCAGGTGCTCGACGACGGGCGCCTGACGGACGGGCAGGGCCGCACGGTGGACTTCCGCAACACCATCATCGTCCTGACGTCGAACCTGGGCAGCGACATCATCGCGGCGTTGCCTGACGGGGCGCAACTCGATCCGATCCGCGAGCGGGTGATGGATGTGGTGCGCCACGCGTTCCGGCCGGAGTTCCTCAACCGCCTGGACGAGATCCTGCTGTTCCACCGGCTCGGCCGCGCCGAAATGGGCAAGATCGTCGAGATCCAGCTCAAGAGGCTCGATGCGCTGCTTGCCGACAAGCAGATCACCTTGCAGTTGGACGAGGCCGCGAAGGCCTGGCTCGCCGAGGCGGGCTACGATCCGGTCTATGGCGCGCGGCCGCTCAAGCGGGCGATCCAACGCTATCTGCAGAACCCGCTGGCCACGCTCCTGCTCGAGGGCAAGATCCACGACGGCGAGACCGTGCGGGTCAGCGCCGGCAAGGATGGGCTGATCATCAACGGCGTGCAAACCCAGGCCGCGGCATGATGCCGCGGCCGATCGGCTTCGTTTCGGCGCAGCAAGCTTCGCCAGGCCGCACCGTCGCGGCCGTCCCTCTCCGTGTGGGGAGCAGATAAAAAACGCCTCGATGGCCCGACTAAATCGGGCCATGACGCAAGGGAGCGGGAATCAAAGGAAGATCGTCATCCTCGGCCTTGACCCACGGCTGTCCGGTTCAGCACCCAAGTTTCCCAGGAAAGCGCCGACAGCATGACATTGGATGGTGGGTAGGCGGAGGACGGACACCGATCGTCGCCGTCGCAAGCGACGGCTCGACGTGGATGGCCCGACTGAATCGGGCCATGACGGAGATCGGCGGAAATCCAATAAAAGCCGTCATGCCCCGACCCTCGGGTCCGCGCGTTGCGCGGCCCAAGGACAGGCTTGTTCGGGGCATCCACGAATCGGCGCATGCCAACGGCCTCGGCCTCAACCGGACAGCCGTGGACTAAATCGGGCATGACGCAACGGAGCAGGAATCAAAGGAAGATCGTCATGGCCCGATTTAGTCGGGCCATCCACGAATCTTCATCGGCAATAAAAGAAAAGACGTGGATGCCCCGACCAAGTCGGGGCATGACGAAGAAAGAAGTTAGTCTAGTTGCTGCTGGCGAGCTTCTTGCCGGTCGCGAGATCGGCGATCTGGCGCTCGAGCTTGCCCTTTTCCGCGTTGAACGCGGCGAGCAGCTTGCCTTCGAGCTTCTGGCCGGTCGCGACCTTGGCGCTCATCGGATTGATTTGCTTGTCGTTGAGCATCACTTCGTAATGCAGGTGTGGGCCGGTCGCCATGCCGGTGGCACCGACATAGCCGATGACATCGCCCTGGCCGACCCGCGCCCCCGCTTTGATTTTGCGGCCGAACTGGCTGAGGTGGGCGTAAGCGGTGGAATAGCCGCTGTTGTGGCGGATCTTCACATAGCGACCGTAGCCGCCCTTCCAGCCCGCTTCGGCCACGGTGCCGGAACCCGCCGCCATGATCGGCGTGCCGCTGGCCGCGCCGAAATCGACGCCTTTGTGCTGGATGGTATAGCCGAGGATCGGATGCATGCGCTTGCCGAAGCTCGAGGTCAGCTTGGCGCCGTCGACCGGCGTGCGCAGCAGGGCCTTGCGGATCGATTCGCCTTTGGCGTTGTAGTAATCGACTTGGCCATCCGGCGTGGCGAAGCGATAGATGCGATGGCTGGTGCCGCCGAGGATCAGGTCGGCGAACAGCACCTTGCCGTTGCGCGCCGTGCGGCCGTCCTCGTCGACCATGCGGTCGAACATCACTTCGAACTTGTCGTTCGGCTGAATGTCGCGTTGGAAGTCGACGTCGTAGGAGAAGTTCCGAATGATCTCGACCACGATCGTCGCCGGCACTCCGGCTTTGACGGCGTCTTCGTAGAGACTGTTGTTGATCGTCCCGGCGACGCGTGCCGCCTGATTGGTGAGCGGCCGCTTGATTTCGTCGGCCTGGAAGCCGGCCCAGGTGCGCGCCACGCTGACCAGGCGTTCGACGCTCGGCTCGAAGTTCAGACCGAGGAACGAGGGCTTGGTCTTCTCTTCGCCGGACGGCAGGAAATTCAGTTCGATGCTGGTGCCGGGCAGCAGTTCGCGCGGATTGTAGACGTCTTTCAGAGCCTGCACCGCTTCATGCGCCTCGGCGCGCGGCACCTGCGCCTTGACGAGCATCTGCATTAGCGTATCGCCCTTGGCGACGGTGATCGGCACGCGGATCGTTTCGCGGGTGCTTTCGACCGCGTCGGGCGCGCGATTGGTAAGGACGAAATACTTGGCGGGAAGTTGCTGTTCGAAGTCAGGACTGGCGATGTTGGGCGGAGAGGTGCGCGATGACACGGTAGAACCCGGCATTAGCCCGGTGACCGCCACAGCAGCGCACAGCGCGAGTCCTCGCGCAAGCCAACCCCCACCTGTCATTCGTCCCCCTAATCGCTCAAAACAAAAAAGCGCCATTTTCTCCCTCGCCACCGGCTGAAAAAACCGGCCCCCAACGGACGATGGGAAAAAACACCAGAAATCAGTCCCAGGGCCTCGTTATCTATATTCGAGGCATGGTTAACGACCTGTTGTACCGAAGATGCAGTTCATAAGAAAATTTGTCAACAATTCAGATTCGGTCCCACTACCTCATAAATGCTTGGTTTCGCTTGGGAACTTCATTTTTCGGCGAGGCCGGCTTCGACCCGGCCGCAGATATAGTGATAGAGGCAGATGTGCATTTCCTGAATTCGCGCCGTGATTTTGCACGGCACGGCCAGCAGGATGTCCGAAAGCGGGGCGATCTGCCCGCCGCCCTCGCCGGTCATGGCGATGGTCGTCATGCCACGGGTGCGCGCCGTTTCGAACGCGCGCAGCACGTTGGGCGAACGGCCGCTGGTGGTGAGGCCGAGCAGCACGCCGCCTGGCTGGCCATGGGCCTCCACCTGGCGCGCGAAAATCTTGTCGAACCCATAGTCGTTGCCGAGCGCGGTCACTGTGGCGGCGTCGCCGGCGAGCGCGATCACCGGCACGGCCACCCGTTCGCGCTCATAGCGGCCGACCAGCTCGGCGGCGATATGTTGCGCGTCGGACGCCGAGCCGCCGTTGCCGCACACCAGCACCGGCTTGCGCGCGTTCAGCGCTTTGCTCAGGGCCTGGATGGCAGCCTGCACCTGCGGCTCGATGCCGGAGCCTTGCAGGCGGCGCAAGGTCTCGCCCGTCTCGGTCAGATAGTCGGCGAAGCTTGTCATGGCGTCAGGGGATCGTCCGCTTGATTGAGGAGGGACACGGCGGTTGCAGCGCGCCTGGAGCAAGGCCGGGCGAGGGTAGCAAAGCCGCACCGGGCTTCCAACGGCTTTCGCGACCGCGCGGCGCCGGCCGCGAACTTGCCGCCGCGGCGCCTGTTGCCGATTGATCCCGCACGCCCAACCACTATGCTGAGGCGTTTCATCCCTGACCTGACTGCCAGCAGAGAGGCTCGATCATGCCGTCCTTCGATATCGTCTCCCGCACCGATCTGGCCGAGGTCGACAACGCCGTGCGCAACATCCAGCGCGAGATCGGCACGCGGTTCGATTTCAAGGGCAGCAAAAGCTCGATCGAGCGCAAGGAAGAGGTGCTCACGGTCGTCGCCGACGACGATCTCAAGCTCAAGCAGATCCACGAACTGATCAAAGGGCACTTCACGCGTCGCGGCGTCGACCCGGCCGCCCTCAATTACAAGGAGCCGGAAAAGGCGTCGGGCAATCTGGTGCGCCAGACCATCGTGGTGCGTCAGGGCATCGAGACCGAACTTGCCAAGCGCATCGTCAAGGAGCTCAAGGCGAGCAAGATGAAGGTGCAGGCATCCATCCAGGGCGAGGAGGTGCGCGTCTCCGGCAAGAAACGCGACGACCTGCAGGACGCCATCGCCTTCGTCAAAGGCCTCAAGCTCGAGCGCCCGCTGCAATACCAGAATTTCCGCGACTGAGCGCGCGCGTCCCCCCACCCCTGACCCTCCCCCACAACGGGGGGAGGGGATTGAGGCAGTGCGGTGGGGTCAACCCTCCCCCTCGATGGGGCAGGGCAGGGTGGGGGTGAGTTTCGTCGCACGCGCGGATTTTCGAGTGCTGTGTACTGCAGACGCTAGTTAGTTGCGGGGCGCGCCTATTTCGTCCGTCAGCGCCGCCATGCGCTTGAGCCCGATGGTCGACAGCAGCACCGCCGCGGCGAAGGCGACGAGGCCGATGTGGATGTCGGCCGAAGTCAGCAAGCTGCCCTCCATGACCAGCACGGTGATGGCGATGATGAACACATCGAGCATGGACCATTTCGACAGCGCGGCGAGAACCCCGACCAGCTTCGCGGCCCGCGCATTGCCGCGCGGCACCGCATACCAGACATAGGCGCAGAGCAGGGTCTTGAGCGCCGGCAGGACCGCCGAGAACAGTCCGACGATGACGAACAGGAAATAGTTGCCCGCTTTCCAGAACGCCCAGACGGCCTGCAAAATCGAGTAGTCTTTGCGGAACAGGAACGTGCCGACGGACAAGGCGGGAAGCGCGAGCCCCGCGGTCAGCAGGACCAGGGACAGGATCAGCATCGGACCGATCACCCGGTCCCGACCCATCGCCGTCGTGGCCGGACTGCCTGCGCGTCCCATGCTTCGTCCCATCGCCGGTTGTCGCCTCGTTTGTCGCGCTCGCCTCTATGATAACCGGCGATGCGGCGTTTGCACCTCTTCGCATGGCGACGGTTTCCATCCTCGCCGTCGATGACCTAAAACCGGCGCGCGGCACGAAGCCCGAGCGGGAGCTCCTGGCAGTATGGATCATCAGCGAGCGGCCTCACGGCCATGGGCATGCCCGACGTCGTCACCGGCAGTCTAGAAGAGTATGAGGCGCTGTCGTTACGCCTCGCCAGGGACCCCGGCGCGCGCGCCGAACTGCGGGCACGCATCGCGGCGAACCGTCCGGTCATGCCGCTGTTCGATGCCGCGCGCTTCGTGCGCAACCTGGAGCGCGCCTACGAGCGCATGTGGGATGTTTACTGCGCCGGCGAGCCGCCGCAGCCGATCATGATCGCCGATCCGGATCGACATCCGCCAGGCGTGACTGACAACCGTCACCTGCCAACCCAATAATCCCGGCCTGGTCACGCGCCGATCATGGTTCTCGCGCGCCGATGGCGGCAAGCATGGAAATCGCCCAACCCGGTCATAGCGGGCATGTTCAGCGCTTGCGGTATAACACCATCAGATAAAACAAATTTGATTTATTGACCAATAACAGATTATTAGATAAGATATATTTTATTTTAATGCGGATATTTCCAATAAAGATAAAATAGGTTTTGTATGGCAGCGTCATTATGGGGGAAGGTCTACCACAACGACAGCTTCGCCGGTGAACTCCGGCAAGAGCCCGGTGGTCGTTGTGTCTTTACCTATGACCCAACCTACCTCGCTAATCATAGCCCTGCTATTGCCTTTACGCTCCCCCTGCGATCTGAGCCGCATATTTGCGAGCAGGGCCTACACCCGTTCTTCGACAATCTTGTCGCCGAAGGCTGGCTCCGTAATGCCCAGGCGCGGCGGCTAAAAGTCGATCCCGGCAATCGCTTTGCGCTGCTCTTGGCGTTTGGTCACGATTGCGCTGGTGCCGTCTCTATTATTGATCCGGCACCAGTTGCAGAGCCGCCCGAAGATAACGGCGATCCCACCACGACGGCGGCACTGACCAGCCGCGCGTCACTTTCCGGTGTTCAGCCCAAACTTTTCGCCATCAAGGATGGCAAGCGGTTTCGCCCAGCGCGGCGCGACGAAACCTCGACATTCATCGCCAAGCTCCCTTCCGGCACGCTACGCGATATCGTCGAAAATGAATTTCTGACAACGATTGCCAACCGTGCTCTGTTGCCGGACGACAAGATCGTTGATGCTGAAATCGGAACCGTCGAGGGCGTTCAAGGACATGCCTTGCTTGTCCACCGTTTTGACCGGCGCAGCAGTGGCGCGAAGATTCACTTCGAGGAATTCAACCAACTCCTCGGTCGGCGCTCCGACGACGATAAATATGAAGCCTCCTACGACAATATGGCGGCTTTCATCCGCACGACGCCCGGCTGCACGCCCGTAGATGCGTGGCGGCTCTATCGCCGGGTTCTTGTCTGCTTCCTGACCGGGAACACGGACGCGCATCTCAAGAACTTTGCGATGTTCCATACGCCGGATGGTTTGCGGCTTACGCCGGCCTACGATCTCGTCGCGGCGGCGCTCTATCCGGAATATCAACAACTCGCCTTAGCAGTTGGCAATGCCGCCAACCTCGCTCTCGACAAACTGCGGCCCAAGCATTTGGTCGCCTTGGGCGAGGTCTGCGGTCTTGATGCTGCTGTCCTGATCCAGACGTTTCAGGACATCAACCACCGCCGTAAGACGGCGGAGAAAGCCGTTGCCAATGCGGCAAAGCAGATCGGTGAAGACGCCCTCGGGCAAAGCCTACTTGAACTTATGGAGCGCAGATGGAACGGGAGTTTCGCCTTAACTGGACAATTCTTGTCGAAGAAGCAGTCCGGCGACGGCACAGAATGAATCTGACGCAGAAGCAAGTGGCGGCGCTCGCGAAAGTGAGCACGCCAACTATTTCGCGTTTTGAGCAGGCAGAAAAAGACATTCAGCTTTCGACGGTGCTGGCGATCCTCGATGTATTGGGCATGACCGACAAGCGCACGCTGGTATTTCCTGATGACGAATTTAAGTATGAAATTGATAAAGGCATCGCCTTCTGGGGCCAGGATGGCGAGAAGAGAGTCCTGTGCCGTATCTCCCGCGAAGCGCTCGATGATCATTTCTCAGACCGTGACCGACTACGACCGGAGGCGGCGTTCAAGACGCAGCGCAGCGAAATTGAAGCACTCGCACGGAGGAAGTATCTGCTCGATCGGCTTGAGCCTGACGGAACGGTACTCATTAGGACAAACGAAATTACATAAGTCGGAAGCCAACCCGATAATCCCGGCCTGGTCACGAGCCCGATCGTGGTTTTCGCGCGCCGATGGCGGCAAGCATGGGAATCGCCCAGCACGCTCGGTTTATGATAGAAACCGCGGTGCGCGCCCTCCATCTATAGCTGCGTCTATAATATTCATTCATAGGAATCAAAGACTTGGCCTCTTATCAATACGTCTATGTGATGAAGAACCTGAGCAAGATCTACCCCGGCGGCCGGGAGGTGGTGAAGAACGTCACCCTCGCCTTCCTGCCCGGGGCCAAGATCGGCGTGCTCGGCGCCAACGGCGCCGGCAAATCGACGCTGATGAAGATCATGGCCGGGATCGACACCGACTATTCCGGCGAGGCCTTCGCCGCCGAAGGGGCCAAGGTCGGTTACCTGTCCCAGGAGCCGCAGCTCAATCCGGCGAAGGATGTCGCCGGCAACATCATGGAGGGCCTGGGCGAGATCAAGACGCTGCTCGACCGCTTCGATGCGGTGAGCGCGCGCTTCGCCGAGGAGCTCGGCGATGACGAGATGAACGCGCTGATCGCCGAGCAGGCCGAGCTGCAGGAGAAGATCGACGCGGCAAACGGCTGGGACCTGCAGCGCACCATCGACATCGCGATGGATGCCCTGCGCTGCCCGCCGGGCGACGCGGATGTCACCAAGCTGTCGGGCGGCGAGCGGCGCCGCGTGGCGCTGTGCCGGCTGCTGCTGCAGAAGCCCGACCTGCTGCTGCTCGACGAGCCGACCAACCATCTCGACGCCGAATCGGTCGCCTGGCTCGAGAAGTTCCTCGAGAACTATGCCGGCACCGTCGTCGCGGTGACGCACGACCGCTACTTCC
>CAZOBN010000142.1:0-7751 GCA_964577835.1 uncultured Rhizobiaceae bacterium
CGGCCGCTTCCTCAAGCTGTTCACCGACCTGCCGCTCGACGAGGTGCGCCGGCTCGAATCCCTGCAGGGCGCCGAGATCAACGACGCCAAGAAGGTGCTCGCCTTCGAGGCGACGGGCCTGTGCCATGGCCGCGACGCGGCCGAGCAGGCCGCCGAAACCGCGCGCCGCACGTTCGAGGAAGGCGCGCTCGGCGAGGCGTTGCCGACCGTCGATATTCCCACCGGCGAACTGACCGCCGGCCTGCCGGCCTACGAGATCCTGCGCCGCGCCGGCCTTGCCGCCAGCAACGGCGAGGCGCGCCGCCTGATCAAGGGCGGCGGCGCCCGGATCAACGATCAGCCGGTCACCGACGAGAACCGCCGCGTCACCCTGGCCGATGCCAGCGACGGTTTGATCAAGCTGTCGGCCGGCAAGAAGCGCCACGCCCTGGTGCGCGCCAGCTGATCAGCTTGAATACGAGCGGCCCTAATCGCGCAGCGGCGGCTCGGGCAGCGGCACTTCGCGGCTGGGATCGGGCAGCGCATCGGGCTGCTGCGGCACGCCGCCCTCGAAGATGCCGAAGAGCCCGCGCAGGAATCCAGGGGCTAGGGTGGCGAGCGGATTCACCGAGACATCGGGATCGTCCAGGCTGCCGGTCATGCGATAGGTTGCGGCGAACACGCCTGATCCCTCCGGCCCTAACAGCTTTCCAATCAGCGGAATATTGCCGAGAATCGAATTGACGGCGTAAGCGGGGACGATCGTGCCGCGCAGGCCGATGGTATCGCTGCGCAGATTGATCCAGCCCTCCGCGGTAAGGCCGAGGGCCGCGCCGTGTGCCCGGGAGTTCTTCGTCTCGAGCACGTCGTTCTTCAGCGTGAAGGGCGCCTCCAGGCGGTCGAAGCCGATGCCTTCGCCACGCAGCGAATCGAGAATGCCCGTCAGCAGCGCGACCGACAGCAGCTTGGCAATGGCCGGCGCGTTGACCAGGCGGAAGCTCTCGACTTCGAGCTTGCCGTCGAGCGGTTCGCCGGGCTTCGCGTCGTCATAGGTGCCATCGAGCTGCATGCGGCCGCCGACGACGTTGTCAGAGATACCCAGCGCCTTGAACACGCTGCCGGCGTCGTCGGAGCGCACGGCGAGGCGGCGGTTGGCGCCGTCGGGTGCGATACTCAGGCTGAAGATCTTGCCCGGCGCCGGCTGACCATCGACGGCGACGGAGCGCCAGTTCCTGGTGTCGCGCCGCAGGCGGGCGGACACGTTGGCGAGCCCGCCTTGGTCGCTCAGATGCAAGGTTTCGAGCGTGAGCGCGATGCCCAGCGGCGTCAGTTTCGTCTCGGCCTCGGCGCCTTTGCCGTCGGCCGCCGGCTTGTCCTTTTCGCCTTTCAGGTACGGCGCCGCATCGAACGATTTGCCGGTGAGCGCCAGGTCGAGTCCGCCGTCGGACCGTCTCGATAGATCGGCGCTGACATCGGAGCGACCATAGGCGAGACGACGAATCTTGGCCGCATTGATGGTCTTGCCGTCGGCGGCGAAGGTCGCATTGCCCGCCGCGGCAAACCCCTCGGCGTCGAGAGTGAAATCCTGGATGGCGGTCGGCTTGTCGCCGAGCAGCGCGAGCTCGGCTTTCAGCTTCGCCGCGACGCCCGGCTCTTTGCGCCAGACGAGTTCGCTCACCTCGAGTTCGGCCGGCGTGAGATCGGCGTTGAGCACCAGCGTATTGGCCCGGCTGGGATACTGCGTCATCACCGCATCCATGCCGACCGGACCATGAAGATACTCGTCGAAATCCAATCCCATGCTGCGTCGTCCGGCGTCATCCACGGTTGCCTGAATCTTGAACTGGCGGGCGAACCCGCGCGGCGCGAAATTCTCCACCCAGGTGAGATCGATCGGCGTGATGCCGAGCATGGCGCTGCCGGCGACATCCATGCCGCGGCCATCGAGCTGCAGGATGAAATCGCCTTGGGTCAGGTCGAGATCGAACGCCGCTTTGGGCAGCGTGACGCCGCGCAGATTGGCGGCGGCGGCGATCTCGACCTGCTTGAAGGTCAAGGCGTCGATCAAGGGAAAACGAATCTGCAGGCGAACCGCGGCCTCGCCGCCGACCTCGGAAGGCTTGACGCCCAGCGCTTTGGCGTAACCCAGCCGCGGATGATCGAGCAGCGTGAGAATCCGGCTCACGGCACCACGCACCACCGTTTCGACGGCCAGATTCTGGTCGGGCTTGTCGAGACCGGTAATGTCCACCTGGGCCGGCCCCACCTGTAGCCCCTGCACCTCGGCGCTTGCCACCGCAAAGGTCAGCGAATCCTTGCGCACCGTCGCCTGACCCTGCCCGCGGCGAATTTGCGGCATGGTGTCGAAATAGCTCACCGCCAGGCCTTGGAATCGAAACGCGCCCGACATGTCGGTCACTTCGAATCCGGCGAGGCCGTCGTCGCCCGCGGCGCCGTTCAGGGAGAACCGCCCGTCCGGAACGGCCCCTTCGTGGATGTTGGCGGTGACCCAGCGCTGGGCATTGGGCGCGACGCTGTCCGGCCACAGCCGCTTGAGCAGATCGACGGAGAGATCGTTTGCGGAGAATTCGGCCTCAGCCTCGAACGGACCGTTTATGATCCCCTGGGACACGCCCTGGACCGTCGCCGACGCGCCGATTCGCGTGCCGCCGAGATCGAGCGTCAACTCATCGACCTGCGCCACGGTCAGGTCGCGGGTCAGGCTGCTGCGCAGCCGCATGGCGCGCACCGGCAGGCTGGCGTCGCTCGGCTCCCAGGGCAAGGCGATCGAACCCTCGCCACCGGTCAGATCGAGCGCGACATCGTGGACCGCGCCGTCGAATCCGGCGCGCACGCGCAACGATCCGCTGAACGGCAGTTTGATGCCGGCAAGGGATTCGAACAGCGGCGCCGTCGAGGCGAACAACGCAGGCTGGACGTCCGACAGCTCGATTTCGGCCGATATCTGTTCGTCGCTCGTATTGTATTCGGCACTGAGTGCGAATTCAGCGGTTTCGCCGCCGATCTCGAGGCCGAAAGTGCCCTTCAGGCGCAGCCCGTCGCGGGCCTTCAGCACGACGAAGGTCGCCGACGGCGCGCGCCAGGTGATATTCAGCTGGCGGTCCGCGAGGGCGATATCCGCATCGAGGATGCTCAGGCTCGTCAGGTAGCCGAGCTTGTTCGACGGACCGGGCGGCGACAGCAGATCGCCAAAGACGTGGTTGATGAAATCGCCCGCCACGCGCGGCCGCGCCTCGCTTTCCGCATCGGCGGCGGGGGCGCCCTCCGTGGGTTGCGCAGGCTCGTCGGCAAAGCGGATCGTGCCGTCCTCCGTGCGCACGAGCGTGAGCCGCGGACCGACCACCTCCAGGCTGGTCGGCGCAAGCTGGCCGTCCAGCAGGGCCCGCGCACTGAAGCCTATGGTCAATTCAGGGATTTCCGCGCGCACGTCGCCCGACGGGTCGGCGACCGTGACGCCGATTGCGCGAAGCTGAAGCGAGCGCTCCCATCCGCCCCAGGTCAGGACCGCATCGTCGAGGCTGACCTGGAACGAACCGTCCTCCGGTTCGAGAGCGTCGACGATGTAGGGAGCGATAAAGCCGACCGACAAAGGTCCCGTCGACAGCTTGATGGCTGCCATCACCACCAGAATGGTCAGGCCGGCGCAGATCAGCGCGATGATTTCCAGGAACAGCTTGGTGGTACGGCGTATCACGTGAACGCGGGCTTTCGATGGGGCGCCGGTCGGGAACCTCGGGCGATGGGACGACCTTGAGATAGTACCTCGGCGGCAGGGCCTTGCCTTGACCAAGGTGGCGGTTTCGCGCAGTCTGCGCCAAATTTCAGCGGCAGAAAATGGAACAGTTGGCCTTTTTACCCGATCCCGCGTCGCTGCCCAAAGCAGGAGATGCCGACCGGGCGGCGCGCGGCGTCGAACAGTGGCTCGAAGCCGCCGAGCGGCTGTCCGATCCTGACGTGGCCGAATTCGCCCGGGACCTGGTCCACAGCGACGCAGGCAAGGCCTCGCTCGACGCGCTGTTCGGCAATAGCCCCTACCTGACGCGCCTTATCGTTAACGATCCCGCTTATTTCCGTGAGCTGCTGCGCCGCGGGCCGGGCGATGGCGCAGCCATCGCCATGGCCGAAATCCGCCGCTGCACTGCACCATCCAGCGGACCGGATGGCGAGCGCCCGGCCACCACCGACGAGGTCATGGCGGCCTTGCGGATCGCCAAATCGCGCGCCGCGCTGGCCATCGCGTTTGCCGACATCGCCGGACTGTGGCCGCTCGAACGCATCACCGGGGCGCTGAGCGCCCTGGCCGAGCGATCGCTTTCGACCGTCGTTTCTCATTTGCTGCGCGAGGGTGCGCGGCGCGGCGAGATCGTTCTGCGCCATCCCGAGGATCCTGAGCGCGACTCCGGATTCGTCGTGCTCGGACTCGGCAAGCTCGGCGCCAGCGAGCTGAATTATTCAAGCGACATCGATCTTATCGTGCTGTTCGACGAGGAGCAGATCGCCTACACCGGAACCCAGAGCCCCCAGCAGTTCTTCGTCCGCTTGGCGCGCGCCATGGTCAAGATCATGGAGGAGCGCACCCAGCACGGTTATGTCTTCCGCACCGATCTGCGGTTGCGCCCCGATCCGGGTGCCACGCCGCTCGCCGTCTCCATGCTTGCCGCGGAAATCTATTACGAAAGCATGGGGCAGAACTGGGAGCGCGCGGCCATGATCAAGGCGCGGCCCGTCGCCGGGGACACGACGAGCGGGCAGGAATTTCTCGACCGCTTGCGGCCCTTCCTGTGGCGCAAGAATCTGGATTTCGCCGCCATTCAGGACATTCATTCGATCAAACGCCAGATCAACGCCCATCGCGGCGGCGAGAAAATCGCGGTTGCCGGCCACAATGTGAAGCTCGGCCGCGGCGGCATCCGCGAGATCGAATTCTTCGCGCAGACCCAACAGCTCATCTGGGGCGGCCGCGAACCGCGCCTGCGCACTCAAGCGACGTGCGACACGCTCGACGCCCTGCTCGCCGTCGGCCGCGTCAAGCCCGAGGCCGCGCGCGAGCTCAAGGAGGCCTACGCTTTCCTGCGCCGGGTGGAACATCGCCTGCAGATGATCGAGGACCGACAGACCCACAGCCTGCCCAGCGATCCCGAAAGCCTGCGTCAGGTGGCCGTCTTTCTCGGCTATCCCGATGTCGCCTCCTTCAGCAAAGAGCTCCTGGGCCATCTCGGCCGGGTGGAAACCCACTACGGCGAGTTGTTCGAGGAAGCGCCTTCGCTCAGCGGCCCGGGCAGCCTGGTGTTCACCGGCGCCGAGGACGATCCGGAAACCCTGAAGACCCTGGCCGCCATGGGCTTCAAGGACGGCTCGGCGATCTCGGCGGTGATCCGCGGCTGGCATCACGGGCGCTACCGCGCCATGCGCAGCGCGCGCGCGCGCGAACTGCTCACCGAGCTGATGCCCGCCCTGCTCGGCGCCCTGGGGCAGACCGCCAATCCCGACGCCGCCTTCATGAATTTCGACGAATTCCTCAAGCGCCTGCCGGCGGGCGTGCAGCTTCTCTCGCTGTTCCATGCCAATCCGGGGCTGCTCAAGCTGCTGGCCGAGATCATGGGCAGCGCACCGCGGCTCGCCACCTATCTCAGCGCCAATCCGTCCCTGCTGGACGCCGTGCTGAGCGACGGCTTCGAGGAGGCGCTGCCCGACGGCGATGCTTTGGCGGTAGAACTGGATACGCGGCTGCGCCAGGCGCGCGACTTCGAGGACGTGCTGGAAATCACCCGCCGCTTCGCCAACGACCACAAGTTCCGCGTCGGCATCCAGACCCTGCGCGCCCGTATCGACGTGGATAAGCAGGGCGCGGCGCTGGCCGACATCGCCGATACCGTGCTGCGCCGCATGATGACCGAAGTGACCCAGGATTTCGCACGCCAGCACGGTAAAATCCCCGACGGGGAGATGTGCATCCTGGCCATGGGCAAGCTCGGCGCCCGGGCCCTGGCCGAGAACTCCGATCTCGACCTGCAGTTCGTCTATGACGTGCCGGACGTCACCGCGGTGTCGAATGGAACCAAACCGCTCGCGGCCAGCATGTACTACGCCCGGCTCAGCCAGCGCCTGATCAGCGCCCTGTCGTCGCCCACCGCCGAGGGCAAGCTCTATGAGATCGATCTGCGGTTGCGCCCGTCGGGCAATGCCGGTCCGGTCGCCTCCAGCCTCGGCGCCTTCCAACTCTATCATGCCGAATCGGCCTGGACCTGGGAACATATGGCCCTGACCCGCGCCCGCGTGGTTGCCGGCGAGGGCGCGCTGCCCGACCGGCTGCGCGGCGTCATCGGCGAAACCCTGACGCGGCCGCGCAATCCCGCCCGCCTGGTCGCCGACGTGGCCGACATGCGCGAGCGCCTGGCGCGCGCCCACCCGGGCGATTCTCCCTGGGACGTCAAATACCTGCGCGGCGGACTGATCGACGTCGAGTTCATCGCCCAATACCTCGAGCTGCGCCATGCCCATGAGAGCCCCACCGTGCTGTCGGCCTCGACAGGCGAGGCGCTGGCCAGGTTGGCGCAGGCCGGCCGTTTGCCGGCCCCCGACGCGGATCGGCTGATCGCCGCGGAGCGCTTGTGGCGCGCCCTGCTCGGCATGCTGCGCCTGACCGTCGCCGGCCCCCTCGACGAGGAGCAGGCGCCACCCGGACTCAAGGCCGCGCTCGCCAAGGCGGGCGGCGCCGACGATTTTGAGTCGTTGAAACGACAGATGCACGCGACGGCGGCCGATGTTTTCGCTATCTTCCAGAGGGTGATTGCAGACCCCACCCGGCGCAGCGGCGACGGGTCAGTTCGGACGCACGAGGGGAGCGTCCATCGGACCGCAACCAGCGAGGAGGAACTCTAGCCATGGCACTTCAAGTGGGCGATCCTGCGCCCAATTTCACAATGCCGACCGTTTCCGGCGGCACCGTGTCTCTCAACGATCTCCGCGGCAAGAAAGTCGTCCTCTATTTCTATCCCAAGGACGACACGCCCGGCTGCACCATCGAAGCCTGCTCGTTCCGCGACAATTTGCCGAACTTCCAAGGCGCCAACGCCGAGGTGATCGGCGTGTCGCGCGACAACACGGAAAGCCACCAGGCGTTCCGCGACAAATACGGCCTCAACTTCACGCTCGCATCGGACGACACCGGCGAGGTCACCGAGGCGTTTGGCGTGTGGCGCGAGAAGAACATGTACGGCAAGACCTTCATGGGCATTCAGCGCTCCACCTTCCTGATCGACGAGACTGGCAACATCGCCAAGATCTGGCCGAGCGTGCAGGTCGACGGCCATAGCCAGGAAGTGCTCGCCGCGCTGAACGGTCAGCAAGCGTCCACCATGGTGCCGGCCGAGCCGAAGGCTCCCGCGGCGCCGAAGGTGACCGCCATGCCGAAGGCCGCGCCGAAGAAGGCCGCCGCGAAGCCGAAGGTGAAAGCAAAAGCGGCTGCGAAGCCGAAAGCCGCGGCCAAACCGGCCCGCAAGGCACCCGCCAAGAAGGCGGCTGCCAAGAATACCGCGAAAAAGCCGGCGCGCAAGGCCGCCGCGAAAGCGAGCAAGAAGCCGGCGAAGAAAATGGCCAAGAAGGCCACAAAGAAAGCCACAAAGAAAGCCATGGGCCGCAAGCCCGCCAAGAAGGCGGCGCGGAAGCCGGCGAAGCGCGCCGCCGCACGGTCGGGCGCTGCTCGCCGCACGGCGGCCCGCCGCCCGGCGCGCCGCGCCGCCGCGCGCCGC
>CAZOBN010000143.1:0-7598 GCA_964577835.1 uncultured Rhizobiaceae bacterium
GCTCTGGACAGCGAGAATACTTCAATCACGCTCGCCCGTCTCGATGGCATCCATCTTCTTCGCTATCCTGTCGAGGAATCGGCGTATGGCCGTTCCTTTGCGGAAGGAACGATCCATCGGAATTACTTGCCGCACACCACGGCCAATGTTGTCCGGGGCGTGTCTGACCTGACGGGCGCGGAGCGGATTTTGTCGTTCCGCACGCTCAAGCAATATCCCCTCGTTGTCATCATAGACAGGTCGGTCGATGAAATTCTCGCGCCGTGGCGCTTGCAGGTTTGGGCTATTGCAATCGTCGGCGGAGGCGCCGTTCTGGGTATCGCGATTTTCGGCGCCATGTTGGTTCGCCTGGCTCGACGGGAAGAAGTTTTGCTCGCCGCGGCGCAGGAGGCGTGCAACGCCGCCGAGCTCGCCACAAAAGCGGCCGAGCGTGCCAGCCGCGCAAAGTCGGAATTTCTGGCCAACATCAGCCACGATCTGCGCACGCCGCTCAATTCGATCATTGGATTCTCGGAGGTGATGCTGGACGGTCTGGGTGGCATCCTGTCGGGTAAGTCCAAGGAGTATCTCGGATTTATTCATACGTCGGGAAAGCATCTGCTCAGTCTGATCAACAATCTCCTCGATCTCGCCAAAATCGAGGCCAACCGCCTGACCATTCTGGACGACGACTTCGCGTTGCACGGCGTGGTCAACGAATGCCTGAGCCTCGTCGGGGCCCAGGCCGAGTCCGGGCGTGTCATCCTCGCGCCCTACGGCAGCCGGGAGTTCGGTCTGCGCGCCGATCCGGTGCGGCTGCGCCAGATCATCTTCAATCTGCTGTCCAATGGCATCAAATTCACCCCGCCGGGTGGCACGGTCGCGGTGCGCAGCGCGCGCGCCGAGGACGGATCGCTCAAGATTTCGGTCATCGATAGCGGCATCGGCATGACCGAAAAGGAAATCGTCATGGCGCTGCAGCCCTACGGCCAGGTCGCCAATCAATATACGCGTCAGCACGAGGGCACCGGCCTCGGCTTGCCGCTGGTCCGCGCCCTGACGGAATTGCATGGGGGTCGGATCGAAATCAGCAGCACCCCGGGCAAGGGCACGATCGTATCCGTCATCTTCCCGGCCGATCGGATCCTGCCGATTGATCGGACGCGCGCCGCATGAATTTCCGCGAGCGCGGTCTGGCTGCCCCTCGTGCGCCTTGAGCGCCGCGGTTCCCGGCGGCCCGTGGCATTGGCTCGGTTCACTGTCGATGCTTCGTTCGCAATCGCGGTGATTGGCTCCTGACGGAGAGGGTGCCGTGCCGGTGCGGGACAAACCGCCGTCCATGGGGATGGTCGCGTCGCAGCGCCACGCGCACCCAGACCGCCTGTCGGCGATTGCCTTTACCGTGCCGCGGATCGACGGTCGTATCGCGATGAGCCTGACGACTATGCAAGCGGCAAGGTTTTTAAGGTCGAATTCGTGCGTGAGCCGTAGCGCCGCCGCGCGCGCTGGCCCGCCATGGCCTCAGGGCGCGGCGTTGCCCGACGCGATAGGTCCACCTTTGAGCGCCGCGGCGAACCAGGCGCTCGTGCGCTCCATCGATTTTTCCGCCGCCTCGGGGTCGCGGCCGACATGGACCGTGCGCGTGCCGGTGGTATTGCTGGTCGAGCGGGTGCGCACCGTGCCCGATGGGTTGTCGAACGCGTGATAAGCACCCTGGTAGGTGTCGATCTCGATGACGCCGCCGTGGCCCTCCACCATACGCGCCAGGCGATGGCAGTATTGCGCCGGCGTCCAGTCGTCCTTGTCGCCCAACTGCATGAGCAGCGGCACGGTCGCCTGGTAGCGGGTTTTGCTGAGTTCGAGGCAGCCCGGATAAAAGGTCACCGCCGCGCTGAACCCGGGCTCGGTCCAGCCGATCTCCGTGATCATGGCTTGCGAGATGGTGGCAAGAGCCGTCATGGCGCCGTGCGACCAGCCCATGATGCCGATGCGGTCCTTCACGACATAAGGTTGATCCCGCAGCCAGCGGAGCGCCGCATAGGCGTCGTAGGGGCGATCCTTCTCCGCCGTGAGCGGCCGCACGCTCTTGGTGCAGATGCTCGAAAAGCCGCGCGGATTGAAACTGTCGACCAGCAGTACAACATAGCCGTCGGCGGCGAACCGGTTCATCCAGGCGCGTTCGCGCGCGGCGATCGCGCCCTTGGATGTCAGCGGGCCGCTGCAGCCGTGCAGCAGCAGGATCGAGGGGAAGCGGCCATCGCCGTCGGGCTTCATCAGGAAGCCGCGCAGCATGACCTGATCGCGATGCAACGTCGGGAGCGAGACGTTCTGCGGTTCAGTCGCTTGAACAGTCGATGCGGCGAGCATGAGGGCCGCCAGGATGAGGGGCAGACGCTTCAGCATGGGCCAATTTAGCCTCAGGCACCCTTTGGAAACTATTACCGATCGCCAGACGTTGATTTTAAAGAATAAACAAGGATTAACAGACCCCGCCTCGACGGTTATAGTAGCCGCCAATTTCCGGCCCGAGTTTCTCGAGCCGGATTTCCAGCCCAGATCAGAGGATATCATGCAGCTTAAGGACGCGCGTCTTCTCCGCCAGCAGTGCTATGTCGACGGCCAGTGGGTCGATGCCGATTCGAAGGACACCTTCAAGGTGACCAATCCGGCGGACAATTCCGTCATCGGCACCATGCCGAAATTCGGCCGCAACGAGACCCGCCGCGCCATCGAGGCCGCCAACAAAGCCTACCCGGCCTGGCGCGCGCTGACCGGCAAGGAACGCGCGGCGCTCCTGCGCAAGTGGTTCGACCTGATCGTCGCCAACGCGGATGACCTCGCCGCCATCATGACCACCGAGCAGGGCAAGCCGCTCGCCGAGGCCAAGGGCGAAGTGGTCTATTCCGCGGCCTTCATCGAGTGGTTCGGCGAAGAAGCCAAGCGCGTCTATGGCGACACCATCCCGCAGAACGTCAAGGGCCGCCGCATCGTCGTGACCAAGGAGCCGATCGGCGTCGTCGCGGCGATCACGCCGTGGAATTTCCCGTCCGCCATGATCACCCGCAAGGTCGGCCCGGCGCTCGCCGCCGGCTGCACCGTGGTCTGCCGCCCGGCGTCCCAGACGCCCTATTCGGCGACGGCGCTGGCCGAACTGGCCGAACGCGCCGGCATCCCGAAGGGCGTGTTCAACGTCGTCACCGGCTCGGCCGGCGAGATGGGCGCCGAGCTCACCTCGAACCCGATCGTGCGCAAGCTGTCCTTCACCGGCTCGACCGAGATCGGCAAGCTGCTCATGGAGCAGTGCGCGGGCACCGTGAAGAAGGTCTCCATGGAGCTCGGTGGCAACGCGCCGTTCATCGTGTTCGACGATGCGGATCTCGACGCCGCGGTGCAGGGCGCCATCGCCTCCAAATACCGCAACACCGGACAGACCTGCGTCTGCGCCAACCGCCTGCTGGTCCAGGAAGGGGTCTATGACGCCTTCACCAAGAAGCTCACCGAGGCGGTCGCCAAGCTCAAGGTCGGCAATGGCTTCGAGGCCGGCGTCACCCAGGGTCCGCTGATCGACCTCAAGGCGGTCGAGAAGATCGAGGAGCATATCGCCGACGCGCTCGCCAAGGGCGCCAAGGTGGTGGCCGGCGGCAAGCGCCATGCGCTCGGCGGCTCGTTCTTCGAGCCGACCGTGCTGACCGGCGTCACGCCCCAGATGATGGTGGCGCGCGAGGAGACCTTCGGGCCGCTCGCGCCGCTGTTCAAGTTCAAGACCGAGGAAGAGGCCGTCCGGATGGCCAACGATACCGAGTTCGGTCTCGCCGCCTATTTCTACTCGCGCGACGTGGGCCGCGTGTGGCGCGTCGCCGAGGGCCTGGAATACGGCATCGTCGGCATCAACGAGGGCCTGATCTCCACCGAGGTGGCGCCGTTCGGCGGCGTCAAGGAATCGGGCGTCGGCCGCGAGGGCTCCTACTACGGCATGGAGGATTATCTCGAGGTCAAATATTTGTGCATGGGCGGCATCGGCGCCTGAGCTACGGCTGAACACGGGCCAGCTTAAGGAAAAGGGCGAGGTTGTCACAGCAACCTCGCCCTTTGATTTTCGGTGAATGCCTCTGAAGCGGCGTGGCAGTTCCACGCGAGCGAGCTAATACGGTGTGGTGTCTCCGTAAACGTGTTCGACCCACCTGGGCGTGAATGTCACGTTGAATTGATATGTTCTTCTCGGTCGCCAATGCCGCACGTTCCGCTTGCCATGAAATGATGTCGGCGTTTGTAGAAAGGCCAGTAGGCTGTTCGGCTTGAAAGGGAAGGACATCGATTCTTTGAACAAGTCAGCCGGTGGATATTCCACGTCTACCGTTCGGAAGGTGCTGTCCTCCGCTTTGTAGAAGCTCGTGCCGAGATTTTTTTGGAAGCCATCCTTCGGCATGTAGAGCAAGCAGCTGATGAAGATATATTTTTGATCGACATGCGGCGTTATGGCGTAGTTGCGATCTAGGTTCAGCCCCTCATTGTCGTGATTGAAGATTTCGAAATTGCTCCGTGCCCACGATTCCTTCTCACTCGGGAGGCCGATGAACTTCTTGTGCAGGAAAGGAAGAAATCTTTGGACGAGAGCGGGCTTCACCGAGCCATTTACGTAATCGGCAAATTCGCGCCAAAATCCGGAAAGGTTGGCGGGTAGAGCGGGTAGGCCGGAGCGGACGATGCGTTTTCTTGTTCCGTTCCCGACGAAATATTTGTCGTCTGGCCAGAAGCGGACGCATGCCGAATAAAGTTCGCCAGGGAGAAAATCTTCCAGAAAAAGATAGATGTGACCGCCATTTTCGATGACGGGATAATCAATGTTCATGCAGCACCCCGATCCTTTGTAGCCGGTATCTGGCGGCAGTCACAATCCCCGTCCTGGACTCGGGTAAGGCCGGCGATGAGCCGCGTGGCCGCCGATCCCAGACCTCCGAAGCTAATCACACAATTTCAAAGGCTTGAATATTAAAACGCAAGGGTTGGGGGGCGCCAGTTGCGGAAACCAATCCGCTGGGTTATCGATAAGGCCAATATCAAAGTGGAACGAAGAGCGGAGGCGGGCGACCGCTTCCGCTCTTTTGCTTTAGGGGACACATGGCGACATACGACTACGATCTCTTCGTCATCGGCGCGGGCTCCGGCGGCGTGCGCGCGGCGCGGCTCGCGGGCGCGCTCGGCAAGCGTGTCGCGGTGGCGGAGGAGAGCCGGCTCGGCGGCACCTGCGTCAACCGCGGCTGCATCCCGAAGAAGCTCTATGCCTACGCCGCCCACTATTATGACGATTTCGAGGATGCCGCCGGCTTCGGTTGGACCGTCGGCGAACGCACGTTCGACTGGGCGAAGCTGGTCGAGGCGAAGGAAGTCGAACTCGCGCGGCTCAACGCCATCTATGCGCGCGTCCTGGGCGACAACCACGTGGTCACCATCACCGGCCGCGCCACCTTGCGCGACGCCCACACGGTCGAGGTCGATGGCAAGACCCACACCGCGGAAACCATCCTCATCTGCACCGGCGCCCGGCCGCAGCGCGTCGAATTCCCCGGTGCCGAGCATATCATCACGTCGGACGAGGCTTTCGACATGGCGGAATTCCCCCGGCGCGTGATCGTCGCCGGCGGCGGCTATATCGCGCTCGAATTCGCCTCGATCTTCCGCGGCCTCGGCGCCCAGGTGGACCTGGTCTATCGCGGCACGATGTTTCTGCGCCAGTTCGACGGCGACGTGGCCGAGGCCGCGTTCGAGGAGATGGGCAAGAAGGGCATCCGCTTCCACCTCGAGCAGGTCTTCACCCGCATCGAGAAGAAACCGGACGGGCTGCATGTCCACACCACCAAGGGCCAGGAACTCGTCGCCGATGCGGTGATGATGGCGGTCGGCCGCCTGCCCAACACCAAGGGCATCGGGCTCGAGGAAGCCGGCATCAAGCTCGCCAGGGACGGCGCCATCGTGGTCGACGAGGTTTCGCGCGCCAGCGTGCCGAACATCTACGCCATCGGCGACGTGACCAACCGGGTGAACCTGACGCCGGTCGCCGTCTACGAGGCCCATTGCCTGATCGACACGCTCTACCGCAACAATCCGAGCGCGCCGGACCATCGCGACATCGCCACGGCGGTGTTCAGCAATCCGCCGATCGCCGCGGTCGGCCTGACCGAGATGGAGGCGCGCGCCCAGTTCGGCGATGCCGACGTCTACCGCGCCGCCTTCAAGCCGCTCAAGCACACCCTCACTGGGCGCGACGAGCGCAGCCTGATCAAGCTGGTGGTCAACCCGACGAATCAGCAGGTGATGGGCGCCCATATGGTGGGCGCGGACGCCGCCGAGATCATCCAGGGCTTCGCCGTGGCGGTGAAAGCCAAGCTGACGAAACAGCAGTTCGACGCCACCATCGGCATCCACCCGACGGCGGCCGAGGAATTCGTGCAACTGCGCCAGAAGGTCGCCACCGCGCCGCGCAAGGCGGCGGAGTAGCGATGCCGCAAGACGCCACGCCCGCGCCGGACAGCATCGATCACTATCACGCCCACATCTATTATGATGGGCAGAGCCGCGACCGCGCCGCTTCGTTGCGGGAGAAGATTGCCGCGGCTTTTCCGGAAGCGGTGATCGGGCGCTGGCATGACGAGCCGGTCGGCCCGCACCCGCAGTCGATGTACCAGGTCGCTTTTCCGGCCGCGATGTTCGCCGCCTTCATGCCGTGGCTCATGCTGAACCGCGACGGGCTCACCATCCTGGTTCACCCGGGCACCGGCAATGGCTATGCCGATCATACGAAGCATGCGGCATGGCTCGGCGGTATGTTGCCGCTCCGCCTCGACGTATTTCGGGGTGCGCCGGCGTAAGCGTGAAGACCTCGTCCGGCCGTGTCGCCCTGTCGGTTAACGGGGGCCGCCTATCGGTTAAGCTGCGCCAGGGCGGGCATCGTCCAGCCCTGCGCGCCATGCATGGCGGGCCCACGGGGCTGGAAATAGCCCGGCCGAGGGGTTATAAATCCCTATCTTTGCCGGGGTTTCCGCCGTTTGGCCGAGCCTCGCGCGCGACCCTGAGGACGTGATGGCGCAGAAGTGGACGCCCGCCAGTTGGCGGTCGAAGCCGATCGAACAGCAGCCCGCCTGGCCCGACCAGGCGGCCCTGGAGGCTGCCGAATCGACCCTGCGCCGCTATCCCCCCTTGGTCTTCGCGGGCGAGGCACGCCGGCTGAAGGACCATCTGGCCAAGGTGGCGGACGGCAAGGCCTTCCTGCTGCAGGGCGGCGATTGCGCCGAAAGCTTCGCCGAGTTCCACCCCGACAATATCCGCGACACCTTCCGCGTGCTGCTGCAGATGGCGATCGTGCTGACCTTCGGCGCGAGCTGCCCGGTGGTCAAGGTCGGCCGCCTCGCCGGCCAGTTCGCCAAGCCGCGCTCCGAGGACGTCGAGGTGCGCAACGGCGTCAGCCTGCCGTCCTACCGCGGCGACATGGTCAACGGCATGGATTTCACGCCGGAGTCCCGCCGTCCCGATCCCAACCGGCTGATCCAGGGCTATAACCAGTCGGCGGCGACGCTGAACCTGCTGCGCGCCTTCGCCCAGGGCGGCTACGCCGACCTGCACCG
>CAZOBN010000144.1:0-7510 GCA_964577835.1 uncultured Rhizobiaceae bacterium
GAAATCTTTCAAAAGGTCGCCCGTGCAAAACAAGCGTTAGAATCGCTACACTAGTCGCTTACCTCTTTCCCCTGTTCAGCGCCCTCGTGGTCTTCGCGGCGGTCATCGCGATTGGCCGAAATCTCTGGCAAAGTCGGATCCTCACCGAAGAGAATACCGAAAGAAATCTTCACGGGATCGCCCATTCGCTGTCCCAGCAAACCGCCCGCACACTGCAGGCGATCGATTTAACTCTCATCGCCGTCGCGGACTCTTTGCGCTACAGCGGGGTCGATTGGCAGCGCGCGGATGACCCCAGGGTACGCCGGATCCTGCTGGATAAGCGAGCGCGCGCGCCTTACCTGCGGACGCTGTACGTGGTCGACGCGGATGGGCGAATCGTCCACTTGCTGAACAACCGGCCTACGTCACCGGTCATCATAGCTGACCGGCCCTATTTCGCGATTCACAAAACCGATCCCGATCGTGGACTCTACGTCGGGGCCCCGGTGACAAGTCGCGTCAGCAACGATTGGATCATCCCGATCAGCCGACGTCTGGAAAAGCCGGACGGCAGCTTCGCCGGGGTAATCGCTGGCGCAATGGAACCCTCGGTCCTTCGCGACTTCTACAGCCAGATGGATCTGGCGGCCGACTCAGCGGTTGCCCTGTTCCGCAACGACGGCACTCTGGTGGTGCGCTACCCTGACGCGCCCGAGGCGGTGGGAAAATCCTTCGCCGATTCCGGCATCCTTGGCGACGACCCACATCACCGCTTATTCCGCAAGCGAAGCCCGATCGACGGCATTCATCGCGTTTATATCAAAGAGCAGGTCCCAGACTCGCCCCTGACTGTGGTCATCGGCTACGGCGAAACAGCGGTGTTCGCCGATTGGCGCAAGAATATGTGGGCCCTTGCCGCGATCGCCCCTGTTCTGCTGATCACCTGCTGCGGATTGAGCCTCCTACTTCTTCTTTACACCACCCGGCGCGAGGCAACCCTCCGGGCCCTGCAGCAGAGCAAGGACCGATTTCGCGATTTCGCGGAGGCGGCCTCCGATCGGTTTTGGGAGACCGACGATCGGCATCGCTTCATCTGGCATTCGTCCAAGAGCTCTGGCAGCCGGTTCATCGGCAAGACGCGGTGGGAGATCTACGATATCGACGTCGGCGCCGACGAACACTGGCGCGCTCACAAAATGGATCTCGACGCGCGTCGGCCGTTCCGCGACTTCCGCTATACGCGCCACGAGCCCAACGGTACGATCCGCCACCGCACGGTCAGCGGCTTGCCGTTCTACGACAAGCATGGTCGATTCGAGGGTTATCGCGGTACGTACACGGACATCACGGCACAGGTTCTCGCCCAGGAACAGGCTGCCGTCGATCGCAACCGATTCCTGCGCGCCATGGAAAATCTGGCAGAGGGGTTCGCTCTCTATGACGCCGACGACCGCCTTGTCGTCTGCAATAGCCGTTTCCATGAATTGAACAAAAACGTCGCTCGCACGCTGACCCATGGCAAGACGTTCGAGGAATTCCTACGAGCGTGCCTGAAGAACGACATGATCGTCGAGGCCCGCGGTCATGAAGAGGAATGGCTCGCCCAACGGATGGCCGATCATCGCAACCCGCCCAATGTGTTCGAGGTGATGCGTGGCGGACGCTGGTATCAGATCCGCGAGCAAAGCGACAAGCATGGTGGCATCCTTTTCTTCGTGCTCGACATCCATGACCAGAAGACCACCGAGTTGCAGAACAAGGCGCTCAACGAGCGCGTCCGCCTGCAGTTCGAGTGTATGCCCGTCGCCTGCCTCGTCCTGTCGCCCGAGTTCGTGGTGATCGACTGGAATCCCGCGGCTCAGCGGATATTCGGTTACTCCCGAGAGGAGATGATCGGACGGTCGCCCTACGAGCGGATGATTCCAGAATCGAGGCACGACTACGTGAAGGCAATCGAGCGACGCCTGCGGGCTGGCGAGACGAATGTCAGCGGCGTCGGCGAGAGCATCACGAAGGATGGGCACACGATCACCTGCGAGTGGTTCAGCACGCCAATTCTCGATTCCGAAAAACGTCTCATCGGCACGCTCAGCATGGCTGTGGACATCACGGAAAAGCGCAAGGCGGAGGAGAAGCTGCGCCAGGCCCAGCGCATGGAGGCGGTCGGTCAGTTGACTGGCGGCATCGCCCACGATTTCAACAATCTCCTCCAGGTGATCTTCGGCAATTCCGAGATCCTGGTGCAGGGCCTCAAGGACCAGCCTCACCTGATGCGCTGGGCGGAAATGACCAAAACGGCGGCGGAACGCGGCGCCAACCTCACCCAACGGTTGCTCGCCTTTTCGCGCCAGCAGGTTCTGGCGCCCACCATGATCGACCTGACGTCGCTCGTTGCCGAGTTCGTCGAACTCCTCAAGCTCACGCTGCCGGAGAACATCGAAATCGTGACCAATCTCGGCGATGAGATCGGTCCGCTGATGCTCGATCTCGGCCAGTTGGAGAACGCGCTGCTCAATCTCGCGCTGAATGCCCGGGACGCCATGCCAAGCGGCGGTCGCCTGACCATCGAAGCCGGCAACCGTGTTCTGAAGCCCGGCGAGCGGCAGGTCGACGCCGCCCCCGGGAACTATGTCACGCTTGCCGTGACCGACACCGGCACCGGTATGCCGCCCGACGTGATGAAGCGCGCGTTCGAACCCTTCTTCACCACAAAGGAGGTCAGCAAAGGCAGCGGCCTGGGGCTTTCCATGGTCTATGGCTTCGTCGCCCAGTCGGGAGGTCAGGTCAAGCTCGAGAGCCGCAACGGGATCGGCACCACGGTCACCCTGTGGTTTCCGCGCGGCGAGGTCGAAAGATTCGAATATCGCGAGAGCCGACAATCCGCGGAATCGATGCCGACAGGCAGCGAAACGATCCTCGTGGTCGAAGACGATGCGATGGTGCGATCCTATGTGACCGACCAGCTCCAGAGCCTCGGCTACTCCGTAACCGAGGCGGACAGCGGCACTGCGGCGTTGACCCACCTCGAAACTCTCGGGCAGGTCGATCTGCTATTCACCGACATCGTCATGCCGGGCGGGATGAGTGGCCGCGAGCTGGCCGACGAAGTGGCGCGGCGCTATCCGACGACGAAAATTCTTTTCACGTCCGGCTACATCCAGAAGGCGGAGGACGATAGGCACCCCGTTCCGACCGGCGTCAATCTGCTGGCCAAGCCGTACTACCGCCAGGATCTCGCGATCCGCGTCCGGGAGATTCTCGACGCGCGCTAGCCGATAGGATCTCGGCCACCCCGCGGGGAAATATGCTACGCTTTCCCAAAGCCGGCGTGCTGGAGTGGGCTGCTCTCTGCCTTCAGAACGCCGGGCAAGAAACGTCTCGTAAGAAGCGGGGAATCATGCTCAAGAAAATTGTCGGGTGGCTCGACCGGGAATTCGTCGAGCTGTCCTGCGAAGGCGACGGCCATGGCACGGCCGCGGAAGAAGCCCATGCCATCTTTCACCGCATGTCGAATGAGCTTGGGCATTTCGGCCTGTCGCTCGACCACGTGATCCGCACCCGTTTGTGGGGCCGCGACCGAGCCAGCCGGGACGCCGGCAGCGACGTGCGCTTCGCCACGCTTTCAGGCGGCGCGCGGGCGGCGAGCTCCAGCTATATCGCGCCCGAGCGTTTCGCCACCCTCAATGGCCGGGTCGCCCTCGACCTCGTCGCGCTCAGGACATCGTCACCGCCCGCCAAGACCATCCGCGAGAATGATCCGCCGCGCATGCCGATCCGCTACATGACGATCGGCGACCTTGTGATTCTGTCCGGCATGACCAACCAGCAGCCGGGTCTCGATGCCCAACTCGCCGACATCATGCCGCGGGTCGGTGCCGCCCTCTCGGAAGCCGGCAGCGGCTGGAACAAGGTCGCGCTCATGTCGGGCTATTTGCATCGCAGCCAACAGCCCGAGGCGCTGAGGGCCGGCATCGTCAAATGGACGGGCGGCGCTCTTCCCGCCCGCCTCGAGATCGGCTTCGCCGACGGCTATTCGGCGCCCGACAAGCTGATCGAGATCGAAACCACCGCCCTACGTTGAGAGGACTTCGCGAATGCCGCAGAAACAAAAAATCTTCATCTTCGCGCCGGCCGATGAGACCGGCGAGTGCCACCGCCAACTGGAAGCCGCGGGCTGCGAATTGATTCTCGGCGGCGCATCGTGGCATACGCCGAAGGGCAACAACGAAGCCCAGATGTGCGAAATGGCAAAGGACACCGTGGCCATGATGGGCACCTCGATCCGCTCGAGCCCGATCACGCGCAAGATCATGGAAAGTGCCGGCCCTAACCTGCGCATCGTCGCCAAATACACCGTCGGCGTCGACGACGTCGATGTCGATGCCGCGACCGACATGGGCATCATGGTGACCCACGCACCGACCGAATCGAATTTCGGCGGCGTCGCCGAAGGCGCCATGGCCATGATGCTGGCGCTGCTCAAGAAGGTGCGCGAACGCGACGAATATATGAAGGCGGGCGGCTGGCGCAGCGAAGAATTGCAGGGCACCTATCTCGGCGCGCGCCAGACCGACGGCTATCCGGGCATCACCGTCGGCATCGTCGGCCTGGGCCGCATCGGCAGCCGTGTCGCCGACCTGCTGGCGCCATGGCGGGTGCGCGTCATCGCCTACGATCCCTACGTCAAGCCGCATCAGTTCATCTTGCACAACTGCACCCCGGTCGATCTGCCGACGCTGCTCCGCGAGTCCGACGTGGTCTCCGTTCACGTCACGCTGACCAAGGAGACGCGACGCTTCATCGGCGCCAAGGAATTCGCCCAGATGAAACCCTCGGCGGTGTTCATCAACACGTCGCGCGGTCAGGCGGTGGACGAGGCCGCGTTGGCCCAGGCGCTGGCGACCGACAAAATCGCTGCCGCGGCGCTCGACGTATTCGAGGACGAGCCGCTGCCCAAGGAGTCTCCCCTCCTCGGCCTCGGCCACAAGGTCCTGCTCTCGCCGCACATGGTGACCTCCAACCTGCGCAGCGGTCTGCATCCCGGCATGATGTGGGCGATGCGCTCGGTCCTCAAGGTGCTCAAGGGCGAGGTGCCCGACAACGTGTTCAACACCGAGGTCATCCCGGCGTGGCAGAAGCGCTTCGGCGGCAAGGCGGCGCGTTGAACGCGCCGCACCCACGACCGGCGTGCGCGTGGGCCTCGAACCCACAAACAAAAACGGCGGCTCCATGAGCCGCCGTTCGATGACCGATCGCTCGGTAAAGTCGTTTATTAGACGAGCCGCAGATTCACTGCTGCCGTTTTGCCGCGCTCGGTGGCGAGATCGTAGCTGACCTTCTGTCCTTCGTTGAGGGCCTGGATCCCTGCGCGCTGAACGGCCGTGATATGCACGAACACGTCCTTCGAGCCTTCGTCCGGGGTGATGAACCCGAAACCCTTCGTCGGGTTGAACCACTTCACGGTTCCTGTCGCCATAGTCTTCTCCTGGTAGGCATTTCCAACTACCGCGCGTCCGTCACGCGGGCCGATCAATTAGAGCTAGTCGGGGAAGCCTATAGTCGCAGCGGGAAGCAGGCGAGTCAGCAAGCCAGCCGAAGTAGATAATTGACCTGATTTTCTAACATAAATGGCAAAAAGGGGCGAGTGTAATTCTGCCCCCTAAAACTGCCAACAAGCGACTGATTTCGCTCACAAATCCATCTGCGCGAAGATCGCCTTCAAGAGCGCGCCCCGGGGTTTGTCGAACTCGTAGTTGACCGCGAAGTGCTTGAGTCCCTCGAGCGCCAACTCCGTGCAGGGATAGCCGCGCTCGCGCCACGCGGCGGCGAATTCGCGCGACTGACGCTGGAATTCGGCCAGCTCTTCCGTACCATAGCCGACAATCAGCGGCATCGCCCGATCGGGGATCTGGCGGATCGGACTCAGCCGCGCCACCGCCGCATCGTCGAGCGCCACGTAGCTGTTGCGCCACGACAGCTTGACGGGTGCCAGATCGAACATGCCGCTGATCGGCGCGCCGCCCTTCACAACGTCCATGGGCAGGCCGAAGGTCGCGGACCAGTCCGTCACGACGACCATTCCGCAGACATGGCCGCCGGAAGAATGGCCCGAGACGAAGATGCGATCGGGATCGCCGCCGAAGTCGCGGGCGTGGCGATAGGCCCAGGCGACCGCGGCGCGCGCCTGCCGTACCTGCTCATCCAGTGTGACCTTCGGCACGCGCTCGTAATTGACGGCGATGAAGGTCGCGCCTCGCGCCACGAAGGCCTCGGCGGGGAAGCTCACGTCGCTTTTCCTGCCGCCCTTCCAGGCGCCGCCATGAAAGAAAATCTGGATCGGCGCATTGGGCGCGCTCGCCTTGAAGATATCGAGCCTTTCAGCCTCGCTCGGGCCATAGGGCACGTCGAGCATGGATTGCGCCGCCAACTTGGCGCGGACGCGCGCGCTTTCCAGTTCCTTGAACCGGCGATGATGCTCGTGCTCCTCCTTGGTCACCAGGGTCATCTGGTCGTACTGCGCATCGAGCGCCGCCTGGGTGTAGTTGCCCCACACCTTCGGCTCCGCGCTCACGATTGCCCGATCCGTCATCGCCGCCTCCCGGCCGTTATGACGCCAGAGTGCCATATCCCGCTGGGAAGGTCATGCCTGGGTTGTGGCGCGTGACATGCGTTGAGGCGACGGAGCGGGGCTCTAGACAACCGCGGCGGTCTCCGCTTTGATGACGCCATGCGCAATCTTCGTCTGGTCATGTCGTCCCTCGCCGCGCTGTTCGCCGGCGCCTGCGACAATGTGGTGATCTACTATTCCCAGCAAGCCCAACCCTATTCGATCCCGTTCGTCGGCGCGAACGTCAAGGACGGCCTGCTGCCGGTGCGGATCCACGGCGATCCCTTCCCGGGCCGCGCCGATCCGGAGGAGATCGCGGGGGCGCTCGCCCTGCCCGGCTGGATGACGCCGGCAAAGCTCACCACCAAGCCGACCGGCATATCGCGCGACCTCGCGGTCGTGCTGGTGTTCAATCCGGCCTACAAGGACTCCGGCATGGACATCGCCTGCGCGCCGGGCGCTTCCCCGCCGACACAGGCGGGCGACGGCAAGACCCTGCGTATAGCCGCCAACCTGTGCTACGAGGGCAAGAGCATCTCGTGGCTCTATGCCGCCGGACCCCAGCCGACCGGCATCGACGATCCCAAATTCGACCGCCTGATGAGTCAGGTGCTGGCCAGCCTGCTGCCCATAGCCGGCCCGACCTGAACCCATCCATCGAGCGCTCTAGCAGGCTGCGGAAAAAGTCGGTGGTCGAGCGTCACGGCGCAATTTTGGAATCGAACGGGCTATCAACGTGAAATATTCCTGCGATTTCTGGTTGTCCGACGAATCAATATTGCGTCTCCGGCAGTCGAAATTCTTTTTTCCGCATCCTGCTAGTACTCGGAATCACCGATGCCTGCATCACCCCCCACCCTAACCCTCCCCCACAAGGGTGGAGGGGATTCGCAATGGTGCTCAATAACGTCCCCTCCCCCT
>CAZOBN010000145.1:0-7462 GCA_964577835.1 uncultured Rhizobiaceae bacterium
GACCTCCCAGCCCAGCCCCCAGGCGCCCAGAGTCGGGCTCTCCCAATCGTCCTCGACGAAGCGCAGATCGTGGGTCTTCGGCGTGATGCCGATCTCGGCCAGACTCTGCAGATAGAGATCCTGCACGTTGGCCGGCGACGGCTTCATGATGACCTGGAATTGGTAGTAGTGCTGCAGCCGGTTCGGATTCTCGCCGTAGCGCCCGTCCTTCGGCCGGCGCGACGGCTGCACATAGCAGGCGCGCCACGGCTCGGGCCCGAGCGCGCGCAGCGTCGTCGCCGGATGGAACGTGCCGGCGCCCATCTCCACGTCGTAGGGCTGCAGGATGACGCAGCCCTGCGCGCCCCAGAAGCTCTGCAGACGCAGGATGAGTTCCTGGAAGCTCGGTGGCTTGACGAGAGCTGACGGCGAAGCCGAGGCGGCAGCGGACATGGAACGCAAACCTGGATCAGTTGACTGAGAGCGGGAGCATCAGGAACGGTGGGAACAGGAGACGCCGGCGGGATTATAGGCGCCGCATACGGGACATTGGACCATGGACTGGGCGCCCGACCGCAAGTCGCGCCGCTGCGCCTCCGCCACCCGCTTGGCATCCCAGCGGCGGTAGGCGCGCAGACCATACCACACCGCCGCGATGACGGCCGCGATGAGCAGGAGCTTCGTCAGGTTGAGCCCGAACATGGCACCTTGTAGAGGCTGGGCCGAATCGGCGTCAAGCGCGGCCCTCGGGCCGATCCGGGGGCGTTTGCGGCGCAGACGGGGTACGTATTCGCCGTGGGGCGAGGCTAGAGCCCGTAACGACCCCACAGCGCGCGCTCCTCGATCGCAGCCAGGAGCCCCTCGGCCAGGCCCGAGCCCAACCCGGAGCCGAGGGCGCCCGCCTCCACCGGCAGGCCGAGCGGAGCGGTCTGCGAAGACGGTCCGAAGCGGCGCTGCAGCCAGTTGCGCGCCGGCCCGACGAGCTGCAGGCGCACCTTGTCGCCGTAGCGCCGGCGCATCTCGCCGCGCAGGTCGGCGATGCCGTCGACCAGACCGAATTCGACGCATTTGCGGCCGCTCCAGAAGGCGCCTGAGAACAGCTCCTCTTCCGGCCCCTTGAGGCGACCGGCGCGCCGGTCGCGCACCACCGATTTGAAGCCCGCGTGCACATCGGCCTGGAGTTCTTTCAGGCGGGCGACATCCTCGCGGTTCTCCGGCAGGAACGGGTCGAGCAGGCCCTTCTTCTCGCCGGCGGTATGGACCCGCCGCTCGATGCCGAGCCGGCGGATCGCCTCGTGAAGGCCGAAGCTCGCCGAAATCACCCCGATCGAGCCGAGGACGGAGGCCTCCTGGGCATAGATCTCGTCGCCGGCGCAGGCCAGCCAATAGCCGCCCGATGCGGCGACATCCTCGGCGAAGGCGATGACCGGCACCTCCTTCTCGGCCGCGAGCTGGCGGATGCGCGTGAAGATCAGGGCGGACTGCACCGGCGAGCCGCCGGGGGAATTGACCGCCAGTGCCACCGCCTTGAGGCCGCGCAGATTGAAGGCGCGCTCGATATGGGGCGCCAGGGTCGCCAGCGTCATGCCGCCGCGCAGCGGACCGAGTTGGCCGATGATGCCGGCCAGGCGCAACACCGCGACGGTGGGCGGTCGGGGTTTGAAGAAGCGCAATTTGTCGAGAATGGACATCGCCGGTTCTACCGAGGTTCGAGTTTATAAAGGCAGTGCCGCGCCATGGCGCAAGATCCGGTCGGCCGCCTCGCTGTAACCGCCGCCCGGTTCGTGCAGCACCAGGCCGGCCGCCAGCCGCATGGGCGTCGCCGATCCCCTGACGGCGCGCACCAGCACGCGCTTGGCCGGACGGCTGGTGCGGTCCGGCCACAGCGGAAACACCACGATGCCGCCGGCCTTGCCGTAAAGTTCGGCGAGCAAGGCATCGAGGCGGTCGGCGCGATGGATGATGGTCACCGTGCCGCCGTTGCGCACCATCATCAGGGCGAAGCGCAGCCAGTCGCCGAGCTTGGCGGCGCCTTCGATGTTCGCCATGGTCTTGCCGGCGATCGGCGACGGTGTCGCCGCACCGTCTTCGAGATACGGCGGATTGGCCATGACGTGATGGAAGGAGCCCGGCGTGAGACGCGGCGGCGGACGGATCAGATCGCCCATCATGATGTCGACGCGGCCCGCCATGGCGTTCGCCGCGACATTCTCGGCGGCGAGACGCACCAGATCGCGATTGGCCTCGACGCCGGAGATGCGGCAGCCCGGTTCGCGGAAGGCGACGCAGAGCGACGCCGCGCCGACGCCGCAGCCGATGTCGAGCACACGGTCGCCGCGCACCACCGGCACGGCGGCGGCGAGCAGCACCGGGTCGATGGCGACGCGATATCCCTGACGCGGCTGATAGAGACGCACGCGGCCGCCGAGCAACGCATCGCGGGTGATGTCCATCGCCGGGTCCGCCGCGACAGACAAATCCGTGCCGGCGGTCGCGCCGTCGTCCGGTTGCCTGGCGTCGCTCATGACCTATCCTGCCCGTCGACGGCACCGCTCAAATCGCCGGCCTGCGCCAAGGCGTCATCGAGCAGCACGCGGGCGCTGTCATAATCCCCGTCCGAGACCATCAGCCGGCGCGGAATGGCGCCGATGCTGCCTTCCAGGATCGATGTATGGGTATCGAGCACGACCGGCTCCATGCCTTCGTCGCGCAACAGCGCGGTGGCGAAAGACAGCAGGACGACATCGTTGGTCCGGAGAAGTTCCTTCATGGAAAGCTTTACGCAATATCCTTTCTCGAACGGGGCCGGCGGATCCGCGAAATCGGTCGCGAAATCGGCCTATGATGCCGGCTTGACCGCCGCGGAGGCCGGCCTCTATGCTCGGCAGGATCCGGCGCCGTCAAGCGACGCGCACCGGCACCGGACACGATCTTACCGCATTCGAGGACTGATTTGGCGCCAATCGCCGACTTCGACGCGGCCCGCAACAAGGGCCCCCAGCCAACATTGAACGCGCTGCACGCCCTTGTGGCGGATGATATGGCGCGGGTCAATGCGCTGATTCTGTCGCGCATGGAAAGCCCGGTCGCCCTCATCCCGCAATTGGCCGGCCATATCATCGCGGCCGGCGGCAAGCGGCTGCGCCCGATGATGCTGCTCGGCGCCGCGCGCCTATGCGGCTATCGCGGCCCGCGCCATATCGGGCTGGCCTGCGCCGTCGAGTTCATCCATACCGCCACCCTGCTGCATGACGACGTGGTCGACGAGAGCGACCTGCGCCGCGGCCTGGCCACCGCCAACACGGTATGGGGCAACAAGCCGAGCGTGCTGGTCGGCGATTTCCTGTTCAGCCGCGCCTTTCAGGTCATGGTGGCCGACGGCTCGCTCGACGTGCTGGCGATCCTGTCGAATGCCTCGGCGGTGATCGCCGAGGGCGAAGTCATGCAGCTCTCGACCGCCAACGACACGGAGACCAGCGAGGCGCAGTATCTCGAGGTCATCCGCTCGAAAACCGCGACCCTGTTCGCGGCGGCGACCCAGCTCGGCGCCGTGGTCGCCAGCCGGCCCAAGGTGGAGGAAGAGGCGCTGGAAGCCTACGGACTCAATCTCGGCATCGCCTTCCAATTGATGGACGACGTGCTCGACTACAACGCCGTGCAGGCGACGCTGGGCAAGGCGGTCGGCGACGATTTCCGCGACGGCAAGATCACCCTGCCGATCATCCTCGCCTTCCGCCGCGGCAGCGACGACGAACGCGCGTTCTGGCGCCGCACCCTCGAAGAGCAGGACCAGCGCGACGGCGATCTCGCCCGCGCCATCCGCCTGCTCCACAGCCACGACGCCGTGGCCGACACGGTGCAGCGCGCGCGCCACTACAGCGTCATGGCGCGCGACGCGCTCGACATCTTCCCCGCCTCGCCCGAGAAGGACGCCCTGCTCGAGGTGGTGGAATTCAACATGGCCCGCGGCTACTAGAGCGCTTTCCGCCGAAGTGGAAACCGGTTCGGCGTAGAAAACGCGATTAAATCAAGACTCGAGAGCATGATCCGATTCCACTGAAACGGATCATGCTCTAGACGCGGCGCCCAAGCCCCGTTCCTCAGGCGCCAGTCCTGGGTTCCCGACCCGAACCGCCTTGTTGCGCCGCACGTTTTGCGGCGTTGTCATTCGCAAACCGCCGGTATATAACCCTCGCCTCTTTCGGGGAGTAGCTCAGCCTGGTAGAGCACCACGTTCGGGACGTGGGGGCCGGAGGTTCGAATCCTCTCTCCCCGACCATTATCTTTCGGCCCATTTTCCCGGCTCCCATCATTCGCCACATCTCTCGCCCGCCGCCAAGCCCTGAGCTCGGCAGCCTTGCGGCGCGTTGAACCCGCGACCCGGCCCTCGGGTCGGCGCCTTGACGCCCAGGCCCTTTACAGCAGCGTGATCTTGGCGCGGAAGGCGACCGGATCGTCGATGCTGCGGATCGGCGCGGTGCCGCCGCCGGTACCCTTCACCGTGACCGTGCCGTAATCGAGGAGGCGGCCGAGGATCGACTGCTCGACCTCGACGCCCTCGACCTTGGCGGCATTGATCTCCCAGGTGCGGCGGCGAATGAAGCCGACCTTGGCGATGACGCGGAGCGAGGTGATCGCCAGTTCGGTGCATTGGCGCTCGATCAGAGCGTCGACGAAGGCGTAGACGCTGGCCAACAGCAGCACGCCGCCGACGCCCGCCAGCGTGCCGCTGAGGAAGCCCCGGTCGCCGACCTGCGGCTGCAGAAGAAGCCAGCCGAGAACGGCGCAGCCGAGCGCCAGCAGGACGATGGCGCGCAGATAAACCACCCAATGGATCGACGCCTTGTGGATGATCTGCTCGTCAGGCTGCCGAATTTTCTCGATGTAGCTCATGATGTCTCCTGAGAGGCTGGCGCCGGTACCTATCCATCAGCGCCATTTTCTTCCGACGGTGCTTCGGTTATCAATTTTGCCCGGCGATCCCCGCCAATATCAGAGGTCCCGATGAACCCCCGTCGCTCGTTTCTATACGGTTTCGCCTTGGGCATCATGCTCGCCACGGTTTCCAGCTACTACCATTTCTGCCGGCCGACTCAGCCGCAGAGCGTGTCGGACCTGATGATGCACAGCGAGCTGGCCGCGCCGGTCAGCGTCGTCGCTCGTTAGCGGACCGGCTGCATCGCGTCACAGCAGCCCCTTTTCCCGGAAATAACGTTCGGCTCCGGGATGCAACGGCGCCGAATTCCCTTCCAGCGGCAGTCGCTTCGGGTCGAGATAGGTGAAGGCCGGGTGCAGGTTGCGGAATTCGTCGAAATTGTCGAACACCGCCTTGACCACCTCGTAAATCGTCTTTTCGCTGACCTTGGCCGATGTGACGAGGGTGGCCTTGACGCCGAAGGTGCTGATGTCCTCGCCGTTGCCGTCATACAGACCGCCTGGAATGGTGGCCGGCGCATAGTAGGAACGATCGGCGAGCAGCGAGACGATTTCCGGTCCGGCCACGTCGACGATCACCGTGTCGCAGGTCGTGGTCGCTTCCTGAATCGCGCCGTTGGGATGGCCGACGACATAGATCGTCGCATCCACTTTGTTGTCGCACAGGGCGCGCGCCTGTTCGGCCGGCTTGAACTCGCTGGCCGCCGCGAAATCCTTCATGGTCCAGCCGAAGGCATCGAGCACGACCGCGGCGGTCGCCCGCTGACCGGAGCCCGGGACGCCGACATTGACCCGTTTGCCTTTGAGATCCTGGAATGTCTTGATGCCGGAATCGCGCCGCGCGATCACCGTAAAGGTCTCGCTATGGATGGAGAAGACCGCGCGCAGATCCTCGAATGGTCCCACCTGCTTGAAGGCGCCGGTGCCGTTGAAGGCATGAAACTGCCAGTCGGACTGGGCGATGCCGAGGTCCATCTCGCCGTTGCGGATGGCGTTGAGATTGTGGATCGAGCCGCTGGTGCTCTCGACCCCGCAACGCAGGCCGTGGCTGTCGCGGCTCTTGTTGACCAGCCGGCAGATGGCGCCGCCCGCCGGATAATAGACCCCGGTGACGCCGCCGGTGCCGATGGTGACGAAATTCTGCCCTGAACCGGAAGAGCCGCCGTTCTGCGCCCGCTCGAGGAATCCGCTGTCGATCATCCAGAGCGCGGCAAGCGCCGCGAGGACGACGGCAGCGATCGTCATGGCAACTTTGTTCATCTCGGCGCTTCTGGCAGCCTCGGGTTCATAACGACAAGACCGCCAACCGGCCCGGCGGCAGTCTATCAGGGTCCGCCCGTTTTTGAAGCCCTAGACCGCCGCATCGCGCCAATTTGCCGGCCATAGCCGGCTCGGCTAGTATCCGCACGCGCCGCGCCCCGCGCTCCCATCCGCCGCGAACCCCAGAGCCCGTCATGAATTTGAAAGAGCACATCCGACAGGTCCCCGATTTTCCCAAGCCGGGAATCCTGTTCTACGACATCTCGACCCTGCTCGCTCACCCGGCGGCGTGGCGCGCCACGGTCGATCGGTTGCGCGCGTCGGTCGAGCCGCAGAAGCCCGATCTGCTTGCCGGCATCGAATCGCGCGGCTTTCTGGTGGCGGCACCGCTCGCCCTGGCGCTCGGTTGCGGCTTCATCATGCTGCGCAAGCGCGGCAAGCTGCCCGGTCCCACCGTGCCCCACACCTACGACCTGGAGTACGGCAGCGATACGATCGAAATCCAGACTGACGCGGTGAGGCCGGGGCAACGGGTCGTGCTGCTCGACGATCTGCTGGCAACCGGCGGCACGTTGGCGGCGGCGGTGCAATTGCTGCGCAAGGTCGGCGCCGACGTGGCGGGCGCCACCACGATCATCGAGCTGACCTTCCTCAAGGGCCGCGACAAGCTCGACGTGCCGTTTCGCTCGCTCGTCGCCTACGACGAGTAGGGCCGCAGGGGAAGGCGGTTCGCCGCGCCGCGCTTATCGGATACGGCCGGTCGATTGGTCGTCGATCTCTTCGCCGATCGCCTCGCGGATGAAGCGCCTCAGCACGGAAAACAGAATCGGCTTCTCGACGATGGCGAAGACGCCGAGATCTTCCTGATGCGCCCGTGAGATCTGCTTGGCATAGCCGGAGACCAGGATGATCTTGGGTTCGTAATCCAGGGTTTGGATCAGGCGCGCGACCTGCAGACCGTCGAGGCCGGGCATTTTGAGATCGAGCACGACCACGGCGGGGCGCGAACGGCGGATCTGATGCATCGCCGCGAAGCCGTTCACGGCGCTGACCACCCGCATGCCGTCGCGGGTCAGCGCATCCAACATTTCCTCGCGCTGCAGGACATCGTCTTCGACCACCAACACCGTCCGCTGTTCGCGGCTTGCCTCGGCTTGTCTCCGCACGGCTGACGCTCCCGTTTCTTGATGGCTCGGCGGTTCATCGCCGAGCCGGCGGCCTGGCCGCACGCATCTAGGGTCCAGACTCATAAGATCCACCAGACGATTGCGGCGACGAGGCAGATGGA
>CAZOBN010000146.1:0-7455 GCA_964577835.1 uncultured Rhizobiaceae bacterium
TCATACCAAGACCACGACGGCAATCCCTCAATCACCGATTTCCCAAACGGACTCTTAGCTGCGCGTGATGGCTTCCGTTGGCGGAACCAGTGGTAGCGCTGTAGATCATGGAGATCGCAAATGCTTAAAGTCGAAGAGAATGATTTTCTGACACGCGTGGGACCGGGAACGCCTACGGGAAATCTTTTCCGGCGTTATTGGCATCCGGTCGGCGTTGCCGCGGAAATATCGACGGAGAGACCCAAAAAAAGGGTGAGAATCCTAGGTGAGAACCTCGTTCTATTTCGGGACGAGCGAGGCAAGCTTGGCTTGCTTGCCGAGCAATGCGCCCACCGGCGGGCATCGCTTTATTACGGCTTCGTCGAGGAGGACGGCCTACGATGTCCCTACCATGGCTGGAAGTACGACACGACGGGCGCCTGCTTGGAGCAGCCGTTTGAACCAGCGAACAGCCCTCTCAGAAATGAAGTCTGTCAGCAAGCCTATCCGGTCGAAGAGCTTGCCGGGATCATCTGGGCCTATCTAGGCCCCCGCCCTGCACCTCTACTGCCCCGCTGGGAAGTCCTCGTTCGAGATGACGGCTGCCGGGGGATCGTCGTGCATCCAGAGCTTGAATGCAATTGGTTGCAGGTGATGGAAAACTCGGTGGACACCACTCACACCTATTATTTGCATGGCCATATGATGCACATGCAAGGCTTGGGTGACCAGGCAGCTTACTATTACCGCCCCATCGAACATTACGACTTCGAGGTCGTGCGGGAGGAGACCTGGGCAGGGGTGCGCAAGGTTCGCACCTATGGCGGCGATCGCCCCGAGAAAGAATTTGGCCATCCCGTCATCTTCCCTTTGATCTTGCTGGCGCCGCAGCATGAACGCCTTGTCATGCATTTTCGTGTGCCGGTGGACGACACGCACACGAAGATTTTTTGGGCCGAATTTACACCCTCGGAAAGAGAGCAGACGGTGTCGAATGCCTCGCCGCCTGTCGAGTATTTGCCTTCGTACAAAGGAGGTAACGGCGAATATGACCTGAGCACGTTTGCCAATCAGGATGCGATGGCATGGGAGACTCAGGGGGCAATTTGCGACCGAACTTTGGAACACTTGGGCGTTTCGGATCGCGGGGTCGCGCTTTATCGCAAAATGCTCCGTGAGCAAATCGTGATCGTTCAAAATGGGGGTGAGCCTTTGGGTGTGCTTCGGGATCCCGTGAGAAACAGAAAAATCGTGATCCCGGTATCGACCGGACAGGCAAGGCTCGCACGCGAGCTCAACGCTCGCCGGGCCGCCAATTAGAATGTTGATCATGTCTATCGCGCTAAAAGTCGACATTGCGGGCTTAGGAGCCGCTTCGCATAGGTCACGCCATTATTCGGCAGTGACCCGCGTATTGGGCTAACACGAGCGGAGAACACAAATGATGAGCAGGTATTATGGCGCCGCGACTGGCCTTGGCGGCGTGACCGCGGGGTTGGCGGCCTTGGCGGCGCTCTGCTGGGTGTCCCTGGCGCAAGCGGCCGCGCCCGCGTGGGATGAGCTCATTGCCGCGGCGAAGCGTGAAGGCAAAGTGGTCGTCATCGGCCCACCGGATTCCGAGGTACGCAAAGCGCTGCCCGCCGCCTTTACGGCGCGCTATGGCATCACGGTGGAGTATCTCGGAGGCCGCACGAGCGAGGCGGCCGATAAGCTGCGCGCCGAGCGCCGGGCCGGACGTTACACGGTGGACGTGACCATCGGCGGCATCCAGTCGATGGCGACGATCTTTTATAAGGAAAAGATGCTGATCCCGCTGCGGCCCGAGTTGATCATGCCCGAGGTGGTGGATGGATCGAAGTGGAAGAAAGGGGAGCTATGGTTCTCCGATCCAGAGCAGCAATATGTGCTGAGACTGACGAATACGGTGTCGTCGTCGTTTTATATCAACACCGACAGGGTGAAGCCGGGCGACCTGCGTTCTGCACGAGATTTGCTCGATCCCAAGTGGCGGGGCAAGATTTCCACCCAGGACCCCACGGTGCCCGGTAGCGGCAGCAATCTGGCCGCTCAGTTGTACGTTGATTTAGGCAAAGAGTTCGTCAAGCAGCTCTATGTCGACCAGAAGGTCGTGATCAGCCGAGACACACGACAGCTCACGGATTGGCTGCTGCGCGGCACCTATCCAATTGCCCTCACCGCCGAAAGTGACCAGGTGGAAACCATGCGGAAGGAAGGGCTGCCCGTTACCGTCATGGGTGAGCTGCCCGATTTGCGATACTCGGTGTCGGCTGGTTTCGGTTTGGTGGCCATATTCACGGGGGCACCGCATTCCGCCGCCGCCAAGCTCTTTGCGAACTGGCTCGCTTCCAAGGAGGGCCTTGAAGTCTGGGCACGCGCGACCAAGACGTCACCGACGCGCAACGACATCGATGAAGCCAGCTTTGTGCCAGCCGCGGATATCCCTCGCCCGGGGACGCAATACTTCGATACCTACGACTGGACGTTTACCACGACGACGAAGGAAGAGGTCCGCGTTTGGCTGAAGGAGATGCTGGGACGCTAAAAGGATGTCAACCGCGAAGCACCGGGGGAAAATAACGGCGCACATAATAAGACGTTGATGCGTTCGAGACGCACCGCATGCGCCCGCGCTGAGCACCCAGCGTGGGCTCTTCATCGATGCAGAGCTTAACTCTGACCGCCGCCGCTTCGGGGGGTGACGCCTCGTGCTAAAAGACGGGATCGAGGTTGTGCGACGCGAGAAGGGGATCCGATCTGCGTCATTCGCGGGCATAAATGAAGCAGTCCACTGTATTCGAGACTGGCCATGGCATCACCGCCGCCGGATCGACGCCCGGAACCGAGAGGAGCAATAGCGATGAATGTCTTAGCCGATCCGAAAGACTCGCCGCCCCGTCCGGCGCAATACGACGCCCATAAGACCTGGTGCGATGCGCAAAAGATCCCGGTGGTGCGCGGTTTTTTCATCGACGACATCGATAAGGTCGAGCTCGCCTACTGGGACCTTAAAGGCGTGCCGGCCGCGTTCGTCATTCTCGAAGGGACCGGCGGTGTCAACGACGCCTATGTCTGCGAGATTCCGCCGGCCGGAAAAACCAAGCCGCTGAAACATATGTACGAGGAGATGGTCTACGTCACCAAGGGCCATGGCAATACGACGGTGTGGCAGAAGGATGGACGGAAACATTCCTTCGAATGGGGCCCGGGCAGCCTGTTCGCCATCCCGATGAACGCCTATTACCAGCACTTCAACAGCAGCGGCAGCGAGCCAGCGCGGTATTTCGCGGTGACAAATTGCTGCTTCATGATGAAGCTGTTCCACAATGTCGATTTCATCTTCGACTGCGATTTCGTGTTCGACGACCGCTTCGATCCCAATTCGCCCGAGTATTTCAGCGGCGAGGGCGAACGATATGGCCGCTTCTTGAGCACGAACTTTGTGCCGGATACCCGCGGCATAAAACTGAGCGATTACAGTGAGCGCGGCAAAGACAGCACGACTGTCATGCTCGCTCTTGCGGGCCAGACCATGGGCGCGCACATTTCGGAATTCCCGGTCGGAACTTATAAAAAGGCCCACAAGCATGGGCCGGGCGCGCACGTCATTATCTTGAGCGGCAAGGGTTATTCGATGCTGTGGCCGGAAGGCAGCGAGCCCAAGCAGGTCGATTGGGGGCCTGGCAGCGTCGTGGTGCCGCCCGACCAGTGGTTTCACCAGCACTTCAACGCCGGCGCGGAGCCGGCGCGCTATCTCGCGCTGCGCTGGAGCAACTGGCGCTTCAAATCTGCGATGCGTAGCCCCAACGGGGGCAACGCATCGCAGACCAGCGTAAAATTGGGCGGCGGGCAGATCGAATTCGAGGACGAAAATCCCGCCATTCACCGCGACTTTCATGCCACGATGGATAAGGTTGGAGCGGAGTGCCGGATGGATTACCATCCGAATTGTCCGAACAAGAACGGCGGGCACGGCAATCGCTAAGAACGAAGTGCACGCCGAATGCGCGGCACGAGTGCTAGCCAGAGCCTGATCCATTTAGATTGACGTGTATCGGGCGTTTCGGAGGTAGTTAACACATTCGTCCGGCGTGAAGCGGTCGAGCAGGGTGCCAATTCGGCGTCAGGTTGCCTCCACGAATCGCTCGTCGGCTTTGCACCGATGCGCCTTGAGCTTGACGAAGACCTGCTCGATGGGATTGAGATCGGGACTGTAGGGCCGGCAGGAAGATGAGCTTGGCGCCGGCGGCCCGGATGGCGCGGCGGACGGGCTGCCCCCTGGCCTCCAATCCAGTCTGCATCTTGAATCACAAAAGCCTCTCGTAGGAAATCCCTCGCCGAATCAGAATTGACGAATCAGGCTCCAGCACTTCCGGGGTAGCTTCCCTGCTCACCTAGGCGATTTCTATTTGGCGTTGGCGGCAGGACCGCTGGCGCGATCTGGGAGGCCTTTTTGCTCGCCTGCTGTCCGACTATGCAAGGCCCGCTTTCAAGGGGTACCGCTTGGGTGCCTCGTTGTTCTTGGCGCGACCAATGCCACGATGCGCGGAAACATATGTGTAACCGGCACCGATCTGAGAAAACATGCCAAGATATACCGTGTGCTCGCGTGTTTGTGGCGCGACATCAATCGCCCACAGAGCTCCGATCAGGGCAAGACAGGTTTTGGCATTAACCGCAAAAGCAATTTCAATGCCGCCAGCGACGATGATAGTACCCGCCACTGCAGGCCCGATAAACCGAGCTGTTGGCGATCGTCTGGCCGCAATTCCTCGCGCTCGCCGTGATAGGCTCGGCTCTCTTCGGCTACGCGCTCGCCCGGTTCCGCGCCACCATCGGGGCCATGGCGTAAGGCGATAGTCATTCCGAACCGCCTCTGGTTTGCAGCCAGCGTTTATTCCATCGATGTGGGTTTGACAAGGATGGCCTCGATCAGATCCGTGCCATTCTCGATACTACTCAGAAACGAGTCGAACGGGAGAAGGCGATGAGCGGAGCACAAATAGTGTCGTCGATCGACCCATTTCTGCCACGCACACGCGTGGCTTATTTCTCGATGGAAATTGCGCTCCGTCCGGAAATGCACACCTATTCCGGCGGGCTCGGCGTCTTGGCCGGCGATACCGCCCGGTCTTGCGCCGATCTGGCGTTGCCCGTCGTGTTCGTGACTCTCGCCAGCCGAGAGGGTTACTTGCGTCAGGAGATAGACGCAGACGGGCAACAGGTCGACCACGCCGATCCCTGGGAGTTGGCGGATTATGCGAGTCCTCTCGACGCCGCGGTCGCCGTTCGGATCGAGGGCCGTGCGGTGTGGATTCGGCCGTGGTTGCACGTTCTGACCTCGCCCGTCGGCTACCCGGTACCAATTCTGCTGCTGGACACCCGGAACGAGCACAACGATCCATCCGACAGGGCGATAACCGACCGGCTCTATGGCGGAGATGACATCTATAGACTCAAGCAAGAGATCGTTCTTGGTATCGGCGGCGAGCGGGTTCTAGACGCGCTCGGCTTCGAGTTGGAGACATACCATCTGAACGAAGGCCATGCCGCGCTCCTCGCCCTCTCCCTGCTGCGGCAGCATCCGCATGCGCCCGGCCGGCCCGTCGGCGTATACCGGTACGATGCAGATCGGGTTCGCGACCGCTGCGTATTCACCACGCACACGCCGGTCGAGGCGGGGCATGATCGCTTCAACTATCGCGACGCGGAGCGGCTACTCGGCGGGTTCATCGAAATCGATCAGGTGAAGCTCGTCGCAGGGGCGGACTCTCTCAATATGACACGGCTGGCGCTCAATCTCAGCGGCTATGTCAATGGGGTGGCGATTCGCCATGCCGAGACGGCTCGCCAGATGTTCCCGGGCTACAGCATTCGGGCTGTCACGAACGGCGTGCATGTCCCGACCTGGACCCATCCGGCTTTCGCCCGGCTTTTCCAGGGCGTCGCACCGAACTGGGGTCACGGCCCGCAAGAACTGGCCATCGCGGATCAACTGCCGGATGAAGCAGTGTGGGGCGCCCACATGCAGGCGAAGGACGAGCTGTTGGCCGCAATCGGGACCCTGGCAGGCGTCGAAATGCAACCGGACCTTCCGCTCATCGCTTTTTCCCGGCGCATGACGGGGTATAAGCGTCCCGATCTGCTGTTTGCCGACATGGAACGGCTGCGCGCGATCCACCACGCGCGGCCGTTTCAGGTGGTATTGGCAGGCAAGGCGCATCCGCATGATGGCAGCGGCAAAGCCCTCATTCGCCAGATCCACAACTATATGCGCCAGTTGAAGGGCGATATCGCGATAGCGTTCCTGCCCAACTATGACCTGGCCCTGGCAAAGCTTTTGGTCGCGGGCGCGGACGTGTGGCTTAACACCCCTCTGCCGCCGCTCGAGGCGTCCGGCACCAGCGGAATGAAGGCGGCGCTGAATGGAGTCCTCAACCTCAGCATACTCGATGGGTGGTGGGTCGAGGCTTGTATCGAAGGCGTGACCGGCTGGGCGATCGGCCGCGACGGAGGCAACGACGGGGATCATGCCAGGATGCTCTTCGACAAGCTCGAAGGAACTGTCCTGCCGCTCTATTACGACGACCGCGGCCACTGGATCTGGATGATGAAGGAGGCCATCAGCAAGATCGGTCCGCGCTTTAACAGCCAGCAAATGATGCGCTGCTATGCGAGCGAAGCCTATCTTCGCTGAGCGCAATTGGGCAACTCCAGCGATGGAATGTCGAGCGTTCCTCAGAAAGGACCGAGCGCGAAGTCAGCTCCCATTCGACGACACCGCACTTGTCTCCGCGCCTTTGTGCTCTGCGGGGTTCTGCGAACGTGCGGAGACCGGAAGCAATATCCTCGCGTACAAGCGTTCCAATTCGATTTCCGGCAACTGCGCCGATCCGTCACAGGTCGAGGACCAGTTTCTTGGACTTGCTGCCGGAAACACAAATCGCCATCACACGATGGGAGGCCCGCTCGCTCTCGCTCAGCACGAAGTCCTTGTGATGAGGCTCGCCTTCCAGCACTTTCGCCACGCAGGTGCCGCACTCGCCCTCGCGACAATATGATGCGGCATTCACGCCGTTGTCGAGCAAGACCTGCAGGATCGATTCGCCGGCGCCGATCTCATATTCTTGACCGGTACTCGCCAAAACCACCGTAAAGGCTTGCTGACTCATGGCCCTCTTCTGTCCTTACGGCTCGCCACCAGACCCTCAGCGTGCAGCCCCTGGTGGATTGAACGATCGTGGATGCCGGGCCGAACCATGGCTGCGGGGCCATGGCTGCCCGGAGCGGCCCTTATGTCATACATGAAGCCGGTTTCGGAAGCCAACCGGCCTTTCGGCATTAATCATGCCCTGGACGGAATTCTAAGTCGGATGAGACATAAAGCTGCACCCCGCCTAGTGCTGGCTATCATTGAAGCAAGAGTCACCCCCACCCCGGCCCTCCCCCATCCCGGCG
>CAZOBN010000147.1:0-7375 GCA_964577835.1 uncultured Rhizobiaceae bacterium
ACGCCATCGCCTCGCTCACCGCCAAGGACAAGAAGAACATCTTCGAGGATAACGCCCGCCGCGTCTTCAACCTGAAGATTTGAACCGTCGCCGATTCCGCGTGCCGATCGTAACTGGGTTGATCGAGGATTTGTCTGATGGATAAGCGGATTTTAAGGCTCGATCACATCGTCAAAAGCTTCGGATCGTTCCGGGCGGTCGACGATCTCTGCCTCGATATCGGCCAGGGCGAGATCTTCGCCCTGCTCGGCCCGAGCGGCTGCGGCAAGTCGACCACGCTGCGTCAGATCGCCGGCCTCGATCAGCCGGACTCGGGCGAGATCCTGCTGCATGATCGACCGCTGTTCTCGTCCTCGGCGAACGTGTTCGTGCCGGCCCAGAAGCGCAACATGGGCATGGTGTTCCAGTCCTATGCCATCTGGCCGCACCTCACGGTGTTCGAGACGGTCGCCTACCCGTTGCAGGTACGCAATCAGTCCCAGGCCCAGATTCGCGAGGCGGTCACTGCGATCATCCGCCTGGTCGGCCTCGAAGGCGTCGAAAACCGTCCGGCACCCATGCTGAGCGGCGGCCAGCAGCAGCGCGTCGCGCTGGCGCGGTCGCTCGTCTATAAGCCGGACGTGCTGCTGCTCGACGAGCCGTTCAGCAACCTCGACAAGCAATTGCGCGAGCAAATGCGCGGCGAGCTCAAGCTCTTGCAGCGCCGTGTCGGCGTCACGGTTATCCTGGTCACTCACGACCAGGAGGAGGCGCTCAGCCTGTCGGATCGCATCGCCGTGATGAATGCCGGCAAGGTGGAGCAAGTGGGCACGCCGCTCGAGCTCTACGAGCGGCCGGCGACGCCGTTCGTGCGCGATTTCATCGGCCATACCACGCGGATTTCCGCCAAGGTGTCCCAGATCCTCGACGGCGCGGCGGAGATCAGCATCGGCGACGCCGCGGTGCTGCTGCGCAGCACGTCGCCCGCTTCGCTCGATCATGTCGGCCGGCCCGTCTTAGCCTGCATCCGGCCCGAGCATATCCGCGTGGGCTCGGCCGCGGCCGGCGCCGACAATGTGGTCGAGGGCACGGTCGAAACCCTGCTGTTCCTCGGCGACCGCTACGAGTGTTGGCTGCGCATCGGCAACGAGACGGTGGTGGCCTATGCGGCGCGGCGCGAGAGGCTGTCGGAGGGGCAGCGCGTGCCGGTGCAGTTTCCGCGCGAGGACCTGTCGCTCTGGCCCAATTGACGGCGCGACGGCACTCGGCCTGACCGAACACCGAAGGACCATACGGTTACGGGGTAAATCTAAACCGCGTTTTAGTTCTTTGTGCCCGCGAGCCCCCTGTTGTTGCGAGGTGAGACATGACGACTGCGCAAGAAAACAAGCTCCTGACGGAAACCGGTCCCGGCACGCCGGGCGGCAAGCTGATGCGCCGTTACTGGCAGCCGATCGCCCGGAGCGGCGACGTCCCCGAGGGCGGCGCGCCGATGCCGATCCGCATCTTGAGCGAGGATCTCGTCCTGTTCCGCGACGAGCAGGGCCGGGTCGGGCTGCTCGGCAAGCATTGCGCGCACCGTTGCGCCGACATCAGCTACGGCCGCATCGAGAACGGCGGACTGCGCTGCCTCTATCACGGCTGGCTCTACGACGTGACCGGCAAATGCCTGGAGACTCCGGCCGAGCCGGATGGCAGCCGGCTGAAGGACGACGTGAAGATGAAGGCCTATCCGTGCCACGAGGTTTCGGGCCTGATCTTCACCTATATGGGCGAGGGCACGGCGCCGGTCTTCCCGGATTACGAATTCCTCAAGCAGAACCCGCTTCACCGCAACGTCAGCAAATACATCGTCGAGTCGAATTGGCTGCAGGCGGTGGAAGGCGACATCGATCCGTCGCACCTGTCCTATCTGCATCGCCCCGCGAGCCAGGTCGACCGGCGCCAGGTGCCGGGCAGCGACAAATCCGCCGACCAGTTCTACAAAGGCGACCAGCGCCCCACCATCGAATGGGAGCCGACCGAGTTCGGTATCCGAATCTACTCGGTGCGCAAGGCGGGCGAGGACAAGAAATATGTGCGCATCACCAATTTCCTGATGCCCAACAAATCGGCGATCGTCGGCAACGAGGGGCGCATCGGCGAGGGCTATTCGGTCAATTGGCATGTGCCGATCGACGATACGTGCCATCTGCGCTTCGACATCGGCTTCAACCGCAACCGTCCGCTCAACAAAGAAATGCACATGAAGAAGATGACGGAGGAGGTGACGCCGGACGGCCATCTCGTGCGTAACCAGCGCAACCGCTATCTGCAGAATCGCGACGAGATGCAGACCAAGACCTTCACCGGCATGGGCGGCTTCTTCATCGCCCACGATTCCTTCGCGGTCGAGACCCAGGGCCCGGTCCATGACCGGACGCGGGAGTATCTGGGCACCACGGACGTCATCATCGTCCAGGCACGCCGGCAGCTTCTCGAAGCGATGGAGGCAATCGAACGAGGCGAGAGGCCGCTGCACGAGATCCGGACCGAGTCCGAGAACGACATGTCGGACCTCGTGGTCGTGTCGGAGGTGGTACCCAACAACGTCGATCATCACCAGCTCTGGAAGCAGAAGCGGCCGCGCGGGCCGGCGGCGGCCGAGTAGGCGGCATCAGAGGGGGCGGGCGTTCACGCATGGCACCGAAGAAAAAGCTCCGCCTGGGATTCATCGGCCTCGGCCAAGCGACCGCCCATGTCATCGGCGAGTTGCGCCATGCGCCCGACCTGCCGTGGGAGATCGCGGCGGCGGCCGATCCGCGCGGCCACGCCACCGCGGCGTTTCAGCAGGAATTCGGCGGCCAGGTTTATGCCGACGCGGAAGCGCTGTGCCGCGAATCCGATGTGGACGTGGTCTATATCGCGACTCCGCCCTGGATGCATCTCGAGCACACGCTCGCGGCGGCGAAATACGGCAAGCATGTCATCGTCGAGAAACCCATGGCGCTGTCGCTCGCCGATTGCCGCACCATGGTGGAGGCAGCCAAAAAGGGCGGCATCAAGCTGATGGCGGGCCATACCCACAGCTTCGACGCGCCGATCCGCAAGATCTACGAGCTGGTATCGAGCGGACAGTGCGGCCCGCTGCGCATGATCAATAGCTGGAACTTCAACGAATTCATGCACCGCCCAAGGCTGCTCTCCGAGCTCGAGGCCAATCACGGGCCGGTGCTCAACCAGGGGCCCCATCAGGTCGACGTCGTGCGCCAGATCGGCGGCGGACTCGTCAAAAGCGTGCGGGCCACGACGATCCCGGACGGCGTGACCGGCGTCGAGGGCGGCTACATCGTCTATCTGCAGTTCGAGAGCGGCGTGCCGGCGACCCTGGTCTATGACGGGCGCAGCCTGTTCGACACCGCCGAGCTGTTCTGGTGGTCCGGAGAGGGCGGTCAGGCGCGCGATCCCGGGTTGAATGCGCGCCGCCGAGCCGCCTATCTCGAACTGGCGAAGCTGCCCAAGGCGGAGCGCCAGAAGCGGCTCGACGCTGACAAGGAGAAGGGCCGCTATGGCGCCGCCGCGGGCGGCCATGGCAGCAAGCCCTATGGCGACGAGGTGGCGCGCGTTCAGCCGTTCTTCGGCCTGATCGTGGTGAGCTGCGAGGATGCCACCATCCGGCAATCGCCCCAGGGCCTGCTGGTCTACGGCAACAAGGGCAAGGAAGAACTGACGATCGGTCACGACCTGCGCGGCCGGCTCGCCGAGCTCAACGAAATGTACGAGGGTATCGTCGAGGGCCGCCGGGTGTTCCACGACGGTGCCTGGGGCACCGCGACATTGGAAGTCTGCTTCGCTATCCTGGACTCGGCGAAAACGGGCCAGGAGATCGCGATGCACCATCAGGTCGCGACCGAATGATGCGGCATCGCGGACAGAATCGCCCCCACCCATCCTCCCCCATCGAGGGGGAGGAGTCCTACCTGAGCAGGCCCCATACCTATTCCTCACCACCCAGCGGCAGGAGCTCCAACCGAGCGAGCCACATATCTGTTCCTCCCCCCTTGTGGGGGAGGTTAGGTGGGGGGTGCGGCGGGGCGGATGCGTGATGGGACGAACGATCGCGGCACAAACGGCGGCGCGCATCACCGACGTAAGCGCCGCCCATGATGAAAGGGAGAGACGATGACCGTCGAATATCACGACCTGCGAGGTTATGTGGATTTGGTGAAGGCCGGCGGTCAGTATCTCGAAATCGAGAATGCCGATTGGAATCTCGAAATCGGGGCGCTCACCGAGGCGACCGCCGAGCATATCGCCGATCCGCCGCTCCTGATGTTCGACAAGATCAAGGGCTATCCCAAGGGATTCCGGGTGATCAGCCTCGGCGTCGCGAGCAAGAAGAACGCGGCGATCTCGATGGGCTTGAATCCCGAGAAGACCAGGCTCGAGCTGGTGCGCGAACTCGTGCGCACCATCAAGGGCATCAAGCCGCTGCCGCCGCGCTTCGTCAACACCGGTGCCGTCATGGAGAACGCCATGGAGGGCGACGGCATCGACATGCTGAAATTCCCCTCCCTGATTTCCCATTCGAAGGACGGCGGGCGCTATATCGGCACCGGCGATTCGCTGATCAATGCCGATCCTGAAAGCGGCTACGTCAATGTCGGCACCTACCGCATGCAGGTGCACGACGAAAACACGCTCGGCCTGTGGATGAGCCCGGGTCAGCAGGGCCGCGAGATCTGCCAGCGCTATTGGAAGCAGGGCAAGGCCTGCCCCGTCGTCGCCGTGTTCGGCGGCGATCCTCTGGTGTTCCACAGCTCCTGCGTGAAATTCCCCTGGGGCAAGTCGGAGCTCGACTATGCCGGCGGCTGGCGCGGCCGGCCGCTCGACGTGATCAAGGGGCCGATCACCGGATTGCCGATTCCGGCCTGGTCCGAAGTGGCGATCGAGGGCGAAGTGCCGCCGCCCGACGTCGAATCGCGCGAGGAAGGCCCGTTCGGCGAATGGCCCGGCTATTACACCGGCGGCACGCGCGGCACCGGCGAGAAGCAGCCGGTTATCAAGATCAAGGCGGTCTATTACCGCAACGATCCGATCCTGCTCAATCAGGCGCCGATGTGGCTCGGCGCGCCGACCCATGGCATCTCGCAGCGCGCCGGCCTGGTGTGGGACCAGATCGAAGCGGCCGGCGTGCCCAACGTGACCGGCGTTTATTTCCACACCGGCTATCTGCTGGTGGTGGCGATCAAGCAAGCTTATGCCGGCCATGCCAAGCAAGCGGCCATGGCGGCGATGAGCTGCGCCGCCGGCGCGCGCAACGGCCGCTATGTGGTGGTGGTGGACGAGGACATCGATCCGACCAACCTCAAGGAGGTGGTGTGGGCCATGCAGACGCGGGTCGATCCGACCATCGATATCGAGACTGTGGCCAAATGCTGGAGCACGCCGCTCGATCCGCGCATGCCGCCGGAGAACCGCGCGGCCAAGGATCATACCAACAGCCGGGCGGTGTTCTACGCCGTGCGGCCGTGGGCGTGGCGCGACCAGTTTCCCGAGGTCAACCGCACCGAGCGCGATCTATTGATGGACGTGATGAACAAATACCGCGACCGGCTGCCTTTCCCGGAGGGACTCTAGTACTGGCTATCATTGAAGCAAGAGTCACCCCCACCCCGGCCCTCCCCCATCGAGGGGGAGGGGAGGTTATCGAGCAACATTGCGAATCCCCTCCACCCTTGTGGGGGAGGGTTAGGGTGGGGGGTGACGCGGGCATCGGTGATTCCGAGTACTAGGCCCGAAAAAACACCGTCCCGGCTTAAGCAGCCGGACGGTGAGACACATTCCCACTTGGTCAGTGGTCGTTGCGCGCGGATACCGCCGCGCATCCCTTCCCGTGGTGCGTTACTTCGCCTTCGCGGCGCTGGCCAGCCCGTTGCCGTTGCCGCCGCCCGCCGAGGATTGCGCCGCCGCACTCGCCGTAGCGGCGTTGCCGCCGGCGGTGGTCACTACGGTGGATTTCGCAGGAACGGCCTTTGCTGCGGCGTTGTTCGCCTTGGCCGCGGTGCCGGCTTTGCCCACCGGCGCAGCGGTGCTGCCGCGCTTGTCCTTTTGAATGGCGATCTGATCGCCGCCCGCGGTGCTGATCACCGTCACGTTGCTGCCGGCCTTCACGCTGTGGTTGTAGCTGCTGACCGCTTGGCCGAGGTTCTTCTCGGTCACCAGGCCCTGCTCGTGCAACTGACGATAGACGTTGCCCCAGCCGGTTTTCTGGCGCATGGCCGCAATTTCGTCCCTGGTCAGCAAGGTGCCGGCACTGGCGTCCTTGGGCGAGCCGAGTTGGGCTTCGTAGATGGCGCTCACGATCTTCCTGTTGCCCTCCGACAAAGCGTCATAGGCACCGGCGCGACTCGTTGTCGGCGTCGTGGCCGTTGGCGCTGTGGCCGTTGGCGGCGTTGTCGCCGTGTCGGTGGCGGTCTGGGCGAGCGCCGCCCCGGCATGCGCCAAGGCCGCAACCGCGGCAAGAATGACCATTCGATGTTTCATCGCACCCCTCCGTTCGCTCTAACGTTTCACAGTCGCACTTTCGACGATCTGCGCGGTCTGCAGAATGATTTCCGTGCTGGTCGCGCCATCCTTGAAGAAGAAGTCGCCTTTGTTGGTCACGACACGCATGCGCGTGGTGGCCCGCGTCAGCTCCTCCAATTCGATCTCGATCTTCCGGTCGGCGGCAGTGGCGGCGATCTCCCAGCCCGCCTCCGTCTTGCCGTCCTGGATGACTTTCATTTCCATGCGGTTCAGCGTTTTCAACGTTGCGACGCGCAGGTTTTTCATCGGCGTCGTGAACGTCTTGTAGGCGATCCCGCTCATGGTGTGATTGACGCCGGCACTCCCGGCGATGCTGCCCGCGGTCAGCGCGATGGGCGCGCAGCCGAACAGGACCATGGCCGTCGCAACGGCCAGCGCAGCTTTGAATTCGCGCATTCCCCGTATCCCCCGTCGTGGAGAGCATGAGTCTGCTCTCCGTTGGGACAAAAAACCCTTAAGCCGGCGCTGCGACTAGTGACATTTCTTGGACAGGTTAACGACTTAGAACTTCTGCGGCGCAAGGCTCGCCGGCGCCTATCACGCGCTGGTTAATCGCGGCATTCGGTTCAAATGCCGAGCCAACGCCAATGTGCTATCGCAGCGCGTCACACCCCGACATCCGCTGTGTGGTGGTGGTCGACGAGGATATCGATCCGACCGTCGACATCGAGACCGTCGCCAAATGCCGGAGCACGCCGTGCGGCCTTGGGCCGGCCCGATCGGTTCCTGCTTATTCTTCAAGATCGGCGAAGGCTGTATTCGTAAATCTCGAATTAGGGCGTGTCGTCATTTAGGGGATTCGCAAATCGGTTAAAGCATGATTCATGGG
>CAZOBN010000148.1:0-7368 GCA_964577835.1 uncultured Rhizobiaceae bacterium
CGGCGAGCGAATTGGCCACCGCGTTCTCGGTGTCGTTGTGGCAATGGATGCCGAGGCGGTCGCCCGGGATATGCTTCGCCACCGCGCCGACGATCTGCTCGATCTCGTCGGGCAGCGTGCCGCCGTTGGTGTCGCACAGCACGACCCAGCGCGCGCCCGCTTCGTAGGCCGCCTTCGCCGCCGCCAGCGCATAGTCCGGATTGGCCTTGTAGCCGTCGAAGAAATGTTCGGCGTCGAACATCGTTTCGTCGGCGCGCTCGCAAGACAAGGCAACGCTCTCGCGGATCATGGTGAGGTTCTCGTCGAGCGACACGCCGAGCGCGACCTTGACCTGGAAATCCCAGGTCTTGCCGACCATGGTGACGACCCGCGCCGTGGTCTGGAACAGCGCCATCAGCGCCGGATCGTTGGCGGCGCTGCGCCCGCCGCGCCGGGTCATGCCGAAGGCGGTCAGCCGCGCATGGTTGAGCTTGAAGGTTTCGGCGAAGAACGCGTCATCGGTCGGGTTGGCACCGGGCCAGCCGCCCTCGACGTAATCGATGCCGAGCGAATCGAGCGCCTGGGCGATGGCGACCTTGTCGGCGACATTGAAGTCGACGCCCTGGGTCTGCGCCCCGTCGCGCAAAGTCGAATCGTAAAGATAGACGCGCTTGTCGTTCTTCGACTCGGTCTTTTTGGCGCTCATCCCGCGCGTCTCCATTCGGTGCGGCCGCCCGGCTTGTCCTCGAGCACGATGCCTTTTTCCTTCAACTCGTCGCGGATGCGGTCCGCTTCGGCGAAGTCGCGCGCCTGCTTCGCTCTAGCACGATCCGCTATACGCGCCTCAATGGTTTCGTCCGCCAGAATCACGTTAAGTTTTACCGATGCCGAACCTGCGGCGCGTGCTTCAAGCTGTAGAGAACGCGGGACAGGTCCCTTGAGGAACGCGTTGGGATTCTGCTGCAAATGGCCGATCAGCCGACCGGCCGCAAGCAGCTTCGCCTTCAATTCCTCTTTCGACGGTCCCTTGCCGTGCGCCTGGTCGTTGGTCGCCCGGTTGAGGGCCGTGGCAAGTTCGTGCAGTTGCGCGATGGCGAGCGGCGTATTGAGATCGTCTTCCAGCGCCGCCAGCATCTCGGCAGGCACCTCCTTCGCGGGTTGGACGGCGACGTCCGCGTCGCGCAGCGCGATGTAGAGACGGTCGAGGCCCTGCTTCGCCTGCTTGAGCGCCTCGCGGGTGAAATCGAGCGGCGCGCGGTAATGGGCGGAGAGCAGCGCGTAGCGCATGGTCTCGCCATCCCAGCCCTCGTCGAGCAGGTCGCGCACCGTGAAGAAGTTGCCGGCCGACTTCGACATCTTCTCGCCGTTGACCGTGAGATAGCCGTTGTGCAGCCACATGTTGACGAAGGGCTTGCCGCCATGGGCGCAGACCGACTGCGCGATCTCGTTCTCGTGGTGCGGAAAGACCAGATCGAGTCCGCCGCCGTGGATGTCGAAGGTCTCGCCGAGATGGACCTCGGACATGGCCGAGCATTCGAGATGCCAGCCGGGCCGGCCGCGGCCCCATGGGCTGTCCCAGCCGGGCTGGTCGTCCGCCGAGGGCTTCCACAGCACGAAGTCGGCGGGATCTTGTTTATAGGGTGCCACCTCGACCCGCGCGCCGGCGATCATCTCCTTGCGGTCGCGGTTCGACAGCCGGCCGTAGTCCGGCATGGTGGTGACGCTGAACAGGACATGGCCGTCCGCGACATAGGCATGACCACCGGCGATCAGCTTGACGATCATGGCGATCATCTGCGGAATATGCTGGGTCGCGCGCGGCTCGACGCTCGGCGGCAAGGCGAAGAGCGACGCCATGTCGGCGTGATAATCGTCGGTGGTCTTCCGGGTCAGCAGGTCGATGGCGATGCCGCGCGCCTTCGCGGCGTCCATGATCTTGTCGTCGACGTCGGTGATGTTGCGCGCGTAGGTGACGTGCGCGGCGCCGTAGAGGTGGCGCAGCAGCCGGAACAGCACGTCGAACAGCACGACGGGGCGCGCATTGCCGATGTGGGCGCGGTCGTAGACCGTCGGACCGCACACATACATCCGTATGTTCGCCGCATCCAGCGGCGTGAACGGCTCCTTGCGTTTGGTCAACGTATTCTGCAGGACGAGAGCCAAGTAAACCTCTGATTCTACGCGGTTTTTCCGGAGAGACGCGCCTTTGCCCGGGCGGCGCCGATAAGGGGTAACAGATTCTTCATTTCGGGTCCATGTTCGCGGCCCGTCAGCGCCAGGCGCAATGGCTGGTAGAGCGCCTTGCCCTTGCGGCCGGTCGCCTCGGCCAGCCGCTTGGTCCAGGTCGGCCAGCTCTCGCCGTCGAGCACGCCGTCGGGCAAAGCCGCGGCGGCCTGGGCGAGGAAGTCGGGCTCGTGGATCACCGGCGCGAGCGGCGCGCGGCAGACCTGCCACCAGTCGGCGATCTCGCCCAGGTGCGACAGGTTGGGACGCAGCGCAATCCAGAAGGCTTCGTCGATATCGCCAAGACCGAGGGCGGCCAGCCGCGGCTGCGCCTCGGCGAACGACATGCCGTGCAGCATCTTGGCATTGAGGCCGTCGAGCTCCTTGGCGTCGAACTTGGGCGGCGCGCGACCGAACTTCTCCCAGGCGAAGGCGCGCGCGAGATCGTCGAGCGCGCCGTGCGGCGCGACCGCATCCGACGTGCCCATGGCGGCGAGCAGGGAATTCAACGCCATCGGCTCGATGCCCTGGGCGCGCAGATCGCGCAACGACAGAGAACCCAACCGTTTCGACAGCCCCGCGCCGCCGATGTCGGTCATCAGCGGCAGATGGGCGAAGGTCGGCGGCATCGCGCCGAGCGCCTCGAAAAGCTGGATCTGCACCGCCGTGTTCGTCAGGTGATCCTCGCCGCGGATGACATGGCTGATGCCGAGGTCGATATCGTCGACCACCGACGGCAAGGTGTAGAGCAGCGTGCCGTCTTCGCGCACCAGCACAGGATCGGACAGGTGGCGCGTTTCATAAGCCGCGTCGCCATGCACCAAGTCGCGCCAAGTGACGGTGCCGTCGTTGAGCAGGAAGCGCCAATGGGGCCGATGGCCTTCGGCCTCGAGTTGGCGGCGATCCTCGTCGGTCAGCTTCAGCGCGCTGCGATCGTAGACCGGCGGCAGCTTGCGCGCGAGCTGGCGCCTGCGCTTGGATTCCAACGCCTCGGCGGATTCGTACGCCGGGTAGAGACGGCCCGCGGCTTTCAATGTCGCCATGGCCTGCTCATAGGCGGCGGTGCGATCGGACTGGCGCACCAGGCTATCCCAGCGCAAGCCGAGCCACTGCAGATCTTCCCGAATGGCGGCATCGAAACCCGCCATCGAGCGCGCACGGTCCGTGTCGTCGATGCGCAGCACGTATCGCCCGCCGTGTCCCTCCAGGATTTCGCGGCGCGCGAACAGCCAATTGATCAGCGCGACGCGGGCGTTGCCCACATGCAGCAGTCCCGTCGGCGACGGCGCGAAACGAACGGTCACGCTCATGGCCTGACACTCATGTCTTGGGCCGCAGCGTCTTGGCGGGCGCGACCCCGGCGGGTGCCTCCGCCAGTGCCGCCTCGTTGAAGGCGTTGGTGATCGGATAGCGCCGCTCGCGGCCAAAGGCGCGGCGCGTGATCTTGACGCCGGGCGGTGCCTGGCGGCGCTTGTATTCGGCGATCGTCACCATGCGCCAGACCTTGACCACGGTGGCGCGGTCGAAGCCGCGCGCGACGATATCCCCGACGCCGAGATCCTCCTCGATCATCAGGCGCAGAATGGCATCCAGCACGACATAGGGCGGCAGGCTGTCCTCGTCCTTTTGGTTCGGCTTGAGCTCCGCCGTCGGCGGCTTGGTGATCACCCGCTCCGGCATCACCGGGCCGCGTGGGCCTTTGGCGCCCACCGGTTGGTTCGCGTTGCGCCAGCGCGACAGCTCGAACACGGTGGTCTTGTAGACGTCCTTGAGCACCGAATAGCCGCCGCACATGTCGCCATAGAGCGTGGCATAGCCGACGGACATTTCGGATTTGTTGCCGGTCGACAGCACCATATGGCCGAACTTGTTGCTGAGCGCCATCAGTGCGATGCCGCGGACGCGCGCCTGGATATTCTCCTCGGTGGTGTCGCGGTTACGACCCGCGAAGCTCGGCGCCAGCATGGTGTCGAGTGCCGTCATCGCCGGCTCGATGGCGATGGTGTCGAGGCGCACGCCAAGCAGCTTGGCGCAAGCCGCGGCATCGTCGAGGCTTTCTTGAGAGGTATAAGGCGACGGCATCATGACGCCGTGCACGCGGTCCGGGCCGAGCGCGTCGGCGGCCACCGCCGCCGAGATCGCCGAATCGATGCCGCCGGACAGGCCGAGTAGCACGCCCGGGAAACGGTTCTTGTCCACATAATCGCGCAAGCCGAGCATCATGGCGCCGTAGATCGCGGCCAACCGTTCGGGCGCCGGCGCCATGTCGCTTTTTTCCAGCCGCCAGCCGCCCTGGTGACGGAAGCGCAAGAGCGACAGGCCCTCGGCGAAGGACGGCATGCGGCAAGCGAGAGTGCCATCGCCGGCGAAGGCGAAAGAGGCGCCGTCGAAAACCAGTTCGTCCTGGCCGCAAATCTGGTTGACGTAGATCAGCGGCAGTTGCGTTTCCGCGACGCGCGCCGCCGCCAGGCCGAGCCGGCGCTCGACCTTGCCGATCTCGAATGGCGAGGCATTGGGCACGATGAGAATATCCGCGCCGCGGCCGCGCAGATGGGCGCTCACGGTCGGCGTCCACATATCCTCGCAGATCATGACGCCGAGGCGCAGCCCGCGAAAGCCGATGACGTCGGGCAGCGGGCCGGGCCGGAACACGCGTTTCTCGTCGAACACGCCGTAGTTCGGCAGATCGTTCTTGTAGCGGATCGCCTGGATGGCACCGTCCGCCAGGAGCAGCGCCGCATTATGCAGCGCGCCGTTGTCGCGCCCCCCACCTTCTCTCCAGGGCGCGCCGAGCAGCACGGCCGGGCCGCCTGCTGTGCTCTTGGCGAAATCCGTCACCGAGTCCATCACCGCCTGCTGAAACGCGGGTTTGAGCACCAGATCGTCGGGCGGATAGCCGGACACCACCAGCTCGCTCGCCACCACGAGGTCGGCACCCTGCCCTGCTGCTTCGTCGCGCGCAGCGGAAAGCTTCGCCAGATTGCCGGCGATGTCGCCGACGGTCGGATTGATCTGAGCAAGGGCGATGGTGATTTGTTCGGTCATTTGCGGAACAGGAACTCGCGGCCGGTTTTGACGGAAGCGACGCCATCATAGGCGATAGCGTCGGAGGTGGCGTAGGTCTCGTGCCAATCCTCGGGCAGGTAGGACCCCGTGCCGACGACATCCACCGGCGCGCCGGTCTCGGCCATGATGCGGCATTTGACGGGGCCGAATCCGGATGTGGCGACGATCTTGACGTTTTCGAAGCCGGCCTCGTCGAGTTTCTCGCGCAGCCAGAAGATCGCAGCGGCCGACACGCCGGTGCCGACCATGTGCTTGAGCTCGACCTCGCTGCGGTAGCGCCGGATGGCGCCTGGGTTGTGGCGCTCGAGCACCGCGTAGGATTCCTGCGGGCCGAGTCCTTCCACATAACGCGAGCCATGGGTATCGAGCCGCGTGGAGAGCTTGCCGGCGGCGGCGAGCTCGGGAAAGCGCCGGCACACGGCGAGCGAATCGCTGACCTCGCGCGCGAAGTAATCGACCAGCACTGTGATCGGCTGATCGGGATAGGTTTCGTGAAACAGCTCGGCGGCGCGCACCGTCGAGCCGGCATAGCCGATCAGCACGTGCGGCATGGTGCCGAAGCCGCGTTCGTTGCCGAAGTAATGAGCCGTCGCATCGTTGGCATTGCCGGTGAAGCCGATGGCACCCACCTCCTTGCGCGCCGCCTGGGAGCCGACCGAGGCGGCGTAGGCCATCATCTCGGCCATCTCCTGCCCCGCGCAGTGGCGCGCGTCGAACGCGAGGAACGGCACCTTCGGCAAGTCGCGGCACATGCAATAGGCGTTGTAGGCGGCGACGCAGGTGGCGCCGAGCTTCTGCAGATAGATGGTCTCCAGGTCGACGAGCTGGGTGAGCGGCCCGGTGATGTAGATCAGCGGCTCGCCGGCACCGGCCCACTCGCCCTCGCGATACCGCGGCTCGATCTGGAATTCGGCCCTGCGCGCCTTGGCGATCCCTTCCAGCCAGTCGGTCATGATCTTGGGCGCGAAGATCACGGGCCGGCGCATGAACACCGCATAGGTCACGCGCTTGTCGCCGTATTTGGCGGCGATTTCGCGGGTGCGCGTGAAGTAGCTGTCGGTGAGCCGCGGGATATCCTCGTTCTTCGGCTGCATCGCTCTTGTGTCGGGCGCGGCTGGATTGCGGGCCATGGCTGGCGGCCCTTTGGGCCGACCCGCCGGGCGATGCGCCGTGCGCCCCAGGTCTAAACTCCAATGGGTCGAAGTGCTAGGAGACGGCGGCGATTCGCTGGCTTTGAATGGTCGAGCGCTCGCGCTTGAGCATTTCGGCCATGACGAAGGCCAGTTCGAGCGCCTGGCTGCCGTTGAGCCGCGGGTCGCAATGGGTGTGGTAGCGGTCGCCGATCGTGCTCTCGCCGATCGCCTGGGCGCCGCCCATGCATTCGGTGACGTCCTGGCCGGTCATTTCGAAATGCACGCCGCCGGCATAGGAGCCCTCCGCCTGGTGCACGGCGAAGAAGCCGCGCACTTCGGCGAGGATGCGGTCGACATGGCGCGTCTTGTAGCCGGACGAGGATTTCACCGTGTTGCCGTGCATCGGATCGCACGACCACACGACCTTGAGGCCCTCGCGCTTGGCGGCGCGGATCAGGTGCGGCAGCTTCTCCTCGACCTTGTCGGCGCCCAGGCGGCAGATGACGGTCAGGCGGCCGGGCTCGTTCTGCGGGTTGAGCGCATTGGCGAGCCGCACGAAGCTGTCGGTGTCGAGCGTCGGGCCGGCCTTCATGCCGACCGGATTCTTGATGCCGCGCAGGAACTCGATCTGGGCGTTGTCCGGCTGGCGCGTGCGGTCGCCGACCCACAGCATGTGGGCCGAGCAGTCGTACCAGTCGCCGGTCAGCGAATCGACACGGGTCAGCGCCTGCTCGTAGCCGAGCAGCAGCGCCTCGTGGCTGGTGAAGAAATCGGTCTCGCGGATCTGCGGCGCGGTCTCCGACGTCAGGCCGCAGGCTTCCATGAAGCCGAGCGCCTCGTCGATGCGATCCGCGAACTTGCGATACTTCTCGCTCGCCGGGCTCTTTTCGACGAAGCCCAGGTTCCAGCGGTGCACCCGGTGCAGGTCGGCGTAGCCGCCCTGGGCGAAGGCGCGCAGCAGGTTCAG
>CAZOBN010000149.1:0-7273 GCA_964577835.1 uncultured Rhizobiaceae bacterium
CTCCGGCACGACCAGCGGAATATCGGGGTCCATGCGGAAGTGGGACGAGTTGTCGATCACCACGCAGCCGGCCTTGGCGGCGCGCGGCGCATGGATCTCGGCGGTCTTGCCGCCGGCCGAGAACAAGGCGATGTCGAAGCCCTTGAAATCGAAGGTCGCCAGGTCCCTGACCTTGAGGATCTGACGGTCGCCGTAGGAGACCTCCTTGCCGATCGATTTCGACGAGGCGAGCGCCACCACTTCATCGGCCGGGAACTTGCGTTCCGCCAGGGTGACAAGCATTTCGCGCCCGACATTTCCGGTGGCGCCGACGACGGCAACTTTGTAGCCCATGGATCTGATCCGATCTGGTCCGCGACTGAATTGGCCCTGGCGGGCCGGAAAACGGATGACTTAACGACAAAGACGGCGGCTTTCAAGGGTCCGTGCGGGGCTTCGCCGCTGTCAGCGGGCCGGAACTAGGCTCTATATGGCTACGTTGCTAGAATGTTTCACCCAGCCGCTGAATTGAATCGGGCATCGCCATGGCTCACACACCGAAGGACCCGGCCCACACGGCCCAGGAAGAGTTGGATATGATGCGCTCCCTGCGGCGCAAGCGGCTGGCGGAAGACCCGAAGGCGCACGACCATCCCACCCTTGGCCAGCGGGTCGCCGATCGGGTCGCCGCCGTGGTCGGCTCCTGGCGCTTCATCATCGCCCAGAGCGTGCTTTTGCTGATCTGGATCATTCTCAACACGATCGGCTGGATGAGGCACTGGGATCCTTACCCGTTCATCCTGATGAATCTGGTGTTGTCGTTCCAGGCGGCTTACACGGCGCCCATGATCATGATGAGCCAGAACCGCCAGGCCGAGGTCGACCGGCGCAACGCGGCTTACGATTTCGAGGTCAATCTCAAGGCCGAGCATGAGATCAAGGCCCTGCACAGCAAGATCAACCTGCTCCACGAGGACCTCGAACGCCTGCGCGCTCAGGATATCGGCGAACTCAGCCGCCTGGTGCGCGAGCTGCATGGGAAGCTCGACCACCCGCACACGGACGGGCGTCCGGCGATCTGAGGCTCGCGACCTTTCGCGGCCGCGAGCCTGCCGAATTCAAGCCCGCTGGTCCGCGCGCTGCACGCCAAGCTCGACAGCAACCAACCAGCCGACCGACGTCCGGGCGACTGACCCACTGAAGTCAGCGGCCGGAACCCTGCGTTTCGCAGCGTGACGAGCCATGCGCCGAAAGGCCCCGCCCTTTACGGCCAGGAAGAAACGGGGTCAGCGGGTGGCCGACCGGGCGCCTGGTGTAGAACCGGGCATCCTGTCGCGCTCCGCGGCTATGGGTTCGGCGCGGGGCGCGCCGTCTTCGTCATCGAAAAGAATGCGCTCAGCGGCGCCATCGAGATCCTCGTACTGGCCATTCCTGAGCGACCAGAGGAAGACGCCCAGGCCGATAGCGCCGAGCGCCAGCGAAAGCGGGATGAGATAGAAGAAGCCGCTCATTCCGCCGGCTCCAGCGCCAGGGTGGATCGCCCGACATCCCGGCCAGCCACCCAGCGGCGGCGTTTTCCGCCATTGAGGCGTAGCGCATTGACGACGACGACGATCGACGAGGACGACATGACCGCGGCCGCGATCAGCGGCGTGACGTGGCCGAGGATCGCAAACGGCACGGCGATGACATTGTAAAGCAGGGCGAGCGCGAAATTCTGCCGGATCAGCCGTCCGGCTCGGCGCGACACGGCGATGGCCAACGGCACGGCCTCGAGGCTGTCGCGCAGAAAGACGAAATCGGCGGCATTGCGGCCGATATCGGCCGCGGAAGCCGGGGCCATCGAGACATGGGCGGCGACCAGTGCCGGCGCGTCGTTCAGACCGTCGCCGACCATCAGGACCTTGCCGCCAGCGGCGGCCAGCGCCGCCATGCGCTCGGCTTTCCGTCCCGGCAGGATGTCCGCCTGCCAGTCCGAAACGCCGAGTTCCTCCGCCAGGGACTGCACGGCGACGCGCCGGTCGCCCGACATGATCTCGATCTTCAGACCGCTTTTCGCCAAGCCGGCGAGGGTCTCACGGGCATCGGGACGAAGCCGGTCGTGGAACTGGAAGGCGTCGAGCAGCTTGCCGTCCTGCGACAGGACGGTGCCCTCGACGGATGAAGGCTCCGCGGCGGCATCGAGCGCCCAGTCGGCGCGGCCCAGCCGGAAGACGTGCGCGCCCAATTTCGCTTCCAGCCCCCGTCCCGGATACTCGGCGATGTCGTCGAAGGCCATTGGCGCTGTCCCCGGCGACACGCCGGCGGCGATCAGGGCCTGTGAATGCGGATGCCGCGAATGGATCGCCATGGCGGCGGCGATGGCCAGATTGGCCGGCTGAACGGTGGCGCGATTGGCGATTCTCAGCTTGCCGTGGGTGAGGGTGCGGGTCTTGTCTAACACGACCGTGTCGATATCGCTCAGACGCTCCATGGCGGCGCCGTCCTTTACCATGATGCCGCTTTCGAAAAGACGCCGCGCGGCGACGACCTGAACCATGGGCACGGCCAGCCCGAGCGCGCAGGGGCAGGTGATGATCAAGACCGCGACGGCGATGGCGAGCGCCCGGTGCGGGTCGCCCGTTGCCATCATCCAGCCGGCGAAGCTCAGGAAGGTGGTGAGATGGACCGCCGGCGCATAGAGCCGCGCGGCACGATCGGCGATCCGCCGGTAGCCGGCGCGGCCGGACTCGGCGCCTTCCATGAGCCGCACCATCTCGGCCAGGAAGGAGTCCTTCGCGGCGGCGGTCGCCAGGATGGTGAGCGGAGCGGTGAGGTTGAGCGTGCCGGCCTGGAGCGCCGTTCCGGCCGCGACCGGCTGCGGCCAGCTTTCGCCCGTCACCAGCGCGCAATCGAGATCCGACGCGCCGGCCATGACGCGGCTATCGACCGGAACCCGTTCTCCGGCGGCGAGCAAGATGGTCATGCCCGGCAGAATTTCCGCCACCGACAGGTATTCATGCGTGCCGTCGGCGCGCTGCACCACGGCGCCGCGGGCGGCGAGCCGGGCCAGGCCTTTGACCGCGACGCGGGCCTTCTCCCGCATCATATGGTCGAGCGTTCGGCCGATCAGCAGAAAGAACAGCAGCGAGATCGCGGCATCGAAATAGGCATAGGGGCCGTGGTGGATCGTGTCGTACAGGCTCATCCCGAAGGCAAGCAGCACACCGATCGAGATCGGCACATCCATATTGGTCTGACCGCGCCGCAGACTGTTCCACGCCGAGCGGAAGAAGACCTGCCCCGAATAGGCGCCGGCGGGCACGGCGACGAGGGCTGACATCCAGTGAAACAGGTCGCGCGAGGCGGCATCGGCGCCGGACCAGATCGAGACGGAGAACAGCATGACGTTGCTCGCGGCAAAACCTGCCACCGCCAGAGCGCGCAGCAGCCGCGACAGCACGACGTCCCTGTCGTCGGCACCGGCGTCGTGGAGATGTGCCGGGTAGCCGAGACGGTCCAGGGTATCGATGAAGGGTGGCGGCGGCCCGTCTGCTGCCTTCCAGCGGATCGCGACGCGCTTGTTCGACAGGTTGACGCGCGCCTGCACCACGCCCGGAAGCGCGGCCAGGGCGCGCTCGATCTTCTGGATGCAGCCGCCGCAATGGATCGACGGAACCGAAAGGTCGGTTTGCCACAGGCCGTCATCGACCGGATGGCTGGCCAGCAGGATTTCGTCGTCGACCGGTCCGGCCCTGCGCGCCGCGTCGGCGAGGGCGATCACGTCGGCGGCTGGCAGGCAGCAGCTCATGGCGGTTGCCGGATCGCCTTATAGGCGTGCCACGTCGCATGGCCGACGAGCGGAAACGCCACCAGCAGCCCAAGCAAACCGGTCGCCAGGCTGGCCAGAAACAGCACCAATACGATGGCGCCCCAGGTCAGCATGACTGGGAGGTTGTTCCACACCAGCGCCATGCTGGTGCCCATCGCGGTAAAGGCGTCCAGGCGCTCGTTCAGCAGCATGGGAATCGAAAAGACGCTGATGGCGAAGGAAAAGGCGGCGAGCAGCCCGCCGATCACGCTGCCGACCGCCAACATGGACCAACCCAGCGGCGTGGTGAACAGCATGGCGGCGATATGGTCGAGACCGGGGAAGGGCTTCAGGCCGAAAAACAGGGCATAGACGATGACCGCCGCCCGCATCCAGAGCAGCATCAGCAGGCAGAGGATGGCGCCGATGAACAGGATCTGCGCGCCGGATTCCGCCTTGACGAAAACCATGTCGGCGAGCGTGACGGGCCTGCCATCGGCGAGGCGGCGACTCTTTTCATAGAGGCCGACAGCGAGCACCGGCCCGACCACCATGAAGCCGGCCAGGACGGGGAATAAGATGTAGTCCATGCCGAGCTTAAACAGGCCGCCGACCACGGCCAGCGAGACGATGAAGACGGCCAAGCCGTAAAGCAGACTGCTCGCCGGCCGCACCTTGAGATCGCCCCATCCCGCCCGCAGCCAGGCGAAGGCCTCGGTGCTGGCCAGGCTGCGATTCAAACTCTTCTGCCGCGGCAGCGGCGGCACGATTGCCGGAATTGTCGTCATGTCGTCCTCACAACACCTGGGTCATTGGACCTGCGTCATTGGCGTCAGCAAGCCGGCGCCGCGGCCCGGAAAGATCCGGATGCTTCACCGGACGTCTTGAGATGGGCGATGCATCCGGATTGCGACGTGGTGGCCACATAGACAAGATGGGCATTCGCCAGGACCAGCAGGAGCACCGCCGCCGCGACGATCAGCCCGGTGACGATCCGCGCTTTCGAGCGCGGCGTACGATCCACCATCGGCGCGGTCTTGCCGGATACAGTCATGGCTTCCTGAGATCGAGGACGTACAGCGTGAGAATCTTGCGCTCCAGCGGCGACAGACGCGCTTCCCAGCTTGGCATCTGCCCCTGTCGGCCGCCATAGATCGTCGAATAGATCGACGGCAGATCGCCGCCATAAATCGAGAATTGGTCTGTCAGGTCAGGCGCACCGACATCGCGTTTGCCTTTGGCGTCTTCGCCGTGGCAGACGGCGCAATTGGCGTCGAACACCGTTTTGCCGGCCCGCAGGGCGGCGGCATCGGCCGTCGCGTCCTTGGGGGCCGACAGCGACTGGACGTAAGCGGCGAGGTCCAGAATGTCCGGGCGCTGCAGCAACTGGTCGCGGCCGAACGCCATCATCTGCGATATACGCGTGTCGGGATGGTTGGCGTTGATGCCGACGCGCACGGTCTCGGCAATCGTCTCGGCATCGCCGCCCCAAAGCCAGGAGGCCTGCGCCAGATTGGGATAGCCCTTGCCGCCCATTCCGTTGCTGCCATGGCAGACGGCGCAATTGTCGCCGAACAGCCTATGGCCGGTCTGACGCACGATCTGCATCAGCTTTTCATCGGCCCGCACCGCACTGTAATCCGCCGCGGCAAGCCGTTGCGTCCAAACAGCGCGGTCCTGCGCGGCTTCCTGCAGGCTCTCGGCGACCGTTTTGCGCTGGTCGATTCCCAGCAGGCCTTTCGTGTAGCTGAGCCCGATCGGCCAGGCCGGCATCAACAGCCAGTAGACGACAGCGAAGAGCGCGGTGGCGATCAGGAAGAAAAAGACGACCTTGGGCACCGGCGTGTTGAGTTCCTCGATGCCGTTCCATTCGTGTCCGGTCGTCATATGGCCGGTATGCGGATCACGCTCGCCTATCGCCATGGCTTATCCTCGTCATCAACGATGCTGCTGGCCGCCCGATCGAAGCGCTTCTTGTTGGATGGCCAGTAGGCGTAGATCATGACGCCGATCGACAGCGCGATGAGATAGAACAGCCCGAAGGACTTCGCGAAGGCGACCATTGCATTGTGGTCGAGTTCCATGATTCTCACTTTTCCGGCTGCATCGGAATCGTATGGGCCGCATCGGTCAGCCGGCCGATGATCTGCAGATAGGCGACCAAGGCGTCCATCTCGCTCACCCTATCGGCCGCGCTGTCGAAAGCCCGGATCTGGGTCGCTTCGCCATATCGCTCCGTCACGCCGACCGAGGCGGTGCTGCCCGGTGTGGCCTGGCCATAGGCATCGGACTTGGCATTGGCGATCATGGCGTCGGTATAGGGCACACCGACCCGACGCAGCGCCCGCAGATGCAGCCCCAGATCGTCGATCTTGAGCTGATTGCGCATGAGCCAGGCATAGGCCGGCATCTTGGATTCGGCGACCACAGCGCGCGGATTGATCAGATGGGCGACATGCCATTGGTCGGAATACTTGCCGCCGACCCGGGCGAGGTCGGGACCGGTGCGCTTCGAACCCCAGAGCATCGGGTGATCGTATTTCGACTCGACCGCCAGCGAGTAGGGACCATAGCGCTCGACCTCGTCGCGCAGGGTCCGGATCATCTGCGAATGGCAGGCGTAGCAACCCTCGCGGATGTAGATATTGCGGCCCGCGATTTCGAGCGGCGTATAGACCCGCATGTCCGGCGCATCCTCCACCGTCTCCTCGATGGTGAAGAGCGGCGCGATTTCGACGAGGCCGCCGATGCTGGCCGCCAGGATGATGGCGAGGGTCAAGCCGATGGCAGTGCGTTCCAGCTTGTAATGGAAACCGAACATCTCCGTCACTCCCCCGCCGGCGCGGATTGGGGGCGGGCCGCGGCCGCGATGGCGGGATCGATGGTAGACTCGTCGGCGGCGGCGCTTTCGGCCGCCGTACGAATAGTCATCCATATATTGTAGAACCCGACAATGGCGCCGATCAGGAACAGCAGCCCGCCGATCGCGCGCGCCATGTAGTAGGGATGCATGGCGACCAGCGAGTCGATGAAGGAATAGGAAAGCGTGCCGCTCTCGTTATAGGTGCGCCACATCAGGCCCTGGATGACGCCCGAATTCCACATCGCGAAGACATAGATGAGGGTTCCGGCAAGGGCGAGCCAGAAATGCACTTCGATCAGCTTGGCCGAATACATGCGCTGCCGCTTCCACAGCCAGGGCACGACGGCGTAGATCGAACCGAAGGTGATGAGGGCGACCCAGCCGAGCGCCCCGGCATGGACATGGCCGACGGTCCAGTCGGTATAATGCGACAGCGAGTTGACCGCGCGGATCGCCATGAACGAGCCCTCGAAGGTCGAGATGCCGTAGAAGATCGCCGCCATCATCATGAAGCGCAGCGTAGCGTCGTCGCGCACCTTGTCCCAGGCGCCATTGAGCGTGAGCAGCGCATTGCCGGCCGATGCCCAGGATGGCACCAGCAGCATGATCGAGAACGTCATGCCGAGCGTCTGCACCCAATG
>CAZOBN010000150.1:0-7271 GCA_964577835.1 uncultured Rhizobiaceae bacterium
GCCCATGGCAAGCGCGGTGCGGATGGTTTCCTGGCAACCCTGGGGACCGGCGGAGACGACAACGATTTCGGATACGACGCCGGCTTCGCGCAGGCGCACCGCCTCTTCCACGGCGATCTCGCAGAACGGGTTCATCGCCATCTTCACATTGGCGAGTTCGACGCCCGTGCGGTCGCCCTTGACGCGCACCTTGATGTTGGCGTCGACCACGCGCTTCACGGCAACCAGGGTTTTCAAGCGACCTCCATCACGGGACCAAACGGCCGCGCCGCGAAGCGACCGCTTCGCGCTGGCCTGGCCGTAGAGTGAGCGCCCTCTATATCGTCCCGGGAAGCCGCAGGCAAGTGAGGCGGCCCAGCGACCGAGGAGGGCTCACTGGGTCAGCGGCCAAACCATGGCGATCAGCGGCGTGCCGAGCGCCACCACCAGGATCGACAGCGGCAGGCCGAGCCGCCAATAGTCGCGGAAGCGGTAGCCGCCCGGCCCCATCACCAGGGTGTTGCACTGATGACCGATGGGGGTCAGAAAGTCACAGGCGGCGCCCACAGCCACGGCCATGAGGAAGGGATCCGGGTTAAGGCCGAGATTGCTGGCGAGACTGGCGCCGATCGGCACCATCAGCAGCACGGTCGCGGCATTGTTGAGGAAGGGGGTCACCGCCATGGCCGCCACCATGATGAGACCGAGAGAGCCGATCGGCGGCAGATATTGGGTGCCGACCGCGAGCCATTCGGCGACCAGCTCGCTGCCGCCCGTGGTGCGCAAGGATTCACTCACTGGAATCAGCGCGCCGAGCAGAATCAGGATCGGCCATTCGATGGCGTCATAGGCTTCCTTGAGCGTGAGCGCCTTGAACAGGAGCAACGCCACCGCCGCGCCGAAAAAGGCGACCGCGACCGTCGTGGTGCCGGTCGCCGCCACGGTCATGGCAAGGGCGAGAAGCGCCGGCGCCAGCCATGGCCGCGGCGACGGCCCGAGCCGCACCCGCCGCTCCGCCAGGGGCAGCAGCCCGAGGGCCGCCAGGCGCTCGCTCAGCTCGTCCACGCGCACCCGCACCACCACCAGATCGCCGGCGCGGAAACGGGCGCGCCCCATCGGCGATGAAGAAGACCGACCGTGCTGGCTCAACGCCAGAAGATTGACGCCGTACCAATCGCGCAGCCGCATCTGCTCGGCCGTACGGCCGATCATCCCCGAGTCGGGCTTGATCACGGCCTCGACCACGGTGACGGCCTCGTCCTCCGGCGTTTTGCCGGCGACCTCCTTGTCGTGCTTGAGCTCGAGCTTGGCTTCCTTGACGATGCGGGACAGCGCGTGCGCGTCGCACAGCAGCACCAGCAAGTCGTTCTCGAAGATCCACCAATGACCCGAGGGCACATAGCGCCGGCCTCCCTCACGGATGATGGCGGCGACGGTGACTTCGCCCTCGCCCGCCTCCTCGAGGGATTGCACCGTCTTGTTGACGAAGGGCGAACCGGGCGGGACACAGACTTCGGCCTGATAGCCCTCGACCGAGAACAGCTCGTCGGGGCTCGGCGCCGCCTTCTGCGGCTTGGGCAGCAGCCGGTAGCCGAACGACAGGAAAGCGATCCCGACCACCGTCAGCACCAGCCCGACCGGCATGAAATCGAACATGCGGAACGGCTCGCCGAGAATCTCCTCGCGCATGCGCGAGGCGATGATATTGGGCGAGGTGCCGATCAGGGTCATCAGGCCGCCGAGCAGCGCCGCGAAGGACATGGGCATCAGGAGACGCGACACCGGCTGTCCGGTCCGCCTGGAAATTTGAAAGGCGATCGGCATCAGGATGGCGAGTGCGCCGATATTCTTCATGAAGGCCGACATGAAGGCGACCAAGGTGGCCAGCACGAAGATCTGTAGCTCGGTCCGGGTCAGCCACGGAGTCAGGCGGCGCATCAGCATCTCGGCAATGCCCGAGCGTGCGACGGCCGCGCTGACGATGAGCGCCGAGCCGACGATGATGACGATGTCGTCGCTGAAGCCGCCGAACGCCTCCTGGGGCGAGACCACCCCGACGGCCACCGCGACGAGCAGCGCCGTCAACGCCACCAGGTCGTAGCGCAGCCGGTCCCAGACGAAAAGCGCCACAGCCCCCGCCAGGATGGCAAAGACCAAACCCTGCTCGAGCGTCACGGATGCTGGACTGCGAGAATTGCGACGGAAAACATCGGGTAGAAACGAACCGCCAGGCTGCAAGGTTCCGCCGTAACTCAGCGCGGCAGCCTGCGTCGTCAGTCGCCAAGCTGAGCTGGGGATGGCAAACGGCCGGGACAGGGCTATATAGCTGGGGTGTGCGGAGGTTCCCGCTCAACTCTGCGGAGGTTGTCCCATGGCTCGTCTTGTCACCGCCTTCCTGCTGGCAGCGTTCGCGTTCGGCCTGTCGGCCTGCGGCGTCAACAATGTGCCGCGATACGACGAAGAAACCAAGGCGGCCTGGAGCCAGGTGCTCAACCAGTATCAGCGGCGCGCCGACCTGGTGCCCAACTTGGTCGAGACGGTTGCCGGCTATGCCAAGCAGGAGCGCGAGACCCTGACCGCCGTGGTCGAGGCGCGCGCCCGCGCGACCCAGATCCAGCTACCGCCGGAAGCGCTCAGCGATCCGGAAGCCTTCAAGCGGTTTCAGGACAGCCAGCAAGCCCTGGGCAGCAGCCTGGCCCGCTTGCTCGCCGTGGTCGAAAATTACCCCGATCTGAAATCGAACCAAAACTTCCTGGCGCTGCAGTCGCAATTGGAAGGCACCGAGAACCGCATCGCCGTGGCGCGGCGCGACTATATCGTGGCCGTGCAGCGCTACAACACCGAGCTGCGCACCATCCCCGGACGCTGGGTCGCCGCCATTCTCTATCCCGACGCCAAGCCCAAGGCGACCTTCGACATCCCGCAAGAAAGCCAGCAGGCGCCGAAGGTGAAGTTCTGATGGGTGTGTGGCGTGCAACCTACCGTTGGTTTCTCGTCGCGCTGGTTGTCGCCACCCCGATCCTGCTGGCCACGCTGTCGCACGCCGCGAGCGAACCGAAGTTTCCGGCGCTCACCGGCCGTGTGGTCGATCAAGCCGGCGCCCTGTCGGAAGGCACCCGGGCACGGTTGACGCGCGCCCTGGAGGATTTCGAACGGGACACCAAGCGGCAGGTGGTGGTCGTCACCGTCCCCGATCTGCAGGGCTTCCCGATCGAGGACTTCGGCTATCGGCTGGGCCGCGCCTGGGGTATCGGCGAGAAGGGCAAGAATACCGGGGCCATCCTTCTCGTGGCGCCCAAGGACCGCCAAGTGCGCATCGAGGTCGGCTACGGGCTCGAGGGCGAGCTGACCGATGCGTTGTCACGCCAGATCATCGAACAGACCATTCTGCCCCATTTCCGCGCCGGGAATTTCGATGCCGGGGTGACCACGGGCACGCTCGCCATCCTGCGTGCGCTCGGCTGGCAAGGCGCCGGACCGGCGCCACAGCGCCCGCAACCGGTACAGGGCAGAGCCGAATCCTTCGTCGCCTTCTTTTGGCCGTTCGGCATCTTCCTGCTTTTCATGTTCCTGGCGAACCGCGCGCGCCGTGGCCGGGGCGGCATCTACCGCGCCGGCGGTCCCTTCGGGGCGGGTGGGTTCGGCGGTGGCGGATCCGGCGGGCGCGGTGGCGGCGGCTTCGGCGGCGGCTTCGGCGGCGGCGGCGGTTCTTTCGGCGGCGGCGGCGCTTCGGGCCGATGGTAATGTTCAAACGCAACCGATTGACTCCCGAAGATGAGGCGCGCATCGAAGCGGCCGTCGCGGAGCTCGAACGGCGCAGCGCCGCCGAGCTCATCGTCGTCATCGCTCAGCGCGCCGCCGGCTATGCGGCTTATCCCGCCTTGTGGGCGACCTGCACCGCGCTGCTCTCCGGTTGGGTTGCCGCGCTGATCGACCCGGCGCTGCCGGTCGCGCGTCTCGTGTTGCTGCAAGGCGCGGTTCTCATGGTCGCGGCGGCGCTGTTCTATCTCACGCCGCTCGGCATCAAGCTCGTGCCGCCGGGCGCAAAGCAGGCCCGCGCGGCGATGCTCGCCCGTCTGGAATTCGCCAATTTGGTGAACGACCGCACGCGCCACAAAACCGGCGTGCTGCTGTTCGTCTCGATTGCCGAACATTGCATCGAGATCATCGCCGACGATGCGGTCGCGGCGGCGATTCCACCGGAGCGCTGGCAGCAGTTGGTCGACCAGTTCGGGGACAAGGCCAAGCGCCGCCCGCTCGGCGACAGCCTGCTCGGCCTGATTGCCGCCTGCGCCGCGGTTCTCGAGCACCATTTCCCGGCGCGCCCCGGCGACAAGGACGAGCTTCCCAACCAGGTCCGAGAGATTTGAAGCAAGCGATGGTGGTCGGCTCAGTCCGGGCGGGTGGACCGTGTGGATGCCAGGATCACGCGCGGCGCAGACGCTCGGCGTGCCCGTGTTGATAGGTCCGCACCGCCCTGCCGTGGACCTCCTGGAGTAGGTCTGTTCTCCGCCCCTAAGCCCGCATCTCTTGGGTTGTGTGAAGCGGGCCGCGACAGCATAGTGCCGTGTCCCGCTGGACCTTCGCCCGGCCGTCGCCGCGCCCCGAGTCCCGGTCCTCGCACCACGCCGTCAGGAGTCCTGCCGCCTTGGGTCTGGCTATCCGCGTTTTTCTCGCCCTTTGCTCCGCCTTTCTTCTGAGCCAATTCCAACGGGCCTCCCTGTCGGTCATCGCGCCCGATCTCATGGCGGAAGTCGGCCTGACGCCGGAGGGCTACGGGCTGGTGGCGAGCGGCATCTTCATCGGCGTGCTGATCGGCCAGATTCCGGTCGGCCTGCTGCTCGACCGCTACGGCGCGCGCAAGACCACGTCGGCCATGCAATTGCTCGCCGTGGCAGCGACGCTGGCGTTCGCCGCAGCCGACAGCCTGGGACTCATGTTTCTCGCGCGCCTCGCCACCGGGCTCGGCTTCTCGGCCTCGCTGATGGGCACCATGGTGGTGGCCGCGCGTTGGTTTCCGGCCGATCGATTCGCGCTGATCTCGGCCCTGGTGCTGGCAGGTGCCGGCGGTGTCGGCAGTCTGCTCGCCGCGACGCCCATGGCGCTGCTCGCCGACTGGCTGGGCTGGCGCGGCACGTTCTATGTCTTCGCCGCGGTGACCATGCTCAGCACCGTGGCGGTTTATGTCTTCGTGGTCGATGCGCCGGAAGGCCACCCTTATCACCGGCGGCGCATCGAGGGGGTGCGCGAAAGCCTTGCCGGCCTCGTCGCGGTCATTCGCTTGCCGCAACTGCCGTATGTGCTGATGCTGACCACCATCGGCTTCTCCACGTTGATGACCATTCTCGGCGTGTGGGGCGGACCTTACCTGCACGACGTGCACGGCCTCGATGCGGTCGACCGCGGCAACGTGCTGTCGCTTCTCGCCATCGGGAACATTATCGGCTTCCTGGTTTATGGACCGCTCGACCGCATCCTCGACACGCGCAAGCGCATCATCCTGGTGGGCGGAATCGTCAACATCGCGCTGCTCGCCATTCTCGCCTTGGTGCCGGAGCTGAATTACATCCAGGTCGCCGGGCTGTTCTTTGTCCTCGGTTTCGTCGGTTCGTACCACGTGGCGAATCTGGCGCTCGGCCGCGCCTTGTTTCCCGACGCCCTGGTCGGACGCGGCATGACCTTGATAAACTTGTTCACGTTCCTCGGCCTCGCCCTGATGCAGATCATCGCCGGCGTGATCGTCGGCCACTTCTCCAAGCCGGACGGCAGCGCGCCGCTGGAGGCCTACCGGCTGATGTTCGGATTCATGACCATGGCGAGCGCCGTGGTGATCGCGATCTATAGCCGCGTGCGCGACATCCGGCCGAGCGAGCAACGCAAGCCCACGCACGGGTGATCGGCGTCAGATTATTCCACATAGATCATCTTGCGCGTCATGCCGCCGTCGATCACGAAATTGGCGCCGGTGATGAAGCGCGCTGCCGGACTCAGCAGATAGGCGGTGAGCTCCGCCACGTCCTCCGGTTTGCCGACACGACCGGCGGGATGCTGGGCGTGATCCTGGCGCGACAGCGGCTCGCCCGCGACGTCGATCCATCCCGGGCTGATGCAATTGACCCGCACCTCGGGCCCGAGCGAAATGGCGAGCACATGGGTGAGCGCGACCAAGCCGCCCTTGGTCGCCGCATAGGCTTCCGTGTCCGGCTCGGACATCAGCGAGCGGGTCGAGGCCATATTGACGACGGCGCCGCCGCTCTTGCGTAGCGCGTCCGCCGCGGCGCGCGTGCCGGCGAAAGCGGCGGTCAGGTTGGTGGCAATCACCCGGTTCCATTCGGCCATGGTGAGTTTCCGCAGCGGCTTGCGATCATGATGCCGGCGTTGTTGACCAAGGCATCGAGCCGGCTATGGCGCTTGGCGAAGCTCTGGATGGCGTTGCGGAGCTGCGCCTCATTGCCGACGTCGCATCTGTGGAAGGCAATGCGGTCGGCCAGATCCTCCGTCCACGGCTCGGGCTTGCCCCGATCCAACACCGCGACCGTGTAATACCCGCGCGCCAGCGCCTTGGCGATCGCCCGGCCGATGCCGTGGGATCCGCCCGTCACAATGGCCGTCCTCACGTCTGCCTCCATGTCCGCTCCTGAAAAACACGCTACCGGCGGCAGTCCTGGCCGTTCCGTGGCAAACGAGGAACGTTCAGCATCGGGATACGTTCGAACCGGGTGGGCATGAGCGCAGGTGGGCACGCGGCAGGAGAGCGTTATGGCGGACGACCAGTCTGGCGTACGGAGCCGAGCGGCCATCGCTGGGCACCCGATTCATCCCATGCTCGTACCATTTCCCATTGCTTTTCTGGTCGCCACGTTTGCCAGCGACCTGAATTTCTGGTGCACCGGCGACGCGTTCTGGGCGCGCGCCTCGCTCTGGCTGGCGGGCGCCGGCCTGGTCACCGGCCTTGCCGCGGCCGTCACTGGCCCGATCGACTTCCTGTCGATTCAGCGCGCCCGTGAGGGGACAGCCGGATGGATTCACTTTCTAGGCAACGCCGCGGTTCTGCTGCTCACCCTGTGGAACGTGCTGCATCGGCTCGGCGATCCCGCGAGCGCCGTGCTGCCGCTCGGCATCATCCTGTCGGGAATCGTCGCCCTCATTCTTTTCGTGACCGGCTGGATGGGCGGCGAATTGGCCTACCGCACCAAGATCGGGCAGATCGACGGCAGCGCGCCGTGGAAACGGAAACGCTAGTGCACTGACTCATACGAAGGGTACTGGTACGGCGGAAAGTTTGCGCAAGA
>CAZOBN010000151.1:0-7230 GCA_964577835.1 uncultured Rhizobiaceae bacterium
TTGTGCATATCACAACACCCCCCACCCTAACCCTCCCCCGCAAGGGGGGAGGGAATAGTGGGTCGGCTCCGACTCCCTCCCCCTCGATGGGGAACATGAGACGGGTTGCGACCCCCTCCCCCTCGATGGGGGAGGGTCGGGGTGGGGGTGCAAACGTTTCGGTGAGCATCGTCTCGAAGAGCCGGCGCTCAGTTAGGGATTAGGACCGATGGCGGACAACAAGGTATCGTTCGAGCTGGTGGCACCGGAGCGGCTGCTGTTTTCGGCCGACGTGGACATGGTCGTGGTGCCCGGCTCCGAGGGCGACTTCGGCGTGCTGCCCGGCCATTCGCCGCTGATCGCCAGCGTGCGGCCGGGCGTCATCGACATCTATGACGGCGGCATCGACGCCAAATTCATCCGCGAGCGCATCTTCGTGGCCGGCGGCTTTGCCGAGGTCAACGGCTCGCGCTGTACGGTGCTGGCCGAGGAAGCGTCGCCGGTGCGCGACATCGATATGGCCGATCTGGAGTCCCGCCGCACCGCGGCGCGCGCCCGCCTGTCGGCGGCCGACACGGAGGAAGAGAAGGCGCGCATCAACGAGGAAGTCGCCCGCATCGAGGCGATGCTGGCGGTGGGAGGCCTCGAGCCCAAACGCTGAGATTCGTGACGATCCGCGTCTGCAGCCCACTGCGGGCCCTGTTTTTGCTACGTTTTTTGCGCTGGTAATCGTCCGCTCGCCCTCCATATAATTTCAGCAACAGCAAAAATTTGGGGGCCGTCATGAAACACTGGTGTCAGGACGATATCCCGTGGGACCGCTTCGATCCGTCCAAGGTCGATCCGGATATCCTCAAGATCGTCAAAGCGGCCAGCATGGTGGAGAAGAACGGCGACGACTACGCTGTGTATCTCTGCAACGTATTTTCCGACGATCCCGACTTCCAGGGCGCGGCGCGCGCCTGGGCGGAAGAGGAGGTCCAGCACGGCGACGTGCTCGGCCGCTGGGCCGAGCTGGCCGACGCCAGCTTCCGGTTCGACGAGTCCTTCAAGACATTCACCGACGGCTACAAGCTGCCGCTCGACGCCACCAAGTCGGTGCGCGGCTCGCGCGCGGGCGAACTGGTCGCGCGCTGCATCGTCGAGGTCGGCACCAGCTCCTATTACACCGCGCTCGGCAATGCGGCCGAGGAGCCGGTGCTCAAGGCGATCTGCAAGAACATCGCCGCCGACGAGCTGCGCCATTACAAGCTGTTCTATACCCACCTGCGCGGCTATCTGGAGAAAGAGGATCTCAACCAGTGGCAGCGGCTCAAGGTGGCGCTGACCCGCATCGTCGAGAGCGAGGATGACGAGCTCGCCTATGCCTACTATGCCGCGAACGGCGCCGGGGGACCCTATGACCGTCAGCGCTATTCGCGGGAATATATGCAGCGCGCCTATGCCTATTATCGGCCGGGCGTCGTCGATCGCGGCGTCGCCATGACGCTGAAGGCGGTCGGCTTCAAGCCGAACGGGTGGCTGCACCGGGTGATCAGCACGTTGGCCTGGCGCCTCATGGCCTACCGCCAACGCCGCGTCGCCGCGGCGGCGTAAATCGGCCGTGACGTCCTCACAGATTTTTGTCGTTATGGCCCGGCTCGTCCGGGCCATCTTTTTCTGACACCCTTTTTATTTCGTCATGCCCCGGCTTGTCCGGGCATCTCCTGCCGAGTGAGCGTCTTTCACCTCCCCCTCGATGGGCAGGGCAATCGCATATGAATTTTTCCGATTCCATTTGTGCTCCGGAAGGCCTGCCCGGATTCGAAACTTGCGCAACGGGCTCGCGCACGATTCGATTTTTTCGCCCATTCGCCCAAAACGCGCCACATGCGATAGCCCTGCCTCGATGGGGGAGGAGGCGAGCGTAGCGAGCGGGTGGGGGTGCGCTCGCTGTCAACGATACGTCGCAAACAATCCCCCCACCCCGACCCTCCCCCACAAGGAGGGAGGGAGTCGCGGCGATGACTGTAGCGAGAGATGGTCCGGTCGAGCCCACGGCCATGACGAACAGGAATGGTGGTAACGCGGCGCGCGGCTGCCGCTTCAGCGGAATTCCGATTCGGATTTGAGCTGCCGTGCGATTGGTGCGAATTCCGCGACGATCCGCTCGTAGAGCTGGCGCTTGAACGGCACGATGAGCGACGGCAGGCGGTCGAGCTCGGCCCATTTCCAATCGAGAAATTCCGGGACCTCGGTCGCGATGTTCACATCGTCATCGGTGCCGGTGAAGCGCATGGCGAACCATTTCTGGGTCTGGCCGCGGTAGCGTCCGCCCCACAGCTTGCCGACCAGCTCCGCCGGCAGCTCGTAGTTCAACCAGCGATCGCTCTCGGCAATGATCTCGGCCTTGTCGGTGCCGACCTCCTCGCGCAGCTCGCGGATGACGGCCTGTTGCGGCGTCTCGCCCTCGTCGATGCCGCCCTGGGGCATCTGCCAGGCTTCGGACGGCATGTCGATGCGCCGCGCCACGAACGCCTGACCGCGCGCATTGAGCAGCATGATGCCGACGCAGGGGCGATAGGGCAGTTGGGCGGCGGAAGGTTCACTCGGCGTCATGGCCAAGACTAGGACTCAATCGGGCTGCTTGTCGACCAGCGCGGAGACGGGGGCGAGCGCAATGCCCTTGGCGTCGAGCTCCTGGGCCCACAGCACGACGCGCTCGATGGTGACCGGGTAGGGCGAGCCGATGCCGAGCGCATAGCCGCCGTCCTTGGCGATGCGCTCGAGTTCGTCGAGCCGCTGGTCGATCTCGGAGCGTGCCGCCTTGATGTCGATGAAGCGGTTGTTGATGGCGCGCGGCAGGCCGATCTCGGTCGCCTGCGATGCAGCGACGCTGCGCAGGCTGGACCGCGAATCGACGAAGATCAGACCGCGGTCGTTGATCTCTTCGAGGATGGGCCGCAGGCTCTGCGGCGCCGTGGTCAGGCGCGCGCCCATGGTGTTGAGCACCCCGACATAGCCCGGGAAGCGCGACAGCAGGTAGAGCAGCCGCTCGCGGTTTTCCTTGTCGCTGATGCTGGTGAGCAGCGTGTGCGGGCCAGGATCGTTGTCCGGATAACCGATCGGCTCCATCGGCACCGTCAGCAGCACTTCATGGCCGGCGGCGCGGGCGAGGCCGATCCACTGGTCCAGATTCTTGGCGTAAGGCGCGAAGGCGAGCGTGACGGCGCCGGGCAGGCGCTGGATCGCGGCCTCGGTGGCGGCGGCCGATTGGCCCAGTCCACTGATGATCAGGGCGACGCGCGGGCGTTTGTCGTTGGTATCGAACGGGCGGGCATAGGCCTGCCACGGCCGGCGGCCATCCTTGCCGATCACCGGCAGCGGTCCGTCGCGGGTGTTCTCTACCAGGGTCGGATCGGGCGCCGGGGCGAGTCCGTCGGGTGCCGGCGCCGGAGTGCGCCGCTCGGGTGCCTGATAGACTGGCGGCGCCGGAATCGCGGCGGCGCTCTGCGGTGGAGTTGGGGCCGGTGGCGCGTCCGGCGCCGGCGCGGTCGCGGGCGGCGCGGCGGCGGGTGCCTCAGGCGGAGGTGCTGGGGGCACCGGTGCCGGTGCTTCGGCGACCGCGGCAGGCAGGTCGATGATGGCGCCCGGCGCGACGGGTGGCTCAGCCTGGGGCGCTGGGGAGGCCACCGGGGGCTGGAGCGGCTCCGGCGCCGCCGCTTGTTGCGGGGGCTGCGGGGCCGCCTCGGGCTCCGGCGTCGCTTCGGGCTGTGCCGTTGGCGGTGGTAGCGCGAGCGTCACGGCCGGCGTGACCGCCCGCTCGGTGCCGGCGTCCTCGGGGACCAGAACCAGCCAGGCGATGGCGCCCAGCATGAGCCCGAACAGCGCCGTCGCCATGATGGCGACGACGTCCAGTCGGCCGCGTTCCGCGCGTTGTCTGGGTGAGGGGCGTTCCGTCACGAGTTTCCTGTCCCCCTGGTCGACTCACCGGAGGGAAAGGCGGCCCTTACGGGGCCGCCTTGTTGCTATAGAGCGAAATCGCCTTCAGCACGTCGACCGCCCGCGTGAGCTGGTAATCGACGGCGGAGTCGGCGGGCACGGACCCTTCCGGCAAGGGCTTGGCTTCCTTCTGCTCATCGGGCCGCGTGTCGTTGCGCAGCGCGCCGCGCAGATCCGATTCGCGCCGGCGGTCCGCCTCGGACACGGTCTCGACGCGCAACTGCTCGACCTCGAGATCCGGCTCGATGCCGGTGGCCTGAATCGAACGGCCCGACGGCGTGTAGTAGCGTGCCGTGGTCAGGCGCATGGCGCCGTGCCCGGGCATCGGGATGATGGTCTGCACCGAGCCTTTGCCGAACGAGCGCGTCCCCATGACGATGGCGCGGCGATGATCCTGCAAGGCGCCGGCGACGATTTCCGACGCCGACGCGGAGCCGGAGTTGATCAGCACCACCATGGGCAGGCCGGTCGCGAGATCGCCCGAGCGCGCGTTGAAGCGCTGGGCATCGTCGGCGCGGCGGGTGCGGGTCGACACGATCTCGCCCTTGTCGAGGAACGCGTCGGACACGGCGACCGCCTGATCGAGCAGGCCGCCCGGGTTGTTGCGGAGATCGAGGATGAGGCCGCTCAGCTTGCCTTTGGTATCGGCCTTCAGCTTCTCGATCGCCTTGGTCAGGCCGGAGGAGGTCTGCTCGTTGAACGAGGTGATGCGGATATAGCCGACGTCCTTCTGCTCGACGCGCGAACGCACCGACTGCACCGTGATGATGGCGCGCGTCAACGTCACGTCGAAGGGTTCGCGCTCGGCGCGGCGGATGGTCAGCTTGATCTGGCTGTTCACCGGACCGCGCATGCGCTCGACCGCATCCTGCAGGCTCAGGCCCATGACTTGGTCGCCGTCGATCCGGGTGATCAGGTCACCGGGCAGGATGCCGGCGCGCGCCGCCGGCGTCTCGTCGATCGGCGACACGACTTTGATGATGCCATTCTCTTGCGTGACCTCGATGCCGAGCCCGCCGAACTCGCCGCGGGTCTGCACCTGCATGTCGCGGAAGTTCTTCTCGTTGAGATAGCCCGAGTGCGGGTCGAGCGCGCTGAGCATGCCATTCAAGGCATTCTCGATCAGTTCCTTGTCGTTGACATCCTCGACGTAGTCGGAGCGCACGCGCTCGAACACCTCACCGAACAAGTTGAGTTGCTGATAGGTATCGGAATTCTTCGCCCCTTGGGCGAAGGGCGCGGGCGTGGGCAGGACCAAAAGTGCGCCGGCAGCCGCGGCTGCCAAGGTAGCCGCAAACAGTGTCTTTCTCATCATCCGCTAACCTTACCAATGGGGGTCGCCAGCCACGGCAACGGGTTGATCGGCCGGCCGTTGTGTCGCAACTCGATGTAAAGACGAGGATTTCCTTCCGTCGGCCGGGCCATGACGCCGACCGGTTCGCCGGCCAACAGCGTCTGACTGACGGCGCTGTCGATGCGCTCAAATCCCGCCAGAAGCATATGATATCCCTCGCCATGTTCGATGATCAAGAGTTGCCCGTAATCGCGAAACGGGCCGGCGAACACCACTTGACCGTCATACGGCGCCACAATCTGGGCGGCAGGCTGGGTTTCCAACGTGATACCGCGGGCCTCTCCGCCGGTGCTCAAATGCTCGCCGAAGGCCTGGACCATACGGCCTTGAGCGGGAAACGCAAGGCGACCCTGAGCTTGGCTGAAGGTCCCGACTCGCGCGCCGCCGAGCGCAGCGACACGAGGCTGAACCGTAGCTGGCGATTGCGGCTTGATCATGGCAGTTCCATTGCCCTGGGACTCGGAACCCCGCGATCCCCGGGCCGCTTCGCGCCGCGCCTTGGCTTGCGCTTCCGCCGCGCGTGCTGCGGCGGTGGCGGCGGCCACCTCCACCCTGCGGGCCTCCGTCTCGCGTGCCTTGCGCTCGGCTTCGATGTTCGCCAATAACTCGCGCAGATCGGTCGCCTCGCTGGCCAGCGACTTGGCGGTCGCGGCCGCTTTCTGCCGCTCCGCCAGCGTCTGCTTCTCAATCGTCGCCTTGCGCGCGAGGAGCGCGCCGAGGCGGGCGCGCTCCTCGCCGAGCGCCTGGGTCTTGGCCTGCTGATCGGCGCGCTTGGCGATGATGTCCTCGCGCACGACGGCGAGCGACTCGATCTCCCGGCGCAGCGCCTTGGCCTGCGCTTCCAACTCGGGCACCGCGGCGCGCAGCAGAATGGCGCTGCGCAGGGTGTCCTGGGGCGCCGCCGGCAGCGCGATCATGGCCTCGGGTGGCAGCCGCGCCAGTCGTTCGAGGGCGCCGAGCAACTCCGCCAGCCGCTGGCGCCGGCCGGTCAGGGTCCGCGCCTTGGTTTTTTCTTCCTCGTCGAGCTCGGCGAGCCGGGCCTGAAGCTCGGCGAGCGCCGCCTCATGCTCCTGGGTGACACGCGCCGCGCGGATCAGCGCGCTGCGCAATTCGGCGACCTCGCGCGCCAGCTCGCTGGCCTTTTCTTGCAGGCTGCTGTCCTGCTTGCGGCTTTCCTGCAGCGCCTTTTCGATATCCTGCAGCCGCTCGCCGACAACGTCGGCATGGACCGGCGGCGCCGAGGTTGCGGGTTGCGAACCGGCGGGAATCGTGAAAGTCGAAGCGGCGACAGCCGCGAGGGCGAAGATGGTTCGGTTCAAATATCTGTCAGGCGTTCACGGACTCGACTGCCACCGGGCGGCCTCCCGCCTTGATCAGCAACGAGCGGCCGGTCATTTCACGCGGCTGCGGCAGCCCCATCAGATCGAGGACGGTGGGCGCCACGTCCGCCAGCTTGCCGCCGGGCGCGATGCGGGCCACGTCGGTCGGGCCATCCACCAGCATCACCGGCACCCGATTCGTCGTGTGCGCGGTATGCGGCTGCCCCGTGGCCGGATCGTTCATCATCTCGGCATTGCCGTGATCGGCAGTGATGATCATGGCGCCGCCGACCTTGGCCAGCGCCGCTTCGATGCGGCCGAGGCAGGTATCGACCGCTTCGACGGCCTTCACCGCCGCGGCGAAATCGCCGGTATGGCCGACCATGTCGGTGTTGGCGAAATTGACCAGAATGAAGTCGAATTTTTTCGATTCGATGGCGGCGACCAGCTTGTCGGTGACTTCGTAGGCCGACATCTCCGGCTTCATGTCGTAGGTCGCGACCTTGGGCGACGGCACCAGGATGCGCTCTTCACCGGGGAATTGCCGTTCCTCGCCGCCATTGAAAAAGAACGTGACATGCGCGTATTTCTCGGTCT
>CAZOBN010000152.1:0-7198 GCA_964577835.1 uncultured Rhizobiaceae bacterium
ACAGCAACCAGACCGGCCAGATGCTGGCCGCATTGCTCGGCTGGCCGCAAGGCACATTCATTTCCAAGCTGACGGTCGCCGGCGACAAGGCTGAGGTCACCCGCGAGGTGGATGGCGGGCTCGAGAAGCTATCGCTCGCGCTGCCCGCGGTGGTGACCACCGATCTGCGCCTCAACGAGCCGCGCTATGCGTCGCTGCCCAACATCATGAAGGCGAAGAAGAAGATCATCGAGACGGTGACCGCCGAGTCCCTCGGCGTCGATCTGTCGCCGCGCTTGACCGTCGTGAAGGTCGACGAGCCGGCCAAGCGCCAGGCCGGCGTCAAGGTGGCCACGGCCGCCGAGCTGGTCGCCAAGCTGCGCGACGAAGCGGGAGTGATCTGATGGCCGTTCTCGTCATTGCCGAACATGCGCACGGCGCGCTCGCGCCGGCCACGCTCGCCACGGTAACGGCCGCGAAAGCGCTGGCCGGCCATGGCGCGGGCGATGTGACGGTTCTCGTGGCCGGGCAGGGTACGCGCGCGGTCGCCGACGCCGCCGCGAAAATTCCCGGCATGTCCAAGGTGCTGCTTGCCGAAGCGGCGCACTATGCCAATCCCATCGCCGAAAATATGACGGATCTTGTGCTGAGGATCGCGCGCGACTTCAGCCATATCCTGGCGCCGGCCACCACCTTCGGCAAGAATCTGGTGCCGCGCATCGCCGCCCTGCTCGACGTGCAGCAGATCTCCGAGATCACGCAGGTCGTTTCCGCCGACACATTCGTGCGGCCAATCTATGCCGGCAATGCGCTCGCCACCGTGCAGTCGCGCGATCCGATCAAGGTCCTGACCGTGCGCGGCACCGCCTTCGAGCGCGCGGCATCCGAGGGCGGCAATGCCGCCGTGGCCGATCTTTCGCCGGCGCCGGCGAGCGAACTGGTGAGCTATGTCGGCGCCGAATTGTCGCGCTCCGAGCGGCCCGAGCTGACCGCCGCCCGCGTGGTGATCTCCGGCGGCCGCGGCATGCAGTCGGGCGACAACTTCAAGCTGCTCGAAGCGATCGCCGACAAGCTCGGCGCGGCGGTTGGCGCGTCGCGCGCCGCGGTCGACGCGGGGTTCGTGCCCAACGATTTCCAGGTCGGCCAGACCGGCAAGATCGTCGCCCCAGAGCTCTATATCGCGGTCGGCATCTCCGGCGCCATTCAGCATCTCGCCGGCATGAAGGACAGCAAGGTGATCGTCGCCATCAACAAGGACGAGGAGGCGCCGATCTTCCAGGTGGCCGACTATGGCATGGTCGGCGACCTGTTCAAGATCCTGCCCGAACTCGCGGCGGAGCTGGCCAAGCCACGCGGATAGCCGGTCCGAACATCCTTTCCCAGTGCCCGGCTTCGGGCCTATGCTCGCCTGAGACGGACCACGGCTGCACCGCAGGTCCGCATGCGCCGCAGGACGGTTTATCCCGAGCCGCTCGCCGCGCCGAAATGGGGAAGGCCATGGGTCAGGGGTTTTCGCGCCCGCGCGCCGCGTGGGGATGGCTCGCCGTTGCCGTCGCATCCGTTATCGCCGCGTCCGCCCACAGCCAGACGGCCGAGGACCTGTTCCGCGGCAAGACCATCAATATGTCATCGTCGAGCGCGCCGTCGGGCGGCTTCGACATCTATGTGCGGCTGCTCGCCCGTCACTTCGGCGCGCAGCTTGCGGGCAATCCGTCCGTGGTGGCGCAGAATCGGCCGGGCGGCGGCGGGCTGGTGCTCGCCAACTATCTCTACAACTCCGCAGCCAAGGACGGCACGCAGATCGCGCTGATCCCGGCCTATGTGCTGCTCGATGCCATCTTCAACAGCCCGCAAGCCAAGTTCGAGCCGACCAAATTCATCTGGATCGGCAACCTGAATCAGGAAGTCGATCACTGCTCGGTGTGGGAGAATTCCGGCGTGACCAAGCCGGAGGATTTCTTCAGCCGCGAAGTCATCTTCGGCGCGTCGGGCGCCAGCGCCGGCTCCTTCACCATTCCGATGGTGATGAACGCGGAGCTCGGTACCAAATTCAAGGTCATCCTCGGCTATTCCTCGTCGGCGGTGCGCAACAAGGCCATGGAGCAGGGCGAGATCCACGGTCAGTGCGGCACCTATCTGTCGTCGATCAAGGCCACATCCATGCAGGATGTGCGGGCGGGACGGCTGCGCATCATCTGGCAGATGGGGTTGGAGAAGCATCCGGATTTCGCGGATGTGCCGCTCGCCATCGACTATGCCAAGACTGACCAGGCGCGGCAGATGATGCAGATGTTCTTCGCCTCCATGACGCTCGGCCGCTCGTTCGCTCTGCCGCCGGACACGCCGCGGGACCGCGTCGCGGCGTTGCGCGCCGCGTTCGAGGCGACCATGGGTGCGCCCGAATTCCGCAGCGAGGCCGACAAGCTCAAGATCGAGCTTCGCCCGATGAATGCGAAGGAGATGCAACCGGCGCTCGACAAGCTGCTGGGCGCGCCCCCGGCCGTGGTGAAAAAGGCCGCCGCCATTCTGGAAGCGGCGCGCGGCTCCGGCCGCAAGCAGGAGGAGGAGCTCAAGGCGAAAGGCGTTAAAATCGGCGATTGAGACGGGCCAGGTTCCGTTTGGGAACCATCCCGCGAGATCGTGAACCGATGCTCCGATCGTTCGTTGATTACATTGCATCGTCATATATAGGGGCGCCATTCCGGCCGCTCTTATTTCAGCGACAGGAGCCACAGGATGGACAACGGCGCGTCAGATCCGATTCATGTGGTCGGAATTTCCGGCAGCCTGCGGCAGAAGTCCTTCAACACAGCGCTGCTCAAAGCCGCTATTCCGCTTGCTCCCGCCGGCATGACGATCGACACGGCGTCCTTCGCGGCGTTCCCGATCTATAACGCCGACATCCAAAGTGCCGGAATTCCCGAACCGGTCGCGGCCCTGGGCAAACGCATCCGCGAGGCGGATGCGGTGCTCATCGTTTCGCCCGAATACAACTATTCGATTCCGGGCGGCCTCAAGAATGCCATCGACTGGATCTCGCGGCTCGAAAACCAGCCGTTCAACGGCAAGCTCGTCGCCATCATGGGCGCCAGCCCAGGCCGTCTCGGCACCGCGCGCATGCAGTATCACCTGCGCCAAAGTTTCGTCTTCCTCAACGGCATCGTGCTCAACCGGCCCGAGGTCATGGTCGGCAGCGCGGGCTCGGTGTTCGACGACAAGGGCGACCTGACCGACGAACCGACGCGCAAGATCGTCGGCGACCTGCTGACGGCGCTCGCCAAGGCTGTCGCCGATCGGCGTCGGCTCAAGGCCGCAGGATAAAGCATTAACGCACCACTCCGTACGTGGTTGGCGGCCCGATCCTATCTTTTATCCGCGAGAAGCCGCGGGATCCCTGACGCGCACGCTCTTCGCATGCGGCGCGTCGCGTGCTGTGCAACGGCTCTTCTAAACCCACCGTTAACAACTCCCCTCTACTTTCGACGTAGGAAGAGATGCGTGGCGTTTCGCATGCCGCAGCCTGCGTCGTTTCGACGCGCGCGCAATCCTCTTCCTTAAAAGTTGAGCAAATTTACTGAGCAAATTTACCGATTAGGAACCTGTTATGCGTAATTTAAAAATCCGCGGCCGGCTGATCGTGGGCTTCGCGGTGATGTTGGTCTTTCTAATGTCGGCAGTGGCGATGACTCTCTGGAAAGTAAGCGGCTTGCGTACGGTGAACGAACAGATTTCGGAGCGCCGCCTGCCGGTCATGGTGGCCGCGCTTCAAATCGAAGGCCATCTGCACGAGGCGGGCTTGGCGATTCGCGGGTGGCTGCTCACGGGCGAAGACCGCTACAAGACCGACCGCATGGCTGCGTGGCGCGGGATCGAGCAAGCCGCCGCGGTGATCGACAGCCAGGTCGTCGAGACCCCGCAAGGCGCCGCGGATTGGAAGAAGGCGCGCCAGACCATCGCCGAGCTGAGCCAGGTTCAGGCCAAGATCGAGGCGATGAATCGTCTCGGTAGCGACGGCGAGGAAGCGCAGGGCATCCTCTACTTGGAAGATGCGCCCCGTGTCGATGCCATCATGGACATCGTGTCCGGCAAGAAGCGGGCTGACGGCCTCCGCGAGGGCGGTCTGTCCGGTCAACGCATCGCCGGCATGATCGATGATACCGCCCGGGCCGTACGGGACATCGACGCGCTCTTCGTGGTCGAGTGGGCCCTTCTCGGCGTCGGCGTGACGATTGCCGTGCTGGTGGTGGTCTTCCTCGGCCGCTCGATCGTGACGCCGGTCAAGTTCATGACCCTTGCGATGAACAATCTCGCCAAGGGCGATAAAAGCGTGGAAATCCCCGCGGCCGACCGCAAAGACGAAGTGGGCGAGATGGCCCGCGCCGTTCTGATCTTCAAAGAGAACATGATCCGTGCCGAGCAGTTGGCCGCCGAACAGCTCAATGAGCACGAGGCGCGCAGCAAGCGGGCCGAACTCGTCGCGGCCTTGACCGAGACCTTCGACAATCAGGTCAGCGGCGTCTTGGGCGCGGTGGCCTCCGCCTCGACGCAACTCCAGGCGACCGCCGGCGGCATGTCGGCGACCGCCGAACGGACCAGCAAGCAGGCGGTGGCGGTGTCTTCGGCATCCGAACAGGCGGCCGCCAACGTGCAGACCGTGGCGTCGGCGGCCGAAGAGCTCTCCAGCTCCATCGCGGAAATCAGCCGTCAGGTCGAGCAATCGAGCGAGATCGCCTCGAAGGCCGTCGCCGAAGCCCAGCGCGCCAACAGCATGGTGCAGGGGCTGGTGTCGGCGTCCAAGAAGATCGGCGAGGTGGTCGCGTTGATCACCGATATCGCCGATCAGACCAATTTGCTCGCGCTCAATGCCACGATTGAGGCCGCCCGCGCCGGCGAAGCCGGCAAGGGCTTTGCCGTGGTCGCCGCCGAGGTCAAGAACCTGGCGAATCAGACGGCCCGGGCGACCGAGGAGATCGGCGGCCAGATCGCCGGCATCCAGGCAGCCACCAATGAGGCGGTCCAGACGATCGAAACCATCGGCAAGACGATCGTCAACATCCACGAGATCGCCGCCAGCGTGGCCGCAGCCGTCAATCAGCAGGGCGCCGCGACTCAGGAAATCGCCCGCAATGTGGAGCAGGCGGCGGTGGTAACCCAGGACGTGACATCGAATATCGCCCTTGTGAACGCCGCCGCCAACGACACCGGTTCGGCCGCGACGCAGGTGCTAGGCGCTGCCCGGGACCTGTCGCGCCAGTCCGATGATTTGAAGACGATCGTGCAGGGCTTCCTCGGCCAGATGCGAGCCGCATAAGGCCGAAACCGACGCACACGGGGCGCTGAGAAGCGCTTCGTGGTGGGAGATGAAGGAGAGAAGAAATGGCAACGGCCAGCGCAGCCGCGCTCGCACCGAAGACCGCGGCGACCGTCGAGGCGGCAACCACGGATTACGTCACCTTCACGGTTGCCGATCAGCTATTCGGCATTCCTGTGCTCAAGGTGCAGGACATCCTGGTTCCGGACAAGATTGCGTCGGTTCCGCTGGCGCCTCCGGAGGTGCGCGGTTCCATCAATCTGCGCGGCCGGATCGTCACGGTGATCGATGTGCGTACCCGGCTCGGACTACCTCCCAAGGAAGGCGAGACCATGCGCGGCATGGGAGTGACGGTGGAGAACGGCCATGATCTCTACACGCTCCTCGTCGACAGCGTCGGCGACGTGATCAGTCTTGCGCACGACCTCTACGAATCGAATCCGAGCACATTGGATCAGAGCTGGACGGAATTCGCCGATGGGATCTTCAGGCTCGAAGGCCGTCTAATGGTCGTGCTCAATACCGAGCATCTCCTCGATGTTCGCAACCGCCACTAAGTCGAAGGAACAAGAACATGGATGACTTGGTCCGCGAGTTCCTGACTGAAACGTCCGAGAATCTCGCCGTGCTCGACGTCGAGCTGGTACGGTTCGAGCAGGATCCCAGCGATGCCGCGATGCTCGGCAACATCTTCCGCCTGGTCCATACCATCAAGGGGACTTGCGGCTTCCTCGGCCTCGGCCGGCTCGAAGCCGTGGCCCACGCGGGCGAGAATATTCTGGGCAAGTTCCGCGATCGCGAACTTCCGGTGACCCAAGAGGCAGTTACCCTGATCCTCAAGTGCATCGACCGCGTCCGCTATATCCTGGGCGAGCTCGAAGCCGCCGGTGCCGAACCCCAGGGCGATGACTCCGAGCTGATCGCTGAACTGAATGCCCACGCCGAGGGCCGTGCCGCCCCTGGTCCGGCGCCGGCTCCGGTGCCGCAAACCGCCGACGAATGGGCTCCGATTTTCAACGAAGACGGCTTTCCCGTCGCCGCCGAACTGCTGGCGGAAGTCGAAGGCGGGCTTTCCGGCCTGTCAGAACCGGCACCCGTGGACCCGCCACCGGCGCCTGCGGCTGCCGCGCCGGTCGAAGCCCACGAGCATTCCGCGGCGCCGCCGTCGTCAGACGGCAAGGAGACAAAGGAAACCGCGGTCTCCAATGCCTCGATCCGCGTCAACGTCGATGTGCTCGAAGACCTGATGACCCTGGTCAGCGAACTCGTGCTGACGCGCAATCAACTGCTGCAGATGGTGCGTGGCCAGGACGACAGCGCCTTCAAGGTGCCGCTCCAGCGTCTCAGCCATATCACGTCCGACCTGCAGGAAGGGGTGATGAAGACCCGCATGCAGCCGATCGGCAATGCCTGGGCCAAGCTGCCGCGCATCGTGCGCGACCTCAGCCTGGAAATGGGCAAGAAGATCGATCTCGTTATGCAAGGTGCCGAGACCGAGCTGGATCGCCAGGTGCTCGAACTGATCAAGGATCCGCTCACCCATATGGTGCGCAATTCGGCGGATCACGGGCTGGAAAATCCGCAGGAGCGGCGGGCGGCCGGCAAAAGCGACGCCGGCCGCATCACCCTCAAAGCCTATCACGAAGGCGGCCAGATCATCATCGTGGTGGCCGACGACGGCCGCGGCTTGCACGGCGAGAAGATCCGCGCCAAAGCCTTAGCGAACAAGCTGGCGACCGCGGCCGAACTCGAGAGCATGAGCGACCAGCAGGTCATGCAATACATCTTCCGGCCGGGCTTCTCGACCGCCGAGAAAGTGACAAACGTGTCGGGCCGCGGCGTCGGCATGGACGTGGTGCGCACCAATATCGAGCGCATCGGCGGCGCTATCGAGCTGAATTCGAAGCC
>CAZOBN010000153.1:0-7174 GCA_964577835.1 uncultured Rhizobiaceae bacterium
ATCGCCATCATCGACCAGGGCGAGGTGGTCGTGTGCGATACGACCGCGGCGCTGCTGCACAAGCTCGATCATAAGGAGCTGGTCGTCACGACCATCGACGACATCGCGGCCATTCCGCCGGCGCTCGCGCGCTTCGCGGTCGAGCTGCTGCCGCCGCGCCGCCTGATCTTCCGCTACCAGCCGAGCCGCACCCAGATCGGCGAAGTGTTCGCCGCGCTGCGCGACGCGGGGATCGCGATCGCGGACCTGACCACCGAGGAAAGCCGGCTGGAAGACATCTTCCTCGAACTGACCAGCGGTCAACGCAAGGCCGCGCGGCGCAACGGCGCAACCCCCGCGGATGGCCGGACGTGAATCCCCGGCCATGGGCACGCAGCCTTCGCGCACAAGCGTGCGCCGCCGCACCAGCCTTCGCCGATTCGCCTTATGGGCGCTCGTCGCCTTTGGTTTGGCGGCCTGCGCGCCGCATCTGCAATTGCCCGGCCCGGCCTATACAGCGCCGCAGGTGAGCGACGACATCATCACGGCGCCCGACGGCGCGCAGTTGCCGCTGCGCGCATGGCAGCCGGAGGAACCGCCGCGGGCGGTCATTCTGGCGCTGCACGGCTTTAACGACTATTCCAACGCCTTCGAGGATGCCGGGCAGATGTGGGCCGATCACGGCATCGCCACCTATGCCTACGATCAGCGCGGCTTCGGCGGCGCCCCCAACCGCGGCCTGTGGTCGGGCAACGACGCCTATGTCGCGGATCTGCGCATGGTGGCCCGGCTGCTGCGCGGCCGCCATCCCGGCGTGCCGTTCTATATCCTCGGCGAGAGCATGGGCGGCGCGCTCGTCATGCTGGCCATGACGAGCGACGCGCCGCCCGAAACCGATGGCATCATCCTGGTCGCGCCCGCGGTGTGGGGCCGCGACTATATGCCGTTCTATCAGACGGCGTCCCTGTGGATGGCGGCGCATATCATTCCCTGGGCCCGGGTCACCGGCGAGGGATTGAGCATCCGGCCGTCCGACAACATCGAGATGCTGCGCCGATTCGCGCGCGATCCGATGGTGATCAAGGAAACCCGCATCGACGCCATCCATGGGCTCGTCGATCTGATGGACGCGGCTCTCGAGTCGGCGCCCAAGTTCGACAAGCGCAGCCTCATCCTCTACGGTCGCAAGGATGAGATCATGCCGGATAATCCGACCTTCGCCATGATCAAGCGGCTTCCCCGGCACAATCCGCAGCTGCACAGGGTCGCGCTCTACGACAAGGGCTATCATATGCTGCTGCGCGACCTGCAGGCCGAGACGGTGATGCGCGACGTGCTGGCCTGGCTCGACGATCCCGACCGCCCGCTGCCATCGGGCGCCGATCGGACAGACGGCCGAGCGCGGCAGGATGCGCCGCCGCCCGAGGCCACCGACGATAAACAGCATGCGCCGGGACTGCTGCCGGGGGTCGAACGGCCGTGACCGGCCAGCCCGTCCGCGGGCCCTTCGCCGCGGCCGTCGCGGCCTACGAAGCCGGCCGTTTCGCAGACAGCGAAGCGGCCTGCCGCAATCTGCTCAAGATCGATCCCAAGCATGCCGATGCCTTGCATCTGCTGGCGCTGAGCCTGGCGGCGCTCGGCAGCGCCGACGCGATCGAGGTGCTGCGCCGCGCGCTGGCCGCGCGCAAGAAGGATCCGGGCCTGTGGCTGGCGCTCGGCAATGCGGAGGCGCGGGCCGGCGACCGCGCGGCCGCCGCCGACGCCTACCGCAGCGCGCTGCGTGTCGCGCCGGGCTACGCGCCGGCCCATGTTTCGCTCGGCCGACTGCATTTCGACGAAGGGCGTTTCGACGAAGCCGCCGCCGCGCTGCGCCGTGCCATCGACATGGACCGCGACGGCGAATTCACGCGCGACCCGGACCTGTGGGACAAGCTCGGCTATGCCCTGTCGCGCCGGGGTCGCATCAGCGACGCGGCGGCGTGCTACCGCCGCGCCCTCGCGCTGAATCCGAAACACCTCAGCGCGCTGGCCAATCTCGCCATGGCGCAGCTCGAGCGTGGCGAAATCGCCGACGCGGTCGCCAGCTATGAGCAAGCGCTGGCCGTCGCGCCGAAACTCGCCGACCTGCGCAGCAATGCGTTGCTCGCGCTGAACTACGGCGCCGATTTCACGCCCGATGAAATCTTCCGCCGCCACCGCGAGTGGGATGCGCTGCATGGCCAGGTACCGCGCCTGGCGCCGACCACGCAACCGGTCGAGAACCGGCGTCCGCGGCCGCGGCCGGGCGCCGAAGGGCGCCTTCGTATCGGTCCCGGCGCCGAAGGGCGCCTTCGTATAGGTTATGTCTCCGCCGATCTGCGCACTCACCCGGTGGCGCATTTTCTCCAGCCGCTGCTGGCGGCGCATCGGCGCGATCGGGTTTCCGTGACTTGCTATTCCGCCACGGCGCGCGAGGATGCGACCACCGAGCGGCTGCGCGGGCTGACCGATGCCTGGCACGACATCCGCTCCCTGTCCGATGAAGAGGCCGCCCGCCTGATCGCCGCGGACGGCATCGACGTGCTGATCGACCTCGGCGGCCATACGGCGGACAACCGGCTCGGCCTTTTCGCGCGCAAGCCGGCGCCGCTGCAGGCCACCTGGCTCGGCTATCCCAACACCACCGGCCTGTCGGCCATCGACCTGCGCATCACCGACGCCATCGCCGACCCGCCCGGCGCGGCCGACCGGCGGCACAGCGAAACGCTGCTGCGGCTGCCCGGATGCTTCCTGTGCTATGGCGCGCCGACAGACGCGCCACCCGTGGCAACCCTGCCGGCGTTGGCCAATGGTTTCATCACGCTCGGCAGCTTCAACAATTCCATGAAGGTGACGCCGGCGACCGCGGCGCTGTGGGCGGAGATTCTGGGCGAGATGCCCGCCGCGCGCCTGCTGCTCAAAAGTCCGCTGTTTGCCGACGATGGCATACGCGCGCGCTATCTCGGATTGCTGGCCGGGAGCGGTATCGATCGGGCGCGCATCGAGCTGCTCTCCGCCGTGCCCGATCCGCGCGACCACCTGGCGCTTTACAACCGTGTCGATATCGCCCTCGACAGTTTCCCCTACAACGGAACAACGACCACATGCGAGGCGTTGTGGATGGGCTGTCCGGTCGTCACCTTGGCGGGCGACCGCCATGCGGCCCGAGTCGGCGCCAGCCTCCTGACGGCGGCGGGACTAGCCGAGTCAATCGCCGCGAACGCGGCAGAGTACAAGGCGAAAATCCGCGACTTGGCCGGTGACCTGCCACGGTTGGCGGCGTTGCGTGCGAGCCTGCGCGAACGGGTCTCCGCATCGGTTTTGTGCGACGCCGCCACCTTCGCGGCCGGCTTCGAGGATGCGCTACGGGGCGCCCTTGCCGCCCGGCAAGGTCAGGCCTAAGCTTCGGCCACTGGCTCAACGGCGCGGGACTGCGCCTCGCCACAGGGAGAACAAGGATGAACAAGAACGCCCGGGTTTATTTCGCTCGCCGCGCCATTCTAGCCGCGGGGCTCGCGGTCGCGGGCTTGACCGCCTTCGCCGGCGTGCCCAGCGCGCAAGCGGCGATCGACCAGCTCAAGATCATGGCCCCGGCGGCGCCGGGCGGCGGCTGGGACACCACCGCGCGCACCATGCAGACGGCGCTCACCCAGGGCGGCGTGGTCAAGAACGTGCAGGTCGCCAACGTGGCCGGCGCCGGCGGCACCATCGGACTCGCCTCGCTGGTCAACAACATGAAGGGCGACGGCAATCAGCTCATGGTGACGGGATTGGTGATGGTCGGCGCGATTCTCACCAACAAATCCCCCGTGACGCTGCGGCAGACCACGCCCATTGCGCGGCTGACCGGCGAATATGAGCTCGTCGTCGTGCCGACCAACTCGAAGCTCAAGGACATGAAGGACCTGGTCGCCGAGTTGAAGAAGAATCCCGGCGCGGTGTCGTGGGGCGGCGGTTCGGCCGGCGGCACAGACCATATCCTGGTCGGGCTGATCGCCAAGTCGGTCGGCGTCGATCCGACCAAGGTCAATTACATCGCCCATTCGGGCGGCGGCGAAGCGATGGCCAATATCCTCGGCGGTAAGGTCACCGCCGGCGTGTCGGGCTACGGCGAATTCGCGCCACAGATCCAGGCCAAGCGGCTGCGCGTGCTCGCCGTCTCGGCGCCGAAACGCATCCAAGGCCTCGATGCTCCGACGCTGAAGGAACAAGGCATCGATGTCGAGTTGTCCAATTGGCGCGCCGTGGTCGCCCCGTCTGGCCTCAACGATCAGCAGAAGAAGGACCTGGTCGACGTGGTGGGCCGCATGCACAAGACCAAGCAGTGGCAGGACGCCCTCAAGAAGAACGATTGGGCCGATCTCTACCTGGCCGGCGACCAGTTCGCGGCTTTCCTCAAGGAAGAGGACAAGCGGGTGACCGAGATTCTCAAGTCGATCGGATTGGCGAAGTAGCCGTTCAACGACTGGGCCGGGGGGTATGCCGATGCGCCGACTGAGAGTCAGCGGAGAATTGGCATTGTCCCTCGGCATCGCGGCCTTGGGTCTGTTCCTGGCGGTGCAGACCGCCGGGATCGACGTTTCGCCGAGCTATGCGCGAGTCGGACCCAGGGTATTCCCCTGGGTCATTTCTTTCGGCCTCATCGTGCTCGGGCTGTGGCTGGCGCGCGATGCCATCGCCGGCCAATGGCTCTCCGACGATTCCGCGCCGGGCGTAGCCGGTTTCGACTGGCACGCCTTCCTGCTCATCGGGCTCGGGCTGGTTCTGCACATGGTGCTGATCGGCCGTGGCGGATTCATCCTGGCCTCTACCGTGCTGTTCGTCTGCGTCGCCCGCGCCTTCGGCAGCCGCGCCGCGCTGCGCGACGCCGTCATCGGCGTCATCCTCGCCTTCGTGGTCTATGTCGGATTCAAATACGGTCTGGGCCTCGATCTGCCAGCGGGCGTGCTGGCGGGAATTCTGTAGTGGATACGCTCAACGCGCTGCTGCACGGCTTCTCCGTCGCGGCGACTCTCGGGAATCTCGGCTGGGCCCTGCTCGGCGTCACGCTGGGCACGGCGGTCGGCGTCTTACCAGGCATCGGCCCGGCGCTCACGGTCGCGCTTCTCCTGCCGGTGACCTTCCACCTCGAGCCGACCAGCGCGTTCATCATGTTCGCCGGAATCTATTACGGCGGTATGTACGGCGGCTCGACCACGGCGATCCTGCTCAATACGCCGGGCGAGAGCGCCTCGATCATCACGTCCGTCGAGGGCAACCTCATGGCCAAGAAGGGCCGCGGCGGGCCGGCGCTTGCCGCCGCGGCGATCGGCTCGTTCGTGGCCGGCACCATCGCCACCGCGCTGCTCACCTTCCTGGCGCCGGCCATCGCCGAAGTCGCGCTGCGGTTCGGCCCGGCGGAATATTTCGCCCTCATGGTGTTGGCCTTCACCACCGTCTCGGCCGTGCTCGGCAAATCGCTGCCGCGCGGCTTCGCCAGCCTGTTCTTCGGCATGGCGCTGGGCCTCGTCGGCATCGACCTGCAGACCGGCCAGGCGCGGTTCGCGCTCGGCGTGCCGCAACTGCTCGACGGCATCGATATCGTGATCGTCGCCATCGGCCTGTTCGCCGTCGGCGAGACTCTCTATGTGGCGAGCCGCGGGGCCGGTTCGGAAACGATGAATCCGGTCAAAGGCGGCGTGTGGATGTCGAAGAGCGACTGGCGCCGCTCGTGGAAGCCGTGGCTGCGCGGCACCGCGCTCGGCTTTCCCTTCGGCGCCATGCCGGCGGGCGGCGGCGAGATTCCGACCTTCATGTCCTACGCCATCGAGCGCAAGCTCACCAAGCATCCGGAGGAATTCGGCCACGGCGCCATCGAAGGCGTCGCCGGGCCGGAAGCCGCCAACAATGCCGCCGCCGCCGGCGTGCTCGTGCCGCTGCTCACCCTCGGCCTGCCGACCTCGGCGACGGCGGCGATCATGCTTGCCGCGTTCCAGCAATACGGCCTGCAGCCGGGTCCGCTGCTGTTCGACAATTCCAAGGATCTCGTGTGGGGCCTGATCGCCAGCCTCTATATCGGCAATGCCATGCTGCTGGTGCTCAATCTGCCGCTGGTCGGGCTGTGGGTACGGCTGCTGATGATTCCGCGCCCCTATCTCTATGCCGGCATCCTCGTGTTCGCCACGCTGGGCACCTACAGCCTGCACAATTCCGTGGTCGACCTGATTACGCTCTACATCGTCGGCATCATCGGCTATCTCATGCGCCGCTTCGATATTCCGGTGGCGCCCGCGGTGATCGGCCTGATCCTCGGTCCGCTCGCCGAACAGCAGATGCGCAGGGCGCTCGCCATCAGCCAGGGCGATTTTTCGGTCTTCATCACGGAGCCGATCTCGGCCGTGCTGCTGCTGCTCGCCACCGCCGCCCTGTTCGGGCCGCTGCTGTGGCGCCTGCTGCTGCGCCGACGTCGGATTCCCGCCGCCGATATCGGATCGCCGGAACAATGAGCATCCCGCCATGAGAATGACCGCCAAGGAAATCCGCTGGATCATCACGGCGCTGGCAACCTGCATGTCGGCGGCGATCAATCGCGACGCCTTGGCAGCCGATAAATCACCCACGACCGGCTGCGCCGACCGCGAGCTTGGCATTCGTCATTTCGGCGGACAAGCGCGTATCTTCCAAGCAACAACCCTCGCGAATCGTCCGCAGCCGTCGTGACAAAAATTGCCGATGCGCCGATCGCCTGTCCCGAAATCGACACGCGGTCCAAAATCCGAGCGCGGCTATGCTGAGGGCCTAGTTGGTTTAGTAGTACGGGAGGGTCCGATGCGATCCGAATCCGCTTTCACGGCCACGGGCGAACAAGAATATCTACCGGAAACCCGCCGGCTTCTTCTGATCCGTTGCGGCAAACTGGCGATGGCGCTGTCCGCCGTTGCCGTCCTGACGCTCGCCGCCGCGCAGCATAACGATGCGGCCGCGTGTCGCGGTGCCGGCGTGACGACGCGCGGTTCCGACGGCACCGTGATCACCAAATGGTCCGACGGTGCCTATGTGAAGAAGAATACCGACGGCTCCGAGGAATGGGCCTATCCGAGCGGCACCGCGCCGGTGCCCGGCGCATCACCCGGCCACAAGCCCCGCTAGTGTAGCGATTCTAACGCTTGTTTTGCACGGGCGACCTTTTGAAAGATTT
>CAZOBN010000154.1:0-7073 GCA_964577835.1 uncultured Rhizobiaceae bacterium
TGATGAACAACTTCGCCATCGCCGTGTCGGTGGGCCTGCAATACGGCGTGCCGCTCGAGGAATTCGTCGAGGCATTCACCTTCACCCGCTTCGAGCCGTCGGGCATCGTCGAGGGCAACGACACCATCAAGATGGCGACGTCGATCCTCGACTACATCTTCCGCGAGCTGGCGATTTCCTACTTGGGCCGCAACGACTTGGCTCACGTGGAACCCGCCGACCTCTATCCGGACGCGGTGGGACGCGGCGACAGCGAAGGCGACCTGCCGGCCTCCGGCACCGCCGCCGCCGAGACGGCCATCGCCGCCATGCGGCGCATCGCCTCGACCGGCTTCGTGCGCAACAACCTCTATGTGCTCAAGGGCGGCGTGACCAAGGCCGTGGTCAACGGCGGCTACGCGCCCGACATCAGCGAAACGCTGCTCGCCTCCGCGGCGACGACCCAGGTGATCAGCAGCGAGACCATCGGCGTCGCGACGGTGAGCACGGCGGCAGCCGTCATCGCCAGCACCGAGATGAAGTTCGAGAAGATCCGCGAGGCGCGCCTGAAAGGTTACGAGGGCGACGCCTGCGGCGAGTGCGGCAACTTCACCTTGGTGCGCAACGGGACTTGCCTCAAATGCAACACCTGCGGCGGCACCAGCGGCTGCAGTTGACGTGAGGAGAGAAAATTAACTCGAGTGAGCGTATGCTCGCTCATAGGAAGATCGGCGGAGCCGCCACATGCGGCGAAGCCCTCGGACTGAGAGGTCGGTACGCCGAAAACCAACCTCCCAGGGTCGCAGGAGGGGGTCTATTTCAGGGCGGTGCTCTGAGGGGGATACCTTCGAATGCGACAATCACTCCCCGGTCCGTTACGGGACTGCCAAAGCGTATCCGTAACGCGCTCAGGGATCTCAGAGTACGAGTAACCTAGAGTAAGTGGTGTAGGTTCTCCCTGAAACTTAAGGGGAGTGTGGTTCGCCACACTCCCCTTTTTCCTGCCCGGGTACCAGCGCCAGGGCACTGGCCCGCCTCGTCGGGCGTTGATAAAACGGGTTCGAACCGCCACGCCGAAGGAGGTCATTCCATGGCCGGAAAAATCGACGCACGCCTGACGGAACTGGGGCTCGACATTCCCACCCCGGCGGCGCCCGCCGCCAACTACGTGCCGTTCGTGGTCAGCGGCCGGCTCGTCTTCCTCGCCGGGCAGATCACCCTGTGGAACGGCGAGCTCAAATATGTCGGCAAGCTGGGGGCTGGCCTCAGCCTCAAGGAAGGCCAAGAGGCCGCCCGGATCTGCGCCCTCAATTTGATCGCCCAGGCCAAGGCAGCCTGCGGCGGCGATCTCGACCGGGTGGTGCGCTGGGTCAAGATCAACGGCTACGTCAACAGCGCGCCGGACTTCGCCGAGCAGCCGAAGGTGATGAACGGCGCCTCCGACCTGCTGGTCGAGGTGTTCGGCGACAAAGGCCGGCATGCCCGAGCCGCCGTCGGCGTGAGCAACCTGCCCTTCAATGTGGCAGTCGAGGTCGACGGCGTTCTGGAAATTCTCTGAGCCGCGCGTACGCGCGTCGTCTTAGGCGAAAGTGACCCGCTATTTTCCTCCCCCCTTGTGGGGGAGGTCAGGTGGGGGGTGCGGCGGCGTCAACGCTGCCGGACGCCACCCCCACCCCGACCCTCCCCCATCGAGGGGGAGGGAGAGACATGCAGGGCGCGCGATTCGGTCTTGTCCTCGCATCGGTGCATGCCCGTCAATTTGGAATCGTCTGAATCGCCTCCCGTGACGTAAAACAGGATTATGGAATTCGCCAACAGCTTGATCCTGGTCGGCGCCGGACTCGTCACTCTCAGCATTCTCGCGGGGCTGGTGTCCTCGCGCATCGGCGCGCCCCTGCTGCTGGTCTTCCTGGCGCTCGGCATGCTGGCCGGCGAGGACGGACCGGGCGGCATCCTGTTCGACGATTTCCAGGCGGCCTATATCGCCGGCAGCATCGCGCTCGCCGTCATCCTGTTCGACGGCGGGCTGCGCACCAACCGGCAGAGCCTGCGCGTCGCCGGCTGGCCGGCGCTTGTGCTCGCCACGGCGGGCGTGCTCGTCACCGCGCTGCTGTGCGCCGGCTTCGCCATGTGGGTGCTCGAGCTCGATTTCGTGCAGGGCCTGCTGGTCGGCTCGATCGTCGCCTCGACCGACGCCGCCGCCGTGTTCTTCCTGCTTCATCTGCATGGCCTGCGCCTGAAGGAGCGGGTCAGCGCCATCCTGGAGGTGGAATCCGGCCTCAACGACCCGATGGCGATCTTCCTGACCATTCTCTGCGTCGGATTGCTCGAGGCGGGCGCCACCGACCTGACCTGGGCCGCGGCGGACGATTTCGCCATCGAATTCCTCATCCAGATCGCCGGCGGCGCGGCCTTCGGTCTGGTCGGCGGCTGGTTCCTGCTGCAGATCATCAACCGGCTCGAGATCGCCTCGGGCCTCTACCCGATCTTCGCCCTGGCCTTCGCCATGACGGTGTTCGGGATCGCCCAGTCCGTCCATGCCAGCGGCTTCATGGCGATCTACCTGGTGGGCCTGATCCTCGGCAACCGGCGCCATCGGGCGACGCAGCTCATCAACCGCTTTCATGACGGCTTGGCGTGGCTGAGCCAGATCATGATGTTCCTCATGCTCGGCCTCCTGGTCACGCCGCATCGGATGGTGCCGCACCTGTTGCCGGCGTTCGCCGTCGCCATCTTCCTCATCGTCGTCGCGCGGCCCATCGCCGTCGTGCTCTGCCTGCTGCCGTTCCGCTACGGCTGGCGCGAGATCGCCTTCATCTCGTGGGTCGGCCTGCGCGGCGCGGTGCCGATCTATCTCGGCACCATCCCGGTGCTCGCCGGCGTGGCGGGCGCCCAGATGTTCTTCGCGGTCGCCTTCGTCGTCGTGCTGACGTCGCTGGTGGTGCAGGGCTGGACCGTGCCCGCCGCCGCCCGCCGGCTCGGCCTCGAACGGCCGCCGCGTCCCGCGGCGCCGCTGCGCGCCGATCTCGACCTGCCGGGCCGCAGCGGTCGCGACATGGCGGCTTATACCGTGCAGCCGTTCAGCATGGCGACGCGGCGACGGTTGGAGCGACTGCCCCTGCCGGACGGCGTCAATATCGTCAGCATTATCCGCGACGGGACGTTGCAGGACAGCAAGACCATCCAGCGGCTGGCGCCCGGCGACTATGTGCTGATCATGGCGCCCAGCGAGGAGATGGAACTGCTCGACCGTTTCTTCGCCGCGCGCAGCCAGCGCAGCGGCCGCTCGCGCCCGGAGGAAATGCTCGGCGAATTCGTGCTCGACGGCGAAGCCAATCTCGGCGCCGTCGCGGATCTCTACGAATTCCGCGTGCCGCGCGGCCTGCGCGCCTACACCGTCGGCGAATTCCTCGGCCGAGGCCTGTTGAAATCGCCGCAGCCAGGCCGCAGACTGCATATCGGCGAGGTCGAGTTCATCGTCCGCGCGGTCGAGTCCGGCGTGGTGACACGGGTCGGCCTCGACGTCGCGCCGCCGCCCTCGGCGCGCCGCTGGCCCGACCATATTCGCATCTTCATCGTCGCGCTGAGCGAACCGCTGCGCCAAGCGCTGCGTCGGCGCCGGCACCAGAGAGGAGCAACCGATGCCTGACGGCGATCGAGATCTGATCCTCAAAACCGTCCCGCGCATCGCCGACGTGGCGGCCGAGGATTGGGATGCCTGCGCCAAGCCGCACGCGCCGGGCAGCAATCCGTTCCTCGCCCATGCGTTCTTTCATGCCACGGAAGCCAGCGAGTCCGCCGTGCGGAGCACCGGCTGGCAGGCCCAGCATCTCGTCGCCGAGGATGACGGCGGGCGCATCGTCGGCGCCGTTCCGCTCTACCTGAAAGGCCATTCCTACGGCGAGTATGTCTTCGACTGGTCGTGGGTCGACGCCTACGAGCGCGCCGGCGGGCGCTATTACCCGAAGCTGCAATCGGCCGTGCCCTTCACGCCGGTCACCGGCCCGCGCCTGCTGCTGCACCCGGCGGCGGGCCCCGAAGTGGCCGACCTGCTGGTGCGCGGCCTGCTCGAGGTGACGAAGCGCGCCAATGTCTCGTCGCTGCATGTCACCTTCCCGACCCGCGCCGAGTGGGAGCTGTTCGGCCGCCACGGCTTCCTGCTGCGCGAGGGCCAGCAATTCCACTGGCACAACCGGGGCTACAGGACATTCGACGATTTCCTGGGCCAGCTTTCGTCGCGCAAGCGCAAGATGATCCGAAGGGAGCGCGCCCAGGTCTCCGAGATGGGCATCGCCATCGAGACGCTGAACGGCGCGGCGATCGAGCCCGAACATTGGGATGCCTTCTTCGAATTCTACATGGACACCGCCGGGCGCAAATGGGGCCAGGCCTATCTGACGCGCGACTTCTTCGACCGGCTCGGCGCGACCATGGCCGACAGCGCCGTGCTGGTCATCGCCACCCGCAGGGGCCGGCCGATCGCCGGCGCGCTCAATATGATGGGCGGTGACGCGCTTTACGGCCGCAACTGGGGCGCCCTCGAGCATCATCCGTTCCTGCATTTCGAGGTCTGCTATTACCGCGCCATGGATTTCGCCATCGAGCGCGGCCTGGCGCGCGTCGAGGCCGGCGCCGGCGGCAGCCACCACAAGCCGGCGCGCGGCTACATGCCCGCCCCTACCTACAGTGCCCACTACATTCCCGACGAGGGTTTCGCCAAGGCCGTCGATCGCTTCCTCAAGGCCGAGCGCCGCCAGGTCGCCGCCCAGCGCGACGAGATCGCCGAACAGGCCCCCTTCAAGCGCAACAACGCGGGCGAGTTCGTCACCGGCATCGAGGCGCCGTGCATCGACGGCTCGTCCGTCGATGCGAAGGGCCGCCGGTTCGACGAAGAACCGTAACGCATCGCTTGGCCCGATCATACGTTCCCCGCAGTAGGTTCTGAATGCCGCCGTCCCCCGCTTTCCGGCCATCCATGCGCCATGCCGACCTGGGCGAGGCGTTTTACGACATCGTCCGTCCAGCGGAATTTCCCGAGCACAAGCTGCGCTACCGCAACCGGCGCTGGGCGAAGCGTGTCGGGCTCGACGGCCTCAGCGATGACGAATGGATCGCGCATTTCGCGCGCTTCGCGCCGCTGCCAGGCTCTTTCCCGCAACCGCTGGCCCTGCGCTATCACGGCCATCAGTTCCGCACCTACAATCCCGAAATCGGCGACGGCCGCGGCTTCCTGTTCGCGCAACTGCACGATGCGCGCGACGGCCGTCTGCTCGACCTCGGCACCAAGGGTAGCGGCCGCACGCCCTACTCCCGCACCGCCGACGGGCGGCTCACGCTCAAAGGCGGGGTGCGCGAGATCCTCGCGACCGAAATGCTCGAGGCGCTGGGTGTCGACACCTCCAAAACCTTCAGCCTGATCGAAACCGGCGAGGAACTGACGCGCGGCGACGAGCCCTCGCCCACCCGCTCCTCCGTGCTGGTGCGCCTCAGCCATTCCCACATCCGCATCGGCAGCTTCCAGCGCCTGCGCGCGCTCGGCGAGACCGACAACGTGCGGCGACTGCTCGACCACACCGTGCGGACCTATATGCCGGAGATCTGGCGCGACGAGCCCAACGAACGCGCGATTGCCTTCCTCGAAGAGGTCTGCCGCCGTGTCGCCCGCACCGGGGCGAATTGGCTGGTCGCCGGTTTCGTCCACGGCGTGCTCAACAGCGATAACATCAACGTTACCGGCGAGAGCTTCGACTATGGCCCGTGGCGCTTCCTGCCCGCCAACGATCCGGCCTTCACCGCCGCCTATTTCGACCACAGCGGCCTCTACGCCTTCGGCCGCCAACCCGAAGCCCTGCATTGGAACCTGACGCGGCTCGCCGAATGCCTGCTGCCCTTCGCGCCGCAAGCGGACTTGGAAGCGGCGCTCGGCACCTTCGAGCCGACGATCCATGATGCCTTCACCGCCGCCCTGCTCCGCCGCCTCGGCCTCGCATCGGCCGGGGAAACCGCGGACGCGGCGCTGGTGCGCGCCTTCTGGACCTTTCTCGCCGAGCCCAAGGCGCCATTCGAACAGACGTTCTTCGATTGCTACGGCGGTCTTGCGCGCACCGAACGCCTGAAAGAAAGCCCCTCGCGCGATTTCTACAATGACGAAAACTTCGCGCCGGTACGTGCGGCGCTGGCCGCCCATGAACCCGCACCCGGCGCACGCCTCGACCATCCCTATTTTCAACGCGCCACGCCTTGCACCATGCTGATCGAGGAGGTCGAGGCCTTGTGGAAACCCATTGCCGAGGCCGACGACTGGTCACCGCTCGACGCCAAGCTCGCGGAGATCGCGGAGATGCGCGACGCGTATGATGTTCGCAATCAAGCGGTCGACGTAGTCTTCAGAGCTCCTCCCCCTTGATGGGAGAGGCCGGGTGGGGGTGAGACACATCTGCAGTCCTGGCTGACCTTCCCCCCACCCTAACCCTCCCCCACAAGGGGGGAGGGAATTTGCGTCAGATGCGGACGTACCGGACAAAAGAAAAAGCCCCGGTCCTTTCGGATCGGGGCTTTTCAATGAGCGTCTGAATCCTATTCCACCAGCGCCGGGACCTTGGGCGGCTTCGGCTTCTGACCCTTCGGCGGCTTGGGCGGCGCCTCGTTGATCTCGAAGGTGAGCTTGTCGTCGGCCACCTTCACGACCACCGTGCCGCCCTTCGACAGCTTGCCGAACAGGAGCTCGTCGGCGAGCGGCCGCTTGATGTGCTCCTGGATGATGCGGGCGAGCGGCCGGGCGCCGAACAGCGGATCGTAGCCCTTGCGGCCGAGCCATTCGCGCGCGGCGTCGTCGAGCATGATCTGCACGTTGCGGTCGGCCAGTTGCTCTTCCAGCTCGATCACGAACTTGTCGACCACGCGGGCGATGATCTCCGGCGCCAGGCCGGAGAACGGGATCACCGCATCCAACCGGTTGCGGAACTCCGGCGTGAACATGCGCTTGATCGCCTCCTCGTCGTCGCCGGTGCGCACGGTGGAGCCGAAGCCGATCGCCGCCTTGGCCATATCGGCGGCGCCCGCGTTGGTCGTCATGATCAAGATGACGTTGCGGA
>CAZOBN010000155.1:0-6719 GCA_964577835.1 uncultured Rhizobiaceae bacterium
GGCCTGATCAACGCGCTCGACGTCACCGGGCGCGACATCAAGAAGTTCAAGATGGTGGTCAATGGTGCCGGTGCCGCGGCGGTGGCCTGCGTCGAGCTGGTCAAGCGCATGGGCGTGCCGCACCACAACGTCATCATGTGCGACACCAAGGGCGTCATCTACCAGGGCCGCACCGACGGCATGAACCAGTGGAAGTCGGCCCATGCGGTGCCGACCGAAGCGCGCACCCTGGAACAAGCCCTGCAGGGCGCCGACGTGCTCTTCGGCCTGTCGGTCAAGGGCGCGGTGACGCCGAAGATGGTCGCCGCCATGGCGGCCAAGCCGATCATCTTCGCCATGGCCAATCCGGATCCGGAAATCGCGCCGGAAGAGGCGCGCGCCGTGCGCGACGACGCCATCATCGCCACCGGCCGCTCGGATTATCCGAATCAGGTCAACAATGTGCTGGGCTTCCCCTATATCTTCCGCGGCGCGCTCGATGTGCGCGCCACCGCCATCAACGACGAGATGAAGATCGCCGCCGCCCAGGCGCTGGCCGCTCTCGCCCGCGAGGACGTGCCCGATGAAGTGGCGGCGGCCTATGCCGGGCGCAAGCTGCGCTATGGCCCGGAATACATCATTCCCTCGCCGTTCGATCCGCGCCTGATCTCGGCCATTCCGAGCGCCGTCGCCAAGGCGGCCATGGATTCGGGCGTCGCGCGCAAGCCGATCGCCGACATGACCGCCTATCGCAGCGCGCTGTCGGCCCGGCTCGATCCCACCGCCGCCGTGCTCAACACCATCTTCGAGCAGGTGCGCGCCAACCCGCGCCGCGTGGTCTTCGCCGAAGGCGAGGAAGAGGAAGTGATCCGCGCGGCCCTCGCTTTCCGCGCCGGCGGCTACGGCACGCCGGTGCTGATCGGCCGCGAGGACCGGGTCAAGGAGACCATGGCTGCGCTCGGTCTCAAGATCGGCCAGGGCCTCGAGATCTACAATGCGGCGTTGAACCCCGACAACAAGCGCTACATCGAGTTCCTTTATGCGCGGCTGCAGCGCCACGGCGCGCTCTACCGCGACGTGCAGCGCATGGTGCATCAGGACCGCAACGTGTTCGCCGCCTGCATGGTGGCGCTCGGCGACGCGGACGCCATGGTCACCGGCCTGACCCGCTCCTCGTTCGTCGCCTATAGCGAGATCCGGCGCGTCATCGACCCCAAGCCGGACCAGCGGGTGATCGGCCTCACCATGATGCTGGCACGCGGCCGCACGGTCTTCATCGCCGACACCCTGGTGCACGAGGTGCCGACCACGGCGGAATTCGCCGACATCGCTATCCAGGCGGCGGCCAAGGCGCGCCAGCTCGGCCACGAGCCGCGCGTCGCGTTCCTGTCCTTCTCCAATTTCGGCGACCCGCTGCGCGAGAAAGGCAAGCGCGTGCGCGAGGCGGTCGAATATCTCGATACCCTCAAGGTCGATTTCGAATATGACGGCGAGATGTCGGTCAACGTCGCGCTCAATCCCGAACTGCGCACGCTCTACCCATTCTGCCGCCTGTCGGGCCCGGCCAACGTCCTGATCATGCCGGCGCTCGACCCGGCGATCATCTCGGCCCAACTGCTGCAGGAGTTGGGCGGCGGCACGGTCGTCGGCCCGTTGCTCATCGGCCTGTCGAAGCCGGCCCAGGTGCTGCCCATGGGCTCGCGCGTCACCGACATCGTCAATGTCGCGGCGCTCGCCGCCTACGACGCGATCAAATCCTGAACCGCCGAGCGGTTCGATCTCGATTTGACCAAGACGGCGAAACAGGGGACAACGCGGTAGGGGTGAAAACCATGCCGCAGCGTTCCGCCTTCCTGGCCCAGTGGATATCGGCGACCATCGCCGTCTCTCTGCCCGCGGTCGCCGTGTTGCTGATCATGGCGGCGATCGGCGAGATGGCCTGGGCCAACGCCGTTCTCGCGGCCGCGGCGATTGCCGCCGGCGTGGCATTCCTGATCCGCCGGCATCTGAAGGATCTGACGGATCTGACCGGCTATGTCGAGGCGCTCGCCGCCCGGCACGAGGCGCCGACGCCTCATGTCGCCGGCGCGCTCGCCGGCAATCTATTGTCAGCCGTGCGCCGCCTGGAGCGCTCCTGGCAGGCGCGCGCCGATGCCCTGCGCAGCAGCATCGCGATCAACGAATCCCTGCTCGATAGCCTGCCCGATCCGATCATCCTGCTCGATACCAACCGCCACGTTCTGTTCAGCAATGCGGCGGTTCGCCAGCAGCTCGGCGCATCCGGCGTCGGGCGCGATCTCGCCTCGCTGGTGCGCGATCCGCGGGTGCTGGAGAGCGCGACGGCGGTGCTGCGGGGCGCGGAGCGGCGCCAAGTCAGCTTCGAGATCGTCGATCCGGCGGAGCGGCAATTCGCCGTGCGCGTCGAGCCGCTGCACGAGGAGGCGCCCGGCGGCGGCGCCTGCGTCATCGCCATGATCGACCTCACCGCCATGCGGCGGATCGAGCAGATGCGCAGCGATTTCATCGCCAACGCCAGCCACGAGCTGCGCACGCCGCTGACCAGCCTGATCGGCTTTATCGAGACGCTGCGCGGCCCGGCCCGCGACGACGCCAAGGCGCGCGAGCAATTTCTCGATCTCATGCATCAGCAGGCCCAGCGCATGGCCCGTCTGGTGCGCGACCTTCTATCCTTGTCGATCATCGAGATGAGCGAGCACACGCCGCCGTCGGGCGCGGTCGACATGGACAATCTCCTCCACACCCTGGCAGACACCCTTCAGCTCCAGGCGCGCAACCGTGGCGTCACCATCGATCTGGAGATCGACGACGATCTGCCGCCGGTGGTGGGCGATGGCGACCAGTTGACCCAGCTGTTCCAGAACCTGATCGATAACGCGATCAAATACGGCGCCGCGGACGGAGCGGTGCGGGTGGCGGCACGGGCGGCGACCATGCCGTCGCCTGTCGGCGGCACCGCTGCGAACATTCCGGCGGTCTGTGTCACCGTCGCGGACCAGGGCGAGGGCATCCCGCGCGAGCATATCCCACGGCTGACCGAGCGGTTCTACCGGGTCGACGCGGCGCGGTCGCGCGCCGTCGGCGGCACCGGCCTGGGGCTGGCCATCGTCAAGCACATCGTCAACCGCCACCGCGGGCAACTGCGAATCGAAAGCGAGCCGGGGCAGGGTAGTAGCTTCACGGTCTGTCTGCCCGCCAGCGAAGCGCAGCGCTAGCAGAGAACCGGCCAAACTGGGCAGTTTCCACCTATTATGGCCGGCGGCGAAACCAGCCGGTGTCACACAGCCGTAACAGAACTGTAGTACTCGTGTCCGCAGACGGAACCTAGACTGCGCCCGCGAATGGTTGGTTTTCCTCCACCCATACCCCCCCAGGAAGCCCTCGTTATTCATGATGGGGCTTCCACCCTTTCTTCTCACGGGAGTTTGCAGACATGCGCATGACAGCGACCCTCGTCGCGGCGGCGGGCCTGATCGCGGCGATCGCGACCGGCAGCGCCAACGCGACGGATATTTCCGGCGCGGGCGCCACGTTCCCCTATCCGCTCTATGCCAAATGGGCGGACGCCTACAAGAAAGAGACCGGCGACAATCTCAATTACCAGTCGATCGGCTCGGGCGGCGGGATCAAGCAGATCCTCGCCAAGACCGTGACCTTCGGCGCCTCCGACATGCCGCTCAAAGTCGACGAGCTCGAGCAGCACGGCCTGATCCAATTCCCCACCGTCATGGGCGGCGTCGTTCCTGTGATCAATATCACGGGCGTCAAGCCCGGCGAGGTGGTGCTCGACGGCAAGACGCTGGCCGATATCTATCTCGGCAAGATCAAGAAGTGGGACGACGAGCCGATCAAGAAACTCAATCCCTCGGTCAAGCTGCCCTCTCAGGCGATCGCCGTGGTGCATCGCTCGGATGGCTCGGGCACCTCGTTCATCTTCACCGACTATCTGTCGAAGGTGAACCCCGAATGGCAGAGCAAGGTCGGCGCCAACACCTCCGTGCAATGGCCGACTGGCATCGGCGCCAAAGGCAATGAAGGCGTCGCCGGCACCGTCGGCAAGACACGTGGCGCCATCGGCTACGTGGAATACGCCTATGCCAAGCAGAACAAGCTGCCGCATGCCCAACTCGTCAATAAGGACGGCAAGCCGGTGAACCCGGACGCCAAGAGCTTTCAAGCGGCGGCCGCGGGTGCCGATTGGGCGAATAGCCCCGGCTATTACGTCATCCTGACCAACCAGCCGGGCGCAGCCAGTTGGCCGATCGCCGGCGCCACCTTCATCCTGATGCACAAGCAGCCGAAGGACGCCGGTAGCTCCGCTGCGGCCCTCAAGTTCTTCGACTGGGCCTACAAGAACGGCGACAAAGCCGCCGAGGAGCTCGACTACGTGCCGATGCCCGATTCGGTGGTCAACCTGGTCGAGAAGACCTGGGCCGACAACATCAAGGATGCCTCAGGCAAACCGCTGTTCTCGAAGAAGTAGTTTGAGTAGAAGAAGGGAAGCCGGGATATCCCGGCTTCCCGGACTTGAGATAACGAGAGATCGACGGCATGGCGACGGACGCGAGCGTGGAATCAAGCTTGATCAGCACGGATCGTGGCCGGGCCCTGCGCCGTTTCGCCTTCACTGATGCTTTCTTCCGCGGTCTGACGCGCGCCGCGGCGATCACTGTACTGCTGGTGCTCGGCGGCATCCTGTTTTCGCTCGTCGAAGGCGCAGCGCCGGCACTCAAAACGTTCGGATTCGCGTTCTTCGTCACCGAGTCCTGGAATCCGGTGACCAACGTGTTCGGCGCCGTGGCGCCGATCTACGGCACCGTCATTACCGCGCTGCTCGCCATGGTCGTCGCCGTGCCGGTCGGCATCGGCATCGCGATTTTCCTGACCGAGCTCTGTCCGCGCGCGTTGCGCCGTCCCATCGGCATCGCCATCGAACTCCTCGCCGGGATTCCCAGCATCATTTACGGCATCTGGGGCCTGTTCATCTTCGCGCCTTTCCTGCAGGAATATGTCCAGCCCGGCATCATCGACTTCTTCGCCGGCATTCCCGTGCTGGAAAACCTGTTCGCCGGCCCGCCCTACGGCATCGGCATTTTCACCGCCGCCATGATCCTGGCCATCATGGTTCTGCCCTTCATCGCGGCCATCACGCGCGACGTGTTCGAAACCGTGCCGTCAATCCTGCGCGAATCCGCCTACGGGCTGGGCTGCACCACCTGGGAAGTGATCCGCGGCGTGGTGCTGCCCTATACGCGCATCGGCGTCATTGGCGGCATCATGCTGGGCCTCGGCCGCGCATTGGGCGAGACCATGGCGGTGACCTTCGTCATCGGCAACGCCCACCGCATCAGCGCCTCGCTGTTCGCCCCGGGCACCACGATCTCGGCCACGATCGCCAATGAATTCACCGAGGCGGTCGGCGATCTCTATTTCTCCTCGCTCATCGCCCTTGGCCTGATCCTGTTCTTCATCACCTTCCTGGTGCTCGCCGCGGCGCGCTACATGTTGCTGCGGCTCGAGCGGCAAGCGGGGAAATAGTCATGGCCCGCGCGACGTCCACCCACCAGCCGACCGGGCTCTACCGCCGCCGCCGCATCCGCGACCGTATCTTCATGGGCTTGTCGGTCGCAGCGGCCTGCTTCGGCCTGGGCTGGCTCGCCATGATCCTCGGCACGCTGTTCTTCGAAGGCGTCGGCGGGCTCAACCTGCGGGTGTTCACCGAGATGACGCCGCCGCCCGGCGAAATGGGCGGCCTGCTCAACGCCATCGTCGGCAGCCTGATCATGACCATGCTCGCCATCCTGATCGGCACGCCGATCGGCATGCTGGCCGGGACCTATATGGCGGAATACGGCCGTTACGACCGCATCACGCCGGTCATCCGCTTCATCAACGACATCCTGCTGTCGGCGCCGTCGATCGTCATCGGCCTGTTCATCTACGAGGTCGTGGTGACGCGCATGGGCCACTTCTCCGGTATCGCCGGAGCCCTCGCGCTCGCCGTCATCGTCATCCCGGTCGTGGTACGCACCACCGAGGATATGCTGCTGCTGGTGCCCAACCAGTTGCGCGAGGCCGCGGCCGCGCTCGGAGCACCGCGCTGGACGGTGATCGTGAAAGTCGCCTATAGCGCCGCGCGGACCGGCATCGTGACCGGTATCCTGCTGGCCATTGCCCGCATTTCGGGCGAGACCGCGCCGCTGCTGTTTACCGCGCTCAACAATCAGTTCTGGAGCGCGGACCTCAATGCGCCGATGCCGAGCCTGCCGGTGGTGATCTTTCAGTTCGCGCTCAGCCCCTACGAAAACTGGCAGAAGCTGGCCTGGGCCGGCGCCCTCCTGATCACGCTCGCCGTGCTGACCCTCAGCATCGTGGCGCGCGCCCTTTCAAGCCGGAAGACCGAACGATGACGATCCTGGACCAGACCCGCGAAACCACCGATCTCGCTCCTCACCTGCGGGACAAGATATCGATCCGGCGCCTGTCGTTCTTCTACGGCGAGGTGAAGGCGTTGCACAGCGTGAGCGTGCCGCTTTATGCCAATACGGTCACCGCCTTCATCGGTCCATCGGGCTGCGGCAAATCGACGCTGCTGCGCGTGCTCAACCGGATGTACGAGCTGTATCCGAACCAGCGCGCCGAGGGCGAAGTACTGCTCGACGGCAAGAACATCCTGGCACCGGGCCAGGATCTCAACCTGCTGCGGGCCAAGGTCGGCATGG
>CAZOBN010000155.1:6729-6948 GCA_964577835.1 uncultured Rhizobiaceae bacterium
GTGTTCCAGAAGCCGACGCCCTTCCAGATGACCATCTATGACAACATCGCCTTCGGGGTTAAGCTCTACGAAAGCCTGCCCAAGTCGGAGCTCGACGACCGAGTCGAAGCGGCGCTGCGCAGCGCTGCGTTGTGGGACGAGGTGAAGGACAAGCTGTCGACCAACGGGCTCAGCCTGTCGGGCGGCCAGCAGCAGCGCCTGTGCATCGCGCGCACCATC
>CAZOBN010000156.1:0-6926 GCA_964577835.1 uncultured Rhizobiaceae bacterium
ATCGTCGAGGCGGTGGTCGCGGTCAACGATGCGCGCAAGAAGGCCATGGCCGGCCGCATCGCCAAGGCGCTCGGCGGCTCGGTGTCCGGCAAGACGGTGGCGCTGCTCGGCCTGACCTTCAAGCCCAACACCGACGACATGCGCGACAGCGCCAGCCTCGATATCGTGCCGGCCCTGCTGGCCGAAGGGGCCAGGGTGCAGGTGTTCGATCCGGAGGGCATGAAGGAGGCGAAGAAACTTCTCAGCGGCCCAATCGTTTGGTGCGACAGCGCCTACGATGCGATGAACGGAGCCGACGCGCTGGTCATCGTGACCGAGTGGAATGAATTCCGTTCGCTGGATCTCGATCAGGTCAAGCGTCTGCTGCGCCAGCCGGTCATCGTCGATCTGCGAAACATTTACAGCCCCGCGGAGATGTCGGCGGCGGGCTTCCGATATAGCTGCCTGGGCCGCCCGTCCAACGCGGTTTGACCGCGGGATAAAGAGGAGAACACAGCGTGAGTGACGCGGCACACCGTTTCGATCCCACGATCCTCCGCGAATACGACATTCGCGGCCTGACCGGCAAGACGCTGACGGTCAAGGACGCCCACGCGGTGGGGCGCGCCTTCGGCACCATCGTCGCCCGCAACGGCGGCAAGCGTGTCCATGTCGGCCGCGACGGCCGGATGACCTCGCCGGAACTGGAATATGCGGCCGTCGAGGGATTGATCGAAAGCGGCATCGAAGCCGTGCGCATCGGGCTCGGCCCGACGCCGATGCTCTATTACGCGACGTTCACCCGCGAATCGGATGGCGGCCTCATGATCACCGGCTCGCACAATCCGTCGGAATACAACGGCTTCAAGATGGTCTTGGCCAAGAAGGCGTTCTATGGCGACGACATCCAGAAGCTCGGCCAGATCGCGGCCAAGGGCGACTATGCGTCGGGCAAGGGGCGCGAGAGCAAGGAAGACGTCTTCGAAGATTACATCAATCGCCTGGCAGCGGACTTCGAAGGCGGCAAGCCCCTGACGGTGGGCTGGGATGCCGGCAACGGCTCGGCTGGTCCGGCCATGGCCGCCTTGGTCAAACGCCTGCCCGGCAGGCATATCCTGCTGCACGAGACCGTCGACGGCACCTTTCCCAATCATCACCCCGACCCGACCGTGCCCGAGAACCTCGAGCAGTTGCAGGCGCTGGTGAAGCGCGAGACATGCGATCTCGGCATCGCGTTCGACGGCGACGGCGATCGCATCGGCGTGGTCGACGGCAAGGGCCGCATCCTGTGGGGCGACCAACTGATGACCGTCTGGGCGCGCGGCGTGCTCGAGCGCAAGCCCGGCGCCACCATCATCGCCGACGTCAAGGCGAGCCAGGTGCTGTTCGACGAGATCGCGCGCATGGGCGGCAATCCGCTGATGTGGCGCACCGGCCATTCGCTGATCAAGTCGAAGATGGCCGAGGTCGGCGCGCCGCTCGCCGGCGAGATGAGCGGCCATATCTTCTTCGCCGACCGCTATTACGGCTACGACGACGCGCTCTATGCCGCGGTCCGCCTGCTGTCCATCGTCGGCAAGTCGAACGAAAGCCTGGCCGAGATCCGCGACCGCCTGCCGCAGGTCATCAACACGCCGGAAATCCGCTTCCCCTGTTCCGACGAGCGCAAGTTCGCCGTGGTCGACGAGGTCAAGAGCCGCCTCCAGTCGGCCAAGGCCGAGGTCAACGATTGCGACGGCGTGCGCGTGCGCACCAAGGACGGCTGGTGGCTGCTGCGCGCGTCCAACACTCAGGATGTGCTCGTCGCCCGCTGCGAATCGACCAGCGAGGACGGGCTGAAGCGCCTCAAGTCAGACCTGGTCGCGCAGCTTACCCAGAGCGGGGTCACGCCGCCGGCCATGTGACCGGGGCGTCCTTGCCCGACAGAGGGCGAAGCCGCGATGCGCCTGTTCTTCTATGGCACCTTGCTCGACGCGGACGTGCAGGCGCTCGTGCTCGGCCGGTCGCTGCCCGGCGACGAGTTGGTGCCCGCCGCGCTGCGTCACTTCCGCCGCGTCTATATCGCCGGCCGGCTCTATCCCATGGTCCTGCCGCACCGCGGCGGGGCGGTGGAGGGGGCCTTCACCGGGACCCTCAGCAAGGACGAGCTGGCGCGGATCGCGATCTACGAAGGCAGCGAATACCGCCTCGAGCGCCAATCGGTTCATCCACTCGCGGCGACTGGGGCCGCCGCCGCCGAGCCGGTGGCGGTCTGGCTCCATCGCAGCCACGCAGCCATACGACCGAGCACGCGCGAATGGCGCTTGCCAGCCTGGCAGGCCAAGGAGAAGGCGGTCTATCTCAGGGATACGCGGCTCTGGCTCGCGAGCCAGAGCCAGAATTTGTCTCGTTAGAGGACCAGCGCGCCGTGCCCCGCGAGATCCGCCGCGTCTGATGAATTTGCGGCCGAGTCTTCCTCAGGCATCTTCCAAGCGCTGGCACTTGTAATGGGGCTTGATCCTCTTGTTGATGAAGACGCCCTTGGATTCCGCCTTCATCAGCTCGTCATACGCGCGTTGAGGCACGTCGATATAGACATAGCTTTCGCCCGAGCCTCGAAAGGTCACATACAAGCGTTTATGGCGCTTTTGATAAGCGATGTGGCTGACAGCGCTCGACTCGACTTCGGGCATGCATGCCCCCATGCGGCTACGATCCTCAGATAACTGCTGAACCGAGCGGATAGTTTCCGGCCGATGCTCAAGTTGCGCGTGGATTGAAAGCCCCTCCGCTCCCAAGCAAAGTGGTGGCTTGAAGCCTGCCAGGCAGGCAGGCAAAGAGAAGGCGATGGATTGCGGTGGACGGCGGCGCCTCGCCTGGTTCACCAGGCTTCGCGTCTCAGGAAATCAGCCTGCGGCCGCTCCGCCCGGTTGGTCGGGCGAGATGGCGATGCAGGCCGTGCCGCGGTCCATGAGCTGACGGCAAGCTGACTGGGCCTGCTTCTCGGTGAGGCCCGTCAGGCGGGCGCGGTAGAGCGTGGTGCCGTTGTCCTCGCTCGGGGTCACCATGACGGTGGCGCCCTTCAAGGTCTTGGGCAGCTTGTTCTTGGCCTTGTTGGCGGCGGTCTGCGCCGGGCTCTTGCCGCCGAAGGCGCCGACCTGGATGGCCCAGTCGCGGCCCGGCTTGTTGGTGATCCGCGACGCCTTGTTGGGCGGCAGGGCGGCCACTTTGGTGCCGCCGCTGTCGCCTTGCTCGACGCCGGCGCGCTCGGCCGGGGCGGCCTGAGCGCTGGCGATCAGCGAGGGACGGGACGCCGGCGGCGATTTGCGAGGCGGAGCCGCGTTGGCCATCATGGTATCGCCCGTGGGCAGGGTGCGGTCGTAGGCCTGCTCGAACAGACGCATCATCCGGGCATCGCGCCAGCCGGCCGATGTGCCGCCGAGCACGACGCCGACCAGGCGGCGGCCATCACGATCGACCGACGCGGCGAGGTTGAAGCCGGAAGCCTGGATGAAACCTGTCTTGAGCCCGTCCGTCCCCTCGTAGCCGCCGAGCAGGCGGTTGTGATTGCGATGGGTGATGCCCTTGAAGGTGAAATCCGGGGTCTTGAAAAAGGTATAGTGCTGCGGGAAGTCGTGCCGCAGGGCGCGCGCCAGGGTGACCATGTCGCGGGCCGTGGTGACCTGCTTCGGATTGGGCAGGCCCGAGGCGTTGCGGAAGGTGGTGTTGGTCATGCCCAAGGCGTTGGCGCGCTTGGTCATCAGGGCGGCGAATTTGGTTTCGGTGCCGCCCATGGCTTCGCCGAGGGCCGCCGCGGCGTCGTTGGCGGACTTGGTCACGAGGCCGAGAATGGCTTGGCGCACCGTGATGGTTTCGCCGGCCCTGAGGCCCAGGCGGGACGGGGCCATGCCGGCCGCCCTTGCCGATACGGGAATGCGCTGGTCGAGGCCGAGCTTCTTCTGCTCGATGGCCTCGAACGTCATATAGAGGGTCATCATCTTGGTGAGCGAGGCCGGATAGCGCGGCGCGTCCGGGTTGACCTGATGCAGCACACGGCCGGTCGCATCGTCGATGACGATGGCGGCGTAGCGGGTGGCGTTTGCCGCCGTTGCGACCAAAGCGCCGGCGGCGATCAGGGCGACCGCAAGGAAACGGTTCAAGGAGAACACGGACTGATTGAAACCCGTCACCTGCGAAACCCCCAACTTACCCCATTTCAACCCACGCCGAGGCGGTAACCCAGACTGAGCACAGCCACATGGTAAAAAATCAATGATTCCGTGTCTATACGTAAGTTCGTTGAGTGAAAATTTGGTTAACCCCGGTTGGACCGCGAAAAATCGTTCTGACCGCCCGCCCAGCCGTGGTCAGGGGCCGGATCGGCGGATCCTTTGCCGCTTGGTTTAGGCGGTCAATGGAGTCTATGTTGCACTGCACAAGAAATCGCTTGACCCGTGGCAGGGCAAGGCCGATATTCCCTTCATGCTGCAATGCAGCATTACGTGATCCAGCGGCATTCTATCCCCCGGTCGCTGCAAGAGGAGATTGTTCGATGAGCGAGAAAACCACAGCATCCGCCAAGGCCAAGGCCGCCGTGACGCCGGCCGAACAGATTTATGCCGCCTTCGCCGAGAATGCCGAGTTGATCCTCAAGGCAGGCACCGACGCCGCGCGCAAGAGCTATGAGACCGCCGTATCGGTGTCGCGCGAACCCGCCGCCGCCGCGCTCAAGACCGGCGGCGTGGCGATCAAGGATTATGACGACGCCGTTGCTTTCGGCCGCGACAACATCGAGGCCGCCGCCGAAGTCGGCACCATTGCCGTGCGCGGGCTGCAGGACGTCGGCAAGGAATGGGTCGGCTTGGTGCAGAAGTCGGCCGAGGAACTGCCGGCGACCGTCAAGGCGCTGGCGAGCTGCAAGACCGTCAAGGAAGCGGCCGAGCTGCAGGTCGATCTCGCCAAGGCCAATTTCGAGGACATGGTCAACTCGGCGGTCAAATTCCAGCAACTGGGCTTCAAGCTGGCGACCGCGACCTTCGAACCGTTCAACAAGCGCTTCGCCGAGGCTGTCACGAAATACGGCAAGCAGTTCGCCGCGTAAGACCGTACGTTCGGCGGCGCCCTGTGTGATCATGCTCCGATCATGAGAAAGACGCGCTCAGGTTTAAACCTTTGGTTAGCTATTTGACCACCCGCCCGGCCATCGTGCCGGGCTTTTTTTGCCGCGCCATTCGTCGATGGCAACTTGCCCCTTTTGTTTGGGGCTTGAAATCCCATATGATATCCATGACTCGGAAGCATTTCCGTGCGATCTGACAAGCAGCGATGGTGACAGTTTCTCGCGTTTCCCTTCACCTCGATCGTCGGCGCCCCTGGCTGAAGTCCGCCAGTGTCCGTGCTGTCGAGCGAGGCCTGGGAAACTTCGCTCCCGTCGGCGCAGCGCAGCGGGGCCCCGGCCAGAACGGCGGCACGGGCCCATCTACCGGTGTCATAACCAAGCCTCGCGCGAAAACGCAGAAACCTTCGATGTACAAGGTTCTGCTGCTGAACGACGATTACACCCCGATGGAATTCGTCGTTCACGTTCTGGAGCGCTTTTTCAGCAAGAATCACGAAGAAGCCACGCAGATCATGCTGCATGTACATCGGAAGGGCGTGGGCGTCTGTGGCGTTTACCCTTACGAGATCGCCGAAACCAAGGTCACGCAAGTTATTGACCTGGCACGAAAGCACCAGCATCCTTTGCAGTGCACGTTGGAAAAAGATTAATCGGCTAAAAAGACTAACGCCGTACAATGCGGCGGAGGGGAAAGAGGAGAATAAGCGTTAGACTTAGTAGAAAAGGAATTTGATCGATGCTCTCGCGTAACCTGGAACAGACTCTGCACCGCGCGCTCGCGTTTGCCAATCAGCGTCGCCACGAGTTCGCCACGCTGGAGCATCTCCTACTCGCTTTGACCGAGGACCAGGACGCGGTCGCGGTCATGCGGGCATGCGGTGTCGATTTGACCCGCCTGCGCGAAGAGTTGGTGGGCTATCTGGACAACGAACTATCCAGCCTGGTCATGGACCGCTCCGAGGACGCCAAGCCGACCGCCGGCTTCCAGCGCGTGCTCCAGCGGGCCGCCATCCACGTCCAATCCTCCGGTCGCGAGGAAGTCACCGGCGCCAATGTGCTGGTCGCCCTGTTCTCGGAACGGGAATCCCATGCCGTCTATTTCCTGCAGGAGCAGGAGATGACCCGGCTGGATGCGGTGAACTACATCTCTCACGGCATCGCCAAGGTCGCCACCCGCACCGAACGCCGCGGCGTGCACGGCTCGGATGACGAAGGCAAATCGGAGAAGGTGGTCAAGAAGGGCCATGACGCGCTCGACGCCTATTGCGTCAACCTCAACAAGAAGGCGGCGAGCGGCAAGATCGATCCGCTGATCGGGCGGGCCGACGAGGTCGACCGCACGATCCAGATCCTGTGCCGCCGCACCAAGAACAACCCGCTTTACGTGGGCGACCCTGGCGTCGGCAAGACCGCCATCGCCGAAGGGCTGGCGCGCCGCATCGTGCACGGCGAGGTGCCCGAGGTGCTCAAGGGCGCCACGATCTTCGCGCTCGACATGGGCTCTCTGCTCGCCGGCACGCGCTATCGCGGCGATTTCGAAGAGCGCATCAAGGCGGTGATCAACGAGCTGCAGGAGCAGGACAACGCGATCCTGTTCATCGACGAGATCCACACGGTGATCGGCGCCGGCGCCACCAGCGGCGGCTCGATGGACGCGTCCAACCTGCTCAAGCCCGCGTTGGCGAGCGGCAGCCTGCGCTGCATCGGCTCGACCACCTACAAGGAATACCGCAGCTACTTCGAGAAGGACCGCGCGTTGGTGCGGCGCTTCCAGAAGATCGACATCAACGAGCCGTCTGTCGAGGACTCGATCAAGATCCTCAAGGGCCTCAAACCCTATTACGAAAAG
>CAZOBN010000157.1:0-6905 GCA_964577835.1 uncultured Rhizobiaceae bacterium
GCGCGCGCCATCTTCGAGAAATGGGAGCTCGACTTCGCCGTCATCGGCCAACTCACCGATAGCGGCCGCATGGTGCTCAAGCGCCATGGCGAGATCGTCGCCGACCTGCCGATCGCGCCGCTCGCCGACGCCGCGCCGATGTACGACCGGCCGTGGGTGCCGACCAAGCCGCCCGCCATCGTCGCCGCCGACGAAGTGCCGTGCGACGATCCCATGGCCGCGCTGGCCAAGCTCATGGGCTCGCCCGATCTCGCCTCCAAGCGCTGGATCTGGCAGCAGTACGATCACATGGTCATGGGCGACACAGTGCAGCGCCCGGGCGGCGACGCGGCCATCGTGCGCATCCATGATCCCGACAAGGGCCTGACCAACCGCGGCCTCGCCATGGTCACCGATTGCACGCCACGCTACTGCCTCGCCGATCCGGTGAGCGGCGGCAGGCAGGCCGTCGCCGAGGCCTGGCGCAATCTGACCGCCGTCGGCGCGCGGCCGCTCGCCATCACCGACAACATGAACTTCGGCAATCCGGAGAAGCCGGAGATCATGGGCCAGTTCGTGCAGTGCATCGAGGGCATGCGCGACGCCTGCCTCAAGCTCGACTTCCCGGTCGTCTCGGGCAACGTGTCGCTTTACAACGAGACCAACGGCAAGGCCATCCTGCCGACGCCGGCGATCGGCGCCATCGGCCTGATCGACGATCTGTCGCGCACCGCCCGCATCGCGTTCGATGCGCCCGGCGAGGCCCTCGTCGTGATCGGCGCCACCTTCGGCCATCTCGGCGCCTCGCAATATCTGCGCGTGGTCGCGGGTCGCGAGGATGGCGCGCCGCCGGCGGTCGATCTCGCGGCCGAGCGGCGCAACGGCGATTTCGTGCGCGGCCTCATCCAAAAGGGTCAGGTCACCGCCGTCCACGACGTCTCCGACGGCGGCATCCTGGTGGCGTTGGCCGAGATGGCGCTGGCCGGCAACATGGGCGCCGCGATCGTGCCGCCCGAGGCGGTGGTCGGCAAGGCCGTGCCGCTCCACGCCTGGCTGTTCGGCGAGGACCAGGGCCGCTATATTATCGCCACGAAGGACGCGGCAGCGGCGCTCGAGGCGGCCAAGGCCGCCCAGGTACCGGCCTGGCGCATCGGCGCGACGGCGACGGGTCCGTCGCCGGACCCGACATTGACGGTGGCGGGTGCCGGCACCATATCGCTGGCAGAGCTGCGCGATGCCCACGAAGGCTGGCTGCCCGGCTATATGGCGGCCGGCGAGTAAGCGTTTTCCGCGTCGATCATGACGCTTGGACTTGTGGCTGAGAAGAGGATGGCGCGCATGGCGATGGACCCCGGTCAAATCGAGAAGCTGATCAAGGAAAGCATTCCCGACGCCAAGGTCACCATCGAGGATTTGCGCGGCGACGGCGATCACTACGCCGCCTATGTCGTCTCCGCCGCGTTCAAGGGCATGAGCCGCGTGCAGCAGCATCAGTTGGTCTACAAGGCGCTTCAGGGCCGCATGGGCAACGAGCTTCACGCCTTGGCATTGCAAACATCGGTCGCCGAAGGCGCCTGAGAGGTTCAGAAGGGATTTAGGTGATGAGCGACAATCCGGTTTTCGACCAGATCAAGCAGGACATTGGCGCGAACGACGTGGTGCTTTACATGAAGGGCAGCCCGGTGTTCCCGCAATGCGGCTTCTCGGCTGCGGTCGTCGAAGTGCTGTCGCGCCTCGGCGTCAAGTTCAAGGGCATCGACGTGCTGGTCGATCCAGGCATCCGCGACGGCATCAAGCAATTCTCCAACTGGCCGACCGTTCCGCAGCTCTACGTGAAGGGCGAGTTCGTCGGCGGCTGCGACATCGTGCGCGAGATGTACGCCTCGGGCGAGCTCAGCGACCTGATGAAGGAAAAAGGCGTGCCGACGGCGGAAGCCAGCGTCTGATCCACTCCCTTCGGTGGAACTTCCAAAAGGGCCGGCAAATTGCCGGCCCTTTTGACATGAATGTACAGGTTCTTCTGATACGTACGGGTGGTTCCATTCGGAACATCTGCCGGCCCAGTCGATTGAATCAGTGTCGAAGCTAGACACACCATTTCATTCGAAAGAGGGATATCTCATGGCAGACCAAAAGAACCAACAGGGAATGCAAAACAAACAGCAGCCGGGCCAGCAGAGCGGACAGAACCGCCAGCAGTCCCAGCAGCAGAATCAGGGCGGCCGCCAGCCGGCCAGCCAGGGCGGCAGCGGATCGCAGTCGCGGCAGAATCAGCAAAATCGGCCACAGCAGCAGAATCAGCAGGGCAAGCCGCAGCAGCAGGGCGGGCAAAACCGTTCACAGCAGCAACAGGGCAGTCCGAATCGCACGCCGCAGCAACAGCAGCAGAGCCCGAACCGGCGCTCGCAGCAGTCCGATAGCGAGTCGGAGAGTGAGCTCAACAATCCACGCAGCGGCGAGCAGATGAACGATTAGCGGAACAGAAGACAGCACGGAGTCGTGCTGCCCTCTGCAACGAGAAGGGCCGGCAATTGCCGGCCCTTTTTTGTCTGGCAAATGCCCGTTGGCTTTCAGGCGAGATCGAACGATGCGATGCGCCGCGCGCTCCGGTCAGCCAGCCGCGGTGTCCGCTTCAGCGCGTAAGCCCCGTCGCCGAGCAAGGCCACCACCACCGAGATCACGATCAGGAACAGCGGATATTCCCACCCGCCATTGGCGCCGCTGAACACCCAGCCGTTTCCGCTATGCACCCACAGGGCGCCGAGCAGCACGGGAATCAGCGCGAGCGCCACCACCCGGCTCCACACGCCGAGCACGAGCAGCAATCCGCCGAGCGCCTCGGCGGCGAACACGGCATAGGCGGTCCAGCCCGGCAGTCCGAGGCTGCCGAAAAACGCCGCGGTCCCAGGCAGGCCGAACATGATGAATTTCAATATTACCGAATGGGCGAGATACATGATGCCCAGGGACACGCGCAGCAGGAAGGCGCCATAGGGCGCGGTTTGCGAATCGATCATCGGATTTCTCCTTCGTGTATTCGGCCAGGCGGCGATTTGCGCCGCAAAGTCGGTTTACGCGGCGATCTGCGCCGCGATGGAAGCCTGGGCGACCGCCCGCTCGGCGACGCGGCGGCCGAGATGCTCGGCGGTCGCGAGGTCGCTGCGGCTCGGGCCCTTGTCCGGCCCCTCGTCGGCATTCGATTGCGCCATGGCGCCGAGATAGCTGCCGATGCGGTTGAGATCCTCCGGACTGCCCTTGCTCGAATTATTGCCGGGCATCAGGCCGACGCTAACCCACACCATGCCGTGCTGGGCGGCGAACACCGCGAGCTGGATCAGGCTATTGAGCTTGTCGCCGCTCTGCGAGGCGGAGTTGGTGAAGCCGGCGGCGAGCTTGTCTTTCCAACCCTGGGTGAACCAGACCTTGGAACTCCAATCCATGAAGGCTTTGAACGGCGCCGAGACGCTGCCCATGTAGGTCGGCGCACCGAAGACGATGGCATCGGCGGCGTCGAACTCGGCGGCGCGGGCCTCGGCCTCCTCGACGGGAATCAGGATGGCTTCGGCGCCGGGCACGGCGGCAGCGCCACGGGCCACGGCTTCGGCCTGGACCTTGGTATGGCCGAAGCCCGAGTGATAGACGACGGCGATCTTGGCGGCATTGGAGGCGGCGCTGACGGCAGACTGGGTAGGCATGGCATGACTCCTTGGCTGGCCACGCTGTCCCCTCAGCGCCCTCGGCGGTTTCACCTTGGTTACTAATGGCAACGTGATATGTTTTAGAAACTATAACCCATATGCACCACTTGATTTCAATTGTAAAGTAGTTATCTTTAAGTAACCAATTCCGATGTTCCATGAGGATGCTGCCATGCGTGAACACACCAGCCAATGCCCCATGGATTCGCTGCTGCGGACCCTGATGGGCCCGTGGACGACCTACATTCTGTGGATCCTGCGCAGCGAGGGCGCCACGCGCTTCGGCGAGCTCAAGCGCAAGGTGCCGGGGATCTCCGCCAAGGTGCTGACCGAGCGGCTGCGTATGCTCGAGGCCGCCGGCCTGATCAGCCGTCACCACGAGCCGACCATCCCGCCGCAGGTGACCTATGCCCTCGCCGAGCGCGGTCGCGAGTTGTCGGGTATCCTCGATTCGCTCAATGCCACCGCGCAGCGCTGGCGCGAGGAAGACGCCATCAAAAAGGATGCGACGGCGGCGTAAGGCGCCGCCGGCTTCACCGGACGTCAGCGGGTTTTTTCTTCATGTGACGTCTCAAGCCGCGGATCGCGCCGAACGAGTCAGGCCATGACGAGCCCCGATCGATGCGAGCGTCATCGCGGATTGAATCGGTTTTTCCAATTCGCCGAGTCGGACCGGACCATGACGGCTTGGATCGCGTGGGCTGATCAATCGGAGCAACAAAAAAGCCGCCCGGGGGCGGCTTTTTCGTATTCGGTGTTTGTCGAACTCAGCGCGAGTAATACTCGACGACCATGTTCGGTTCCATCTGGACCGGGAACGGCACGTCCGCCAGTTTCGGCGTGCGCACGAAGCGGCCCTTCATGGCGGAGTGGTCGACCTCGATATAGTCCGGCACGTCGCGCTCCGGCGACTGCGCCGCCTCGAGCACGAGAGCGATCTGCTTCGAGGAGTCCTTGAGCTCGATGGTGTCGCCTTCCTTCACCAGATAGGAGGCGATGTTCACCTTCTTGCCGTTCACCTTGACGTGGCCATGGTTGACGATCTGGCGCGCGGCGAACGGCGTGGGGACGAATTTCATGCGGTAGACGACGGTGTCGAGCCGGCGCTCCAGCAGGCCGATGAGGGCCTCGCCGGTGTCGCCGCGGCGGCGCATCGCTTCCTCGTAGTAGCGGCGGAATTGGCGCTCGCCGATGTTGCCGTAGTAGCCCTTCAGCTTCTGCTTGGCCATGAGCTGAATGCCGTAGTCCGACTGCTTCGGACGGCGCTGGCCGTGCTGGCCCGGTGGGGTGTCACGCTTGTTGACGGGGCTCTTCGGACGGCCCCAGAGGTTGACGCCGAGACGCCGGTTGATCTTGTATTTGGATTCTGCGCGTTTGGTCATACATCACCCGTATTGACGGTGTTATCGAATGTCCCGGTAGTCTCCGGCCTCGTCAGAGGCGAAGCGGGGCGCCGGCCCGAAGCCGTGTCCACGTTCCCGGAAAGGAAGGCGCGGAGTATAGCGGCAGACCCGTCGGTGTCAATTCACCTCTTTCTCCGGCACTATCCGATAAGCCATTGAAAAACATTCCATCTTCCAATTCTTCACCCAATCTCTCAAGCGGCGATCTGGTGAGCGGCCTGGAAAACAGGGGCGCGGGGCGTGAAACGATCGGCGACGGCGCCACTGTGCTCCGGGGATTCGCCGGCGCGGATGCAGCGCGGCTGCTGACGGCCGTCGCGGACATTGCCGCCGTCTCGCCCTTCCGCCGCATGATGACGCCGCGCGGGCCGATGTCGGTCGCCATGACCAACGCGGGCCGCGCCGGCTGGGTGACCGAACGCGGCGGTTATCGTTACGATGCGCGCGACCCTGAAACCGGGCTGCCATGGCCGGCGATGCCGGATATCTTCGCCGCGCTCGCGGCGCGCGCGGCGGCGGCCGGTGGCTTCGCGGGGTTCGAACCCGATGCCTGCCTGATCAATCGCTACGAGCCGGGCGCCCGGATGGGGCTGCATCAGGACCGGGACGAGCGCGACTTCCGCCACCCGATCGTTTCCGTCTCCCTCGGACTACCCGGCCGCTTCCTGTTCGGCGGCCTCAAGCGCAGCGACAAGCCGCGGCGCATCCTGCTGCGATCAGGCGATGTGGTGGTGTGGGGTGGACCGGCGCGTCTGATTTTCCACGGCGTGGCGCCCCTCGCCGACGGCGAGCATCCGCTGACCGGACACGCGCGAATCAACCTGACATTCCGCAAGGCGCGATAGGGGAACGACCGGTTCGCGATTCCTTGCCCGTTCAGCCTTCGCCGACTTCGAGGGAAGCTCTCGTCGTTGCAGCCGAATCGGCCTGCGCCTCCGAGCCGGTGCCGCCATAGACGGCGCGCGAGCGCAGATTGTACATGAGCTGGTAGAGCTTGCCGTCGCTGACGCCATAAAGCGCGCCATTGAGCGTGCCGTTCACGCCGCCAACCGTCCGGCGCCAGCCGAGGATGTCCTGGATTTGGCGCGAGGCGGAGAACGCCACGCCACCATACTGGCCGCTGGGCGCGAGCACCGGACGCAAGCCGCCGACGTCGCGCCACCGCACGAAGGTGCTCTGCACGCCCCACACGCTGCGGAACCCATCCGGCGTCAATTCGAGAAAGCTGCGCCACGGCTGAGCCGAGAGGAACAAGGACACGGCGGCGATGAGATAGACGCCCAGCACCGACCAGCTCTGGATGCCGTCGGCCATGGCCGTGAAGCAAGCGGTCAAGGCGATCAAGCCGACACAAATCCAGGCCTGGGGCCAGTGCGCCTTCACGACATGCAATCGGATTTTTTCGCTGGAACTCATGCGACGGATGCTGATGCCACGAACTCGATAGGGCGGAACGAGACGAAGAAAATCATGGGAGCATGGCGGAAATATGGCCGCGTTCCGCGCGCCCGATCATGGCTAGTGCCGCGGGAATTCTTGGCCGATTGACGGACTGTTCGCCCGAGCGGCGCTCAGGGCGTCACGCCAGGATCTCGGGCGATCACGCCTCGGAGACTTGCGGATGCAGCAATGCAAGCTGGCGGCGAAGTTCGACCGCACGCTCCTCCGACTTGCGCCACTCCTCGGACTCGAGAAACGCCATTCGTTCCACGGCATGGACGCTGAGGGCGACGGCACCGATGAGCGCGGCCGACAGGAACGGGAAATCGACGCCCCCGTTATCGAAACCGATTAGCGCGAGAATGCCGATCAGCAGAAAGACGCG
>CAZOBN010000158.1:0-6868 GCA_964577835.1 uncultured Rhizobiaceae bacterium
ACACGACGATGTTGCCGCGCGAGCGGTCCATCTTGAGGATCTGGAACGGCTGCGGGGTGTTCATCAGCGGGGTGACGTCGCGCACCGGGCGGATGTCCACCTGGCTGCCGGGCAGGAACGCCACGGCGCCGGACAGGTCGACAGTGAAGCCGCCCTTGACGCGGCCGAAGATCACGCCGTTGACGCGGATGTTGTCCTTGAACGAGCGCTCGAGCTGCGTCCAGGCTTCCTCGCGCCGCGCCTTTTCGCGCGATAGCATGGTCTCGCCGTTACGGTCCTCATAACGCTCGAGATAGACCTCGACGACGTCGCCGACGTTGATATCCGGCTTCTGTCCCGGCAGCGTGAATTCCTTGAGGGCAACGCGGCCGGCCGACTTGAGGCCGACATCGATCACCGCCGCGTCGTTTTCGAGCGCGATGACCGTGCCTTTCAGCACGGAGCCTTCGAGAGGCTCGCCGCTGAAGACTTCGTTGAGGAGGTCTGCGAAATTTTCGCCGGTCGAGAAATTCTCGACGCCTTCGGCGGTTTGTCTTGCCATACGATGTGTCACTTTCAAAATGCCGAGGCCGACCGTTTTGGTTGCCGTCGGGCAGGCTGCCGCGCCGTACTGATCCCGTAATCCTGAGCGCGCACGGGGAGTGCGACGGTCAGGCACGGTGCCGTTCATGGGAACGGCCGGCGCAAGAAGTCCAAAGCCTTTACGCTTGGTTCTGCTCTATGAGCCTGAGCGCGGCTGCGAACGCCTGGTCCGCATCGAGCTCGCTCGTGTCCAGCAAATGGGCGTCGGGCGCACGCCGCAGCGGGGACTTCGTCCGCTGTGTGTCCATGGCATCGCGCTCGAGAATGTCTTGCAGGACGCGGCTATGTATAGCCTCGACCCCGCGTTGCCGCAACTGCTTCAGCCGCCGTTCGGCGCGGATTTCCGGGTGCGCCGTGATGAACAGTTTGTGCCGCGCTTTTGGGCAGATCACCGTGCCGATGTCGCGCCCGTCGATCACCACGCCGGCGGCGCCGCCGGGCGGTTTGGCGGCGAAATCGCGCTGGAAATGCAACAAAGCATCGCGCACGGCGGGAATGGCGGCGACTTTCGAGGCCAGGAGTGCCGTCGCTTCATCATACAGATTGGGGTGATCGAGGTCGGATTCGACTAGCTGTTGTGCCATGCGGATCGCCGCGCCCGGATTGTCCCCGGTTTCGCCGGCATCGAGCAGCTTGGCCGCCACCGCGCGATAGAGCCGGCCCGATTCCAGGTGGGGATAGCCGAAATGGCGGGCGAGCCGCTCGGCCAGCGTCCCCTTGCCGGAGGCGGCCGGGCCGTCGATGGCGATGACCACGGGTCCTTCCTCGCCGCGGGTCGCCTCGCTCATGCCGGCTGTGTCTCGCCGATCTGCGCGCCAAGGCCCGCCATCAGGGGGGCGAAGCCCGGGAAGCTGGTGGCGATCATGGCGCCGTCGTCGATGGTGACCGGCCTGTCGCTGGCGAGACCCAGCACCAGGAACGACATGGCGATCCGGTGATCGAGATGGGTGGCGACCGTGCCGCCGCCGGGGACTTTGCCGCCGGTGCCGTGGACCGTCAGGCTGTCCTCGCCGACCTCGACGCGCACGCCATTGGCCTTGAGCCCTTCGGCGATCGCGCTCAGCCGGTCGCTTTCCTTGACCCGCAGCTCAGCCAGACCGCGCATCACGGTGGTGCCTTCGGCGAAGGCGGCGGCGATGGCCAGGATCGGATATTCGTCGATCATCGACGGCGCGCGCTCGGCCGGCACCTCGATGCCGTGGAGCGGCCCATGGCTGATGGTCAGATCGGCGACGGGCTCGCCGGCTTCGTCGCGGGCATCGCCGAATGCGATGTCGGCGCCCATCTCGACCAGGGTGCGATAGAGGCCGTCGCGCAGCGGGTTGAGCCCGACATGGCGCAGCGTGATGCGCGAGCCCGGCACGATCAGCCCGGCCACGGCGGGGAACGCGGCGGAGGATGGGTCGCCGGCGACGCGCACCTCGCGGCCGGTCAGTTCGGGCTGGCCGGTCAGCGCGATGCGCCGGCCGCCGCCGGGCAGGTCCTCGACCGTCAGCTTGGCGCCGAAATGGCGCAGCATCAGCTCGGAATGATCGCGCGTCGGCTGCGGCTCGATCACCGTGGTGATGCCGGCGGTATTGAGCCCGCCGAGCAGAATCGCGGATTTGACCTGGGCCGAGGCCACCGGCAGGGTGTAGCCGATCGGCAGCGGCATGTCGGCGCCGATCACGGACATCGGCAGCCGGCCGCCCTGCCGCGCGATGAAGCGGGCGCCCATTTCCCGCAGCGGCGCGATGATGCGGCCCATGGGACGGGAGCGCAGGGAGGCATCGCCGGTGATATGGCAGGCAAACCGCTGGCTCGCCACCAGGCCGGTCAGCAAGCGGGCGCCGGTGCCCGAGTTGCCCATGTCGATGACATCGTCCGGCTCGGACAAGCCGCCGACTCCGGCCCCATGCACGTGCCACACGCCGGCCGCGTCGCGCGTCACCTCGGCACCCAAGCCGCGCATCGCTCGCGCGGTATTGAGCACGTCCTCGCCTTCGAGCAGGCCGTGAATGCGCGTTTCGCCGACCGCCACGGCGCCGATCATCAGCGCCCGGTGGGAGATGGATTTGTCGCCCGGCACGCGAACCTCGCCGCGGAGCGCGCCAGCGCGCCGGGCGGTGACCGGTCGGGGTTGACTATGACGTTTGGCTGACATGCGATCTCTAAGGATTCCGTATGAACGTGGCTGCGGGCGGGATGGCCGACTGTTTATCATAGTGCCGCACGATGGCGCGAAAATTACTTTTGACAGTCGCCGGGGATCGTGGCAATTGGCAACCCCACTGCGCGTCGCTGGCGCGGCGCATCTTATCGGCGGTTCCTGCATTTTCGTCTTCCGGCATTCTTCCGTCAGGACGTTTCGCTTCCAGGGGCCGCGGTTTCTCGGAGGGCTGTGCGGGTGGTGAAGGCAGAATTGGGACAGAAGCGCGTTTGCAACAGCTGCGCCGCCAAGTTCTATGACCTCAACAAAGATCCGATCATCTGCCCGAAATGCGGTGCGGAGTTCGACGCTTCCGCGGTCATCAAGCCGCGTCGCGCGCGGAGCGCCGCGGAGGATAAGCCGAAGGCCAAGAAGGCGCCGAAGGTCGCCGAGGTCGATGCCGAGTTGCCGGAAGCCGGTGTCGAGGACGAAGCCGCGGTCGACGAGGAGGAAGAGGAGGGCGTCATCGAGGACGCCTCCGAGCTCGGCGAGGACGAGGACGACATGGCCGAGGTCATCGAGAACGTCGACGAGGAAGGCGAGCGCTGAACACGCGGGCGGTTTCCGCTCGTGGCGGGCGCGATCGTCGCCGCTGGCGCCGGTGCCTGCGAACGGCCTATTCGGATCGCGTGATCGGACCAAGTGACTGGCCAGCCTGGCCTTTTGCTGCGCGTTTTTTCCCTTGCCCGGGTGCGGGTGCGCCCCTATGTTCACCGCCTCGCGAGCCGCCGGTCCCATCCGCGGCCGCGCACCATATTTTCGGGATGAGAAATCCCATGGGGCCATAGCTCAGCTGGGAGAGCGCTACAATGGCATTGTAGAGGTCAGCGGTTCGATCCCGCTTGGCTCCACCAAATCCGAAGGGCCCGACTCGCGAGAGTCGGGCCCTTTCGTTTTGGAGACGTCACACGCGAATCGCAAAACCCACCGAGCGCGAAAACAAGAAAGGCCGCCCGGTCGGGCGGCCTTTCCATTGTCGTTTGACCTTGGTCTCGAAGACCAAAGGAAAACCGCGTCAGGCTTTTGACCCCGCGGCGATCCAGGTCTCGGAAACCAGTGGCCGTGAATGACAATGAGACACTCGATCACCTCCTTTCGCTGTTTGTAATATGAAGGTCGAATATGGGGCGCGCTTATCCGACGCGCAAGCCTTTCAGCGGGACTTCTCTCCTCGATCTCGCAGCCTGAGTTCCGATCCTGAGTCCCGCCGCGCGGCCCCCAGACGGGCGCTCGGCCAGATGAAAGGGTATTCGGCCGCATCCGCTTACTTCAGCCCCACCGCCGTCCTCGCCTTCTGGGTCAGGCTCTGGCGGATCTTGAACATCTCCGCCCACGGGTCGCCTTTGATGGCGGCGAGCCGGCGCGGGAAGTTGGCCAAGGTGAAGAAACTTCCAGATGGGATGCCGGGGAGCTCGTCCCAGAACAGCGGCGCGGCGACGGCCGCGCCGGGCCGCGCGCGGGTCGAGTAGGGCGCGATCGCGGTCGAGGTGCGCGCGTTGCGCAGGTAGTCGATGAAGATGCGGCCGGTGCGCGCGCTCTTGGTCATGGTGGTGATGTAGAGCGGGTTGTCCTTCGCCATGGTCTTGGCCAGCGCCTCGGCGAAGCCGCGGACCTCGTCCCAATCATGCTTGCGCTCGAGCGGGAAGACCACATGCAGGCCCTTGCCGCCCGTGGTCTTGACGAAGCTCTTGAGCCCCATGGCGCTGAGCCGGTCGCGGCATTCGATCGCGGCATTGACCACCGATTTCCACGGCACCGATTCATGGGGATCGAAATCCATGACGATGCGGTCGGGGTGTTCGGGATCCTCGACCGTCGCGCCCCACGGATGCAGCTCCAACGCCGAGAACTGCACCAGGGCGAACAACCCGCGCTCGTCCTCGATGGCCAGATACGCCTGCTTCTCGCTCCGTACTTTCACCGGCTTGACGGCGTCCGGCAGGCCCTGGCCGACGTGGCGCTGGAAGAAACATTGACCGGCCAGGCCGTCGGGACAGCGCACCAGGCTGAGCGGCCGCTTCACGATGTGCGGCAGCATGAGTTTCGCCACCGACGCGTAGTGGTCGGCCAGCGCCTGCTTGGTGACGCCGTCGGCGGGCCACAGCACCTTGTCGGGGTGGGTGATGCGCACGCCGGCGTAATCGAGCGGCTTGTTCGATGCGCCGGTTGCCGGCTTCTCGGCGGCCGGCGCGCTGTTGGATTTTCCCGCTGCCGAGCCGGCGCCGGCTGTTTTGCCATCGCCCTTCTGCGTGGATCCGGAGGACCCTTTCGGAGCGGAATCCACGGGCAGCTCGATGGTGATCTCCTTCGGATCCTTGTCCTCGCGCACGCCCTTGAAGGAGGCGTGGCGCAGAATGCGGTCGCCGGTCCAGGCGCCGAATTCGGCTTCGACCACGGCCTTGGGCTCGACCCAATGGGCACCGCGTCGTACCTCGCTCGGCAATTGGCCCTCGAACGGCTGGGTCTTGCGCTCCAGCTCCCGCAGCCTGTCGGCGAGAGCGGAGCCGGTGCGGTCGTTGAAGCCGGTGCCGATCTTGCCGGCATAGCGGAATTTGCCCTTGTCGTAATAGCCGACGAGGATCGAGCGCAGGTCGCGCCCGGCGGCCGTGGAGGAGGTCCAGCCGCCGCCGACGAATTCCTGGCGCTTGACGCATTTGCATTTCACCCAGTCGCGGCCGCGGCCCGAGCGGTAAGGCGCGTCGCGCCGTTTCGAGACCATGCCTTCGAGCGCCAGGCGGCAGGCCTGGCCATAGACCTCGTCGCCGCGGCCGATCACATGGTCGGAATAGCGGATCGGTCCTTCGGCCTCGGCTGACGAGAGCAGCAGCTTGAGCGCCTCCTTGCGCTCCTCGAGCGGCAGGCCGCGCGGGTTGCGGCCGTCGAGATGCAGCAGGTCGAAGGCGAAATAGACGAGTTGCGCGTCCTTCTCGTCGGTCAGGGTCTGCTGCAGGCCGTTGAAGCTGGTCACGCCGGTCTCGTCGAGCACGGCGATTTCGCCGTCGATCAGCGCCGCCTTAGCCGGCAGCGCGGCGAGCGCGCGGGCGACGGCGCCAAACTGATCCGTCCAATCGAGACCCTTGCGGGTCAGCATCCGCGCCTTGCCGTTCGCCACGCGCGCCTGGATACGGTAGCCGTCGAGCTTGATCTCGTGCAGCCACTGCTCGCCATCCGGCGCCTTGCTCACCAGGGCGCACAATTCGGGCGGCACGAAATCGGGCAATGATTCGCGTGGCGCGTTTTTGACGGACTCGGGCAGCGCGCCGGCGACCGCCTGGGGCGGCGCCGCGCTTTTCAGGGCGGTCGTTTTGGTACGCGATGTTCTGGCGCTGGAGGTCGCACCGGGTGGTCGGCGCACCGGCTCCGCCTTGCGCATCGTGTGGACCTGGGCGGCGGGCATCTCGCCTTGCTGCGACGACCACCCGCGCTTGCGCTGGTTCGCGATCTCGTCCATCGACCGCTTGCTGACCACGCTCGGCAGCGCTGCCTCGGTCAGCGCCTTGCCCTTGCCGGGCTGGGCGTATTCGTCCATCTCCTTGATCAGCAGCCAGTTCTCCTTGCCGGCTTTCTTGCCCAGCCGCGGCTTCATGCGCACGAGCACCCATTTGCCCTTGAGCCGCTCGCCGTGCAGGATGAATTTCAGGTTGCCGTTCTCGAGGCCCTCGTGCGGATCGCCGATCGGCTCCCAGGTGCCGCGATCCCACAGCATAACCGTGCCGCCACCGTATTCGCCCTGCGGGATGATGCCCTCGAAGCCGCCGTATTCGAGCGGGTGATCCTCGGTGCGCACCGCGAGCCGCTTGTCGCGCGGATCGAGGCTGGGGCCATTGGGCACCGCCCAGCTCAGCAGCACGCCGTCGAGCTCGAGACGAAAATCATAATGCAGGCGGGTCGCGGCGTGCTTCTGGATGAGATATGAGTTGCCGCCTTTGCTCGATTGAACGACTGGTCCCGGCTCGGGCGTTTTGGCGAAATCGCGCTTGCGACGATAGGTGTCGAGGGCCTTGCTGGTTTTCGCGGCCGTGCGTGCTTTCGCCGCGGGTTTTGGCTTTGCCGCGGGTTTGGCCGTGGCCTTCGAACGCGCCTTCGTGGCGGTCGTGG
>CAZOBN010000159.1:0-6856 GCA_964577835.1 uncultured Rhizobiaceae bacterium
TCTACGGCAAGCTCGACGCCGACATCGCCGCGGCGCTGATGGGCATCAACGCGGTGAAGGGCGTCGAGATCGGCGCCGGCATGGGCGCCGCCGCGCTGTCGGGCGAGGAGAACGCCGACGAGATTCGCATGAAGAACGGCGCGGTCGATTTCCTGTCCAACCAGGCAGGCGGCATCCTCGGCGGCATCTCCAGCGGCCAGGACATCGTCGCGCGCTTCGCCGTCAAGCCGACCAGCTCGATCCTGATCCCGCGCCGCACGGTCGACATCCACGGCCGGGACACCGACATCGTCACCAAGGGCCGGCACGATCCCTGCGTCGGCATCCGCGCCGTGCCGGTGGGCGAGGCCATGGTCGCCTGCGTGCTCACCGATCACGCGCTCCGCCAACGAGGCCAGTGCGGCTAAAATCCTGCGGCTGATCTGATATGGCGAAGGAATTCATCACCGTTGCCGGCCGAAAGGTCAGAGCGGCTGCGCGAATTGCTCGCACCGAAGATGAAGGCCGTGCTCGTCGGCATCAATCCGAGCGACGTCTCCGCCGCCGCCGGCCATTATCATCAGGGCGCCCACAGCAAGTGGATGTGGCAGCGGTTCGAGGAGCACGAGTCGCTGCGCACCCTTCCCGATGGCGCGGAGGATATCTGCCGATTCTTATAAATCGGCCGTAAGGGAGGGAAAAATGACCACGGAAGATACCAATGCTGCAGCGTTACCTGCGCATGTTGCGATCGTATACAAAGATGCGATCGATAATTTGATGTTTATGAAAAAGCAGCAGTGGGCGGTTACAAATTATCTAGTCGCGATCTTCGCAGGAGTCTTCGCCTTTAGTCGAGCGATTGTGAATTTAGGAATCGGCGAGCGAATAGCTCTCGCGAGTCTCATCACTCTCGCGCTTTGTTATGGCGTTTACTTATTGGTAGCTATTCAAGTGGGAATGGCAAAATTTCGCCGACGACTGGCGTGGATCAATCAATCCTTTTTTACAGAAGACGAGCGGCAATCACTTGAGCTCCTGCCAGTCCCGAAATCTACGCTCCACAACTGGGACTTCCTATTCGGCTTGATAGGGGTCGCGACAATCGCCGCTGGGCTGGTCTTGTATTCATTAGGGCGCCACTAGGGCCAATACCAATTACTTTTCCCGCCTGAACACCGCCACGAGTTCGAGGTGCGGCGTCCACAGGAACTGGTCCACCGGCACGACCTTTTCCATCGCATAGCCGCCGTCGACCAATAGCTTGGCGTCGCGCGCGAAACTCGCCGGGTTGCACGATACCGCGACCACGAGCGGAATACGTGCCGCGGCGATGCGCCCGGCTTGGGATGACGCGCCGGCGCGCGGCGGATCGAACACCACGGCATCGAATTTCTTGAGCTCGTCGGCGACCAACGGCCGCTTGATGAGATCGCGCGCGTCGGTGGTGATGCGGCCGCCGATGCCAGCCGCATCGGCGGCGCGGCGCAAGGCCGCGATCAGCGTCTTGTCGCCGTCCACTGCATGGACCTGCGATTGGGCGGCGAGCGGAAACGTGAAGGCGCCGGCGCCGCTGAACAGATCGGCGACTCGCTTGGCGCCGGCTGTCGCCTTCACCGCCTCGCCCACCAGAATATCCTCGGCCTCCTTGGTCGCCTGCAGGAAGGCGGCGGGCGGCAGCGCCACCGCCACCTTGCCGAACATGACCCGCGCCGGACGGCGTTCGACGATCGGTTCCCAGGCCGGCGAGGACGTGCCGGGCCGCGCGATCGCCTGCCACGACAGGCGCGCGAGATCGCGCTGGGCGGCGAAACCCACCAGCATCTGGCGCAACGGCGGCGGCAAGGCGCCCGGCATGCGCAACAGCAGATCGATGCCGGTGTCGAGCAGATTGGCCGCCACCTCCGCGCGTCCGCCGGGCGGCAGCATGCGGCCGAGCAGGTCGCGCAACGGGCCGAGCAGCGCCACGAGCGGCGGCGCCAGCACGGGACATTCGCGCATGTCGACGATGTCGTGGCTGGCGCGCGCCAGGAAACCGATGACCACCTTGCCGTCCGCGCCGCGCCGGGCGAACCAGGTGGCACGCCGCCGGCTCGCCGGCGGCACCGAAACGAGCGGACCGACGGCGGCGTCGAGCAACCCGATATTGGCGAGCGCATGGGTCAGCAGCCCGCGCTTCCACGCGCGATAGGGCTCGGGCGCCAGATGCTGCACGCTGCAGCCGCCGCACAAACCGAAATGGGGCGACACCGGTTCCACGCGGTCGGGCGACGGCGTGAGAATCTGCTCGAGGACGGCTCTGTTCTGCTCGCCGGTCAGGCGCACGCGCACGCGTTCTCCCGGCAAGGCCAACGGCACGAAAACTTTGCCGCCGTCCGGCAATTCGGCGATGCCATCGCCCTCGCCGCCAAGCGCCTCGATGGTCAATTCCACGCTGCCTGCATCCGTCTCAGTCATTCGACCCCTGGCCTCGGTTTCGCATTGCCGCGATGAGGAATTCCTTGTTGCCGTCATGGCCGGCGATCGGACTGTCGGTGACGCCCAGCACGCGCCAGCCCATGATACCGCCCAGCCACCGTTCGATCCGCTCGCAGACCTCGGCGTGCAACGCCGGATCGCGCACGATGCCGCCTTTCCCCACGCGCCCCTTGCCGACCTCGAACTGCGGCTTGATCAAAGCCACCAGCACCGCGTCGGGTGCGGCCAAGCCGAGGGCGGCCGGCAGCACGGTCTCCAAACCAATGAAGCTCGCATCGCAGACGATGACCTGCGGCGCTTCCTGCAGATCGGCCGGCGTCAAGCGGCGGGCATTGACCCCTTCCATGACCACGACTCGCGGATCGTTGCGCAGTGTCCAGGCGAGCTGTCCGCGGCCGACATCCACGGCATAGACCTTCGCCGCACCGCGCGCCAGCAGAACTTCGGTGAAGCCGCCGGTCGACGAACCGACGTCGAGCGCCACCTTGCCCGTCACGTCGATGGCGAAATGATCGAGGCCCTTCACCAGCTTGAGCGCGCCGCGCGAGACCCAGGGATGCTCCGCGCCGCGCACCTCGATGGCGATGTCGGAGGCGAATGTCACGCCCGCCTTGTCGAGCCGCCGCTCGCCGGAAAACACCTTGCCGGCGAGGATCAGCGCCTGGGCCTTGGCCCGGCTCTCGGCCATTCCGCGCTCGACCAGCAGTTGGTCGAGGCGCCGCTTCTTGCCGCTCTTCTCTGGGCCACCGGGCTTTTCGCTCATCCCATTGCCCGCTTCGGCAACGGCCGCCGCGACAGCCAGTAGAACCGCAGGTTCAGCAGCACCGCGGCGACGGCGAGCCCGCTCGCCAGGCCGATCCAAATGCCGACGGCCGCGCCATGCAGGCCGAAGCCGAGGGCGACGGCGAGCGGAAAGGCGACAAGCCAATAGCCGATCAGCGCGACGGCGAGCGGCACCCTTGTATCCTTCAATCCGCGCAGCGCGCCGGCGGCGACCGATTGGGCGCCGTCGAACAGTTGGAAGATGCCAGCGACGATCAGAAGCCGAGCGGCGAGCGCCGCGACCGGCGCCGTCGCCGGATCGGCGGGATCGAGGAAGGCCTTGACCAAGACGGTCCCCGCGAACAGGAACAGCAGACAGGTAAAGCCCATGAAGCTGGTGCCGAGCACGATAGCCGTCCAGCCGGCGCGGCGGATCTGCAGCACGTCGCCGGCACCGGCGGCGAGCCCGACCCGCACGGTCGCCGCCTGCGAGATGCCGAGCGGCACCATGAAGGCGATGGCGGCGCATTGCAGCGCGATCTGATGCGCGGCGATCTCGACCGTGCCGATCAAGCCCATGAGGAAGAGTGCCGCGGCGAACACGCCGACCTCGAGCACCCACATCAGCCCGATCGGAAAACCGAGGCGGAGGATTTCGATGAAGCGCGGCCAGTCGGGACGCCAGATGCGGCCGAACAGCGCATAACGGCGGAACCGACGGTCCCACAGAACGTAAGCGCCCAGCAGCAGCGTCATGCTGGAATGAGCGATGGTCGAGGCGATGCCGGAGCCCATCAGCCCCCACGCGGGCAATCCGAAATGGCCGAACATCAGGCCATAGGCGAGCACGCCGTTGAAGCCGACGCCCCACAAGGTGACGAAGAGCACGATACGCGGCCGGCTGAGCGCCGAAACGAACGAGCGCAGCACGATGAACCACAGGCCGGGCAGCATCGCCCATACCAGCGCATGCATATACTCTTCGGCCATGGCGGCGAGTTGCGGGTCCTGGCCGAAGAACAGCAGGATCGGGCGCACCTGCCAGCACAGTGCCATGAACGGCAGCGCGATCACCGTCGCCACCCAGAACCCCTGGCGCACGACCCGCCGCACCTCGCGCAGCTTGCCGCGCGATCCGGCACGGCCGACGATCTGGGCGATCACCGGCGCCACGCCGGTGACGACGCCGAGGCCGAACAGGAACGGAAGCATGAAGATGTTGGCGGCGAGCCCGCCGGCGGCGAGCGCCTCGGGGCTGAGCCAGCCCATCATCACCACGTCCGTGGTCTGGATCGCAATCTGCGCCAGTTGGCTCAGCGCCAGCGGAATGCCGAGCGCCAGCGTCGCCTTGGCCTCGGCACGCCACGGCGCGAGGCGGTGCCAGAGCGGGACGTGGCGGGACGCGGCCGGCGCGAGGCGATCCGTGTTGGCACCACCGCCGTTCTGCGTCTTGAGTCCCTCGGCCACCTGAGCGCGCCCATGCTGTTGAAATGCTGTCGCGATGAGCCGGCGACTATCGCCGCAAACGCATGGAATCGGAACTGCAGATTTTGCAACCCGGTCGCGAGCACCATACAATGGCGCTACTTCTGTTAACGGAGGGGGCATGGAAACGATCTCGAAGACAAAGGTAGGTATCGGCGTCATTTTGGGAACGATATCTTTGTTCCTTCTGGGACTTGGACCGTTCCTACCGAGCTATCCACATACGTTTATCTCGTATGCCAGCTTTGCTCCATATTCCTGGCTCATCGTTTTTCCTGCCTTTTCCTTGGGCTCGCTTCTACGCAGCGCAGGAAACGAAGCACTTGGGACAGACGTTGGGGGTGCCGTCGCGGCGATGGTCGCACCGATTCTGTTTATCGCTGCGTGCCGTCATATCCAACGGACACAAAACCCCCTGCCCCGAGTGTCAGTCCTTGTCTTTGGACTGCTTGTGATTCTGAGTTTCGCGTTCGGCGTTTGCGGGTGGCATTTCTCGGGCCCGTTTTGGATGCCACGCGGGCCGTATCTTCTCATTCAAGCTCTCGCGCCGTCACTTTTCGTCCTGATTGCTCTCACTTGGCTGGTGACGCAACACCGGCTTACGATTGGTCGCTCGATAGCCCTTCATTGGCTATCGCTTGCATGGCTCACATGGAGCGCGTTTCCCTGGTGGGGCGAACTCCTATGACGGCCTTGTAAAAAATCATGTGTTAGGGAGCCGCTCGTCTAAGTCCGCTTGCGCGCCAGCGAAGCGGCGAGGTCCTGCTCGCTGTAGGTCGCGTTGCGGCCGAGCGCCGTCATCGCGGTGGCGACGATGTGGCGCGCGTCGAGCCCGGCTTCGGCATATTGCTTCACCGGCGTATCATGGTCGATGAAACGGTCGGGCAAGGTCATCGGACGGATCTTGAGGCCGCCGTCGAGCAGGCCTGCCTGAGCGAGGAACTGCAAGACCTGCGCGGCGAATCCGCCGATGGCGCCTTCCTCGATGGTGATCAGCACCTCATGGTCGCGCGCGAGGCGGCGCACCAGATCCTCATCGAGCGGCTTGGCGAAGCGCGCATCGGCCACCGTGGTCGAGAGTCCGAAGCCGGCGAGCGCATCGGCCGCCGCCATCGCCTCGTGCAGGCGCGCACCGAGGCTGAGGATCGCGACAGACGTTCCTTCACGCAGCACGCGGCCTTGGCCGATCGGCAGCACCTCGCCGCGCGCCGGCATCCGAACGCCAAAGCCCTCGCCGCGCGGATAACGCAGCGCGGATGGACGGTCGTCGATCGCGGCGGCGGTCGCGACCATGTGCACGAGTTCCGCCTCGTCGGCCGCCGCCATGATGACGAAGCCCGGCAGGCAGCCGAGATAGGCAAGATCGAACGATCCGGCATGCGTCGGGCCATCGGCGCCGACCAGCCCTGCGCGATCGAGGGCAAACCGTACCGGCAGCTTCTGGATCGCGACATCGTGCACGATCTGGTCGTAAGCGCGCTGCAGGAAGGTCGAATAGATCGCGGCGAACGGCTTCATGCCGTCGGCGGCGAGCCCGGCGGCAAAGGTCACGGCATGCTGCTCGGCGATGCCGACATCGAAGAAGCGCTTCGGGAATGCCTTCTGAAAGATGTCGAGGCCGGTGCCGGCCGGCATCGCCGCGGTGATGCCGACGATGCGGTCGTCCTTTGCGGCCTCCTTGACGAGACTTTCGCCGAATACCTTGGTGTAGGATGGCGCATGGCTCTGCGCCTTGGCCTGCTTGCCTGTCACGACGTCGAACTTCACGACGCCGTGGTACTTGTCGGCCGAGGCTTCGGCCGGGGCGTAGCCCTTGCCCTTCTGCGTCACCACATGAACGAGGATCGGACCGTTCGGCGCATCGCGCACATTCTTCAGCACCGGCAGCAGGTGGGCGAAATCGTGGCCGTCGATCGGGCCGATATAATAAAAGCCGAGCTCCTCGAACAGCGATCCGCCGGTCCAGAAGTTGCGCGCGAAGGCTTCGGTCCGGGCGGCCTGTCCGGCGAAATAGCTCGGGAAGGTTTTCGAGATTCGCTTGAGCGCCTCGCGCACCGTCAGGTACGTGCGCCCCGATATCGCGCGGGCGAGATAGGCCGACATGGCGCCAACCGGCGGCGCGATCGACATGTCGTTGTCGTTGAGAATGACG
>CAZOBN010000160.1:0-6822 GCA_964577835.1 uncultured Rhizobiaceae bacterium
GGCGCCGATCTGCGTGCTGGACGAAGTGGACGCACCGCTCGACGATTCCAACATCACCCGGTTCTGCAACTTGGTGGAGGAGATCGCCCACCGCGCTTCGACCCGCTTCCTGGTGGTGACGCACCATCGCATCACCATGGCGCGCATGGACCGGCTGTTCGGCGTCACCATGCCGGAGCGCGGCGTGTCCCAGCTCGTCTCCGTCGATCTCCAGGGCGTCAGCCATCTGCGCGCCATCGCCTGACGCGGAGGCATCGTCAGCTTCGTCATCCTCCGGGCATGGATGACGCCTCGGGGCCGCTTCGGCGGCCCCTTTCTTTTTTGCCCGCAGGCGTGCCTCGGCCAGGCAGTTCCCCTGACCCGACCATCCGCCGGAACCCGGCTGGCGGGCGGGCGTTTAGGGTATGACGGTGTTTCCAAACGGGCCCCGCGTGCACGATCCCTATCCTCATTCCAGCGCCGAATCGCTCGATCCGGCACCCGCCGCCGCTCCGCGATCGCGCTCTCTTTTCGAGCCGGGCAAGACCTGCTGGCGCGTCGAAAAGGCCGGCCGCGCCGCCGTGCTGGTCGACGCCGCCGAGTACTATTCGGCGCTGAACGTCGCCTTGGAAGGCGCGCGCCATTCCGTCTTCATCATCGGCTGGGATTTCAATCACCGCATCCGGCTGCGCCCCGGCGTGCCTGGCACGCCGATTCTGTCGCGTTATCTCAATCGCCTCGTGCGGCGCACCAAGGGGCTGCGCATCAATGTGCTGAAGTGGAACACGCCCTTCCTGTTCGAATTCCGCCGCCACACCATCCCGTTCTTCTGGCTCAACCGCATCACCTCGCGCCGGCTGCAGTTCCGGCTCGACAGCGATCATCCCTCGACCGGCAGCCAGCATCAGAAGATCGTGGTCATCGACGATTCGCTCGCGTTTTGCGGCGGCATCGATCTGACCGACTGCCGATGGGACTGCTCCGACCACCAGATCCCCGATCCGCGCCGGCTGACGCCGGGTGGCGATGCCTATACGCCGGTCCATGACATGGCCATGATGGCCGACGGCGACGTGGCCCGCGCGCTCGGCGAGCTGGCGCGCCAGCGGTGGAAAAACGCCACTGGCAAGATGGTGCGGCCCGCGCCGCCAACGGTGGCACCTTGGCCGCCGACGGTGCAACCCGACTTTACCGAGGTCGAGGTCGCCATCGCGCGCACGGAACCGGAATGGAACGGCCGCCCCGGCGTGCGCGAGATCGAGGCGCTCAATCTCGCCGCTCTCGCCTCGGCGCGCGGTTTCGTCTACATCGAGAACCAGCATTTCGCCTCGCGCGTCATCTACGAGGCGATGCTCGACATGCTGCGGAAGCCCGACGGTCCGGAGATCCTGGTGGTCAATCCGGACAAATGTCCCGGCTGGGTCGAGGAATACGTCATGGGCGAGGCGCGCACCCAGATCATCAACCAACTCCATCGCGCCGACCGCTGGAACCGTTTCCGCGTCTACACCCCCCACGGCAAGGATGGTGCCCCGATCTATATCCACAGCAAGTTCCTGGTCATCGACGACCATTACCTGCGCGTCGGCTCGTCCAACTTCAACAACCGCTCCATGGGCTTCGACAAGGAATGCGACCTGGCCATCGAGGCGACGGGTCCGGCGGACGACAGCAAGCGGCGCGTCATCGAGACGATCCGCAACACGCTGCTGGCCGAGCATCTCGGCATCGAGCCCGATCAACTGGCGGCCATGGCCGCGGCCTGCGGCTCTTGGCTCCAGGCCGTGGAACGGCTGCGCCGCGACGACGGCCGCTCGCTGCGTCCGATCCCGTTTTCCGAGGGTAGCGCCGAGCCCACGCCCGTCACCGACAGCATCCTCGACCCGGAGCATGTCGAGCGTATGCCCGTTTAGCCCCGACGGCCGCAGCGGGCCGCTTCGCGCGCCCCGGGAAAACCGCCGCTTTTGCTGCGTTTTCAAATAGCTGACCCGCGGAAAACGCGGGTTTTTCCGCATTGACAGGGGTAGGTCCGGCTTTTATGGTGCGCCACGCTTTGCTGCGGTAGTGGCAGCGAGGACGCTGGTGTATTTCTCCATGACCGAGCGTCAATCTCCGCCTTCTCCGGACGACTCGACCCAGCAAGGTCCGACGCTAGAGGATCTCGATGCCCGCCTGCGCAAGGCCCGTGGCGACGAGATTTACAGTGCGGGCCAGAACGGGGACAGTGCGGGTCTGCAGTCGGGGATGGGCGGTGCCGGCGCGATGTTGCGCATCGGCATCGAGATGGTCTCGGCGGTTGCCGTCGGCGTGGGGATCGGTTGGCTGCTCGACATCTGGTTGGGCACCAAGCCGTGGCTCATGGTGGTGTTCTTCTTCATGGGCGCTGCGGCGGGCATCCTCGGAGTCTATCGCGCCACCGGCCGGCTCGCCTACGGCCCCGGCGCGGTGAGCGACGCCGCGTCCCGCAGTGCGGGTGAGGCGGCGTCCCGCGGTGCGGGCGAGGCAAAGGGCAAACAGGACGCGGATCCTTCCGCGCGCAACGACCGAGAGTGAGCAGTGGCCGGACCTCTGGAGCAATTTGAAGTCAAGACGCTGGTGCCGATCCAGATCGGCGGCGTCGATGCCTCCTTCACCAACGCATCCCTGTTCATGGTCGTGGCGGTCGCCGCGGTGACGCTGTTCATCACGCTTGGCATGCGCCAGCGCCAACTGGTGCCGAGCCGCTGGCAGTCGATGACCGAGATGCTCTACCAATTCGTCGCCGGGATGGTGAAAGAAAACGTCGGCAATGAGGGGCGCGCCTATTTTCCCTTCATCTTCACGCTTTTCATGTTCATCCTGTTCGCCAATCTGATCGGCCTGCTGCCTTACAGCTTCACGGTGACGAGCCATATCATCGTCACATTCGCGCTCGCCGGCGTGGTGTTTGTCGGCGTCACCATCATCGCCCTGATCAAGCACGGCCTGAAGTTCTTCAGCTATTTCGTGCCGCACGGCACGCCCGTTGTGATGATGCCGCTGCTGGTGCCGATCGAGGTGATCTCCTACCTCGCGCGCCCGGTCACTCTGGCGCTGCGGTTGTTCGCCAACATGACGGCCGGCCACACCATGCTCAAGGTGTTCGCCGGCTTCGTCGTGCTGCTCGGCGTGTTCGGCGTCGCCCCCATGGTGGTGATCGTCGCCCTTTATGGCCTCGAGCTGCTGGTCGCTCTCCTGCAGGCCTACGTCTTCGCCATTCTCACCAGTCTCTATCTCCACGACGCGCTGCATCTGCATTGAGCCGCGCGCACGGGAGAAGGGTTTCCCAACCGACCTACAACAGCAGACTTAAGGAACAGAATCATGGAAGTTGCAGCCGCTAAGCTCATCGGTGCCGGTCTCGCGGTCATCGGCTTGTCCGGCGTCGGCATCGGTATCGGCAACGTGTTCGCCTCGTTCATCTCGGCGGTGGGCCGCAACCCGGCCGCCCGCCCGATCGTGCTGCCCTACACCTTCCTGGGCTTCGCGCTGGTCGAGGCGGTCGCGCTCTACGCCTTGCTGATCGCCTTCCTCGTCCTGTTCGGCTAAACGGCTCAGCCGGGCCCGGAACCTTCCGGGCCCGGTTTTCCGTCTCACGCCCGAGGCAATCCGAGGATCGAACTGTGCCGCAGTTAGACATAGCGACTTTCGCGCCCCAGCTCATCTGGCTGGCCATCAGCTTCATCCTTCTCTACGTCCTTATGGCGAAGGTCGCCCTGCCGCGCGTCGCGGACGTGCTCGACGAGCGCACGAAGCGCATCGAAGGCAATCTCGAGAAGGCCGAGATCCTGAAGCGGGAAGCCGCAGCCGCCCGCGAGGCCTACGAGAAGGCCATCGCCGAGTCGCGCGCCAAGGCCAGCACGCTCACCAGCCAGGCGGCCGACCGCGCCGCCAAGGAAGCTGCCGAACGGCAGCACGCGCTGGCCGCCACGCTCGCCGAGCAGGGGCGCGAGGTCGAGCAGAAGATCGCCGCCGCGCGCGCCACAGCGCTGGAAAGCACCCATACCATCGCCGCCGAGGTGGCGCGCGAAGCCGTGCGCAAGCTGCTCGGGCGCGATGTGGGCCCTGCCGCCGCCGAAGCCGCGGTGAAGTCCGTCATCGCCAAGGCCCACTGAGTCCAAGGCTCCTGGAGAACATCCGGTCATGCTGATTTCCGCCGCTCTCGCCGCCTCCGCCGCTGAAGAGCATTCCCAATCGCTGTTCGCCGAACCGGAGTTCTGGCTCGCCATCGCCTTCGCGGTCTTCATCGCCGTGATGGCCAAGCCGCTCGGCAGCAAGATCGCCGCCGCGCTCGATAGCCGCGCCACTGCGATCGCGCGGGAACTCGAGGAAGCTGGCAAGCTGCGCGACGAGGCCCAGGCCCTGCTCGCCTCCTACCAGCGCAAGAGCCGCGACGCGCTCAAGGAAGCCGAACAGATCCTGGCCAATGCCGAGGCCGAGGCGCGCCGCATCCGCGAGGATGCCACTGCCCAACTCGAAGCCGCGCTCAAGCGCCGCGAACAGCTCGCCATGGACAAGATCGCCCAGGCCGAAGCGCGCGCCGTCGAGGATGTGCGCAATACCGCCGTCGACGTGGCGCTGGCCGCGACCCGCGAGCTGATCGAGAAGAACCTCGACGCGGATAAGTCCAAGGCCCTGGTCGAGGATGCGATCAAGGATCTGCCGAAACGGCTGCACTGAACCGACTTGAACAGACTCTCAGAAAAAACCCCGCCAAATCGGCGGGGTTTTTTGTTGGGCTGAAGTCAATGAACCAACCGATGGCCGTGCCCGACCTCGAGCATCGAAATCCCCTCCCCCCTTCGTGGGGGAGGGTCGGGGTGGGGGCCTTCATGCGACGAGGCGAACCACCCCCACCCGGCCTCCCCCATCGAGGGGGAGGAGAAGTAAAATTGAAGTGGCGCGCCGCCCCTCACGCCCGCGCGCGGATGATCCCCGTCGGCGATTCGTACCACAGGCACTCGACCTGGGCGTAGCCCGCCTTCTTGAACGCCTTGATATGCGCCTCGATGTCCTCGACATGGTCGAAGTGATCGCAATCGAGGAAATAGCCCCCGGGCTTGAGGATCTCGCGGATCTCGCCGTAGCAGGCGGCGATGGTCGGCATGTCCATCAGGTTGTGAATGGCGATCGCCGAAACCGCCAAGTCGAACGGTTGATCGAACGGCTGCGTCCATAGCCGGTCGCGCAGGTCGCCGAAGGCATAGCTAACCCGGTCGCCATAGGCCGCCAGATGCTCGCGCGCTTCGTCGAGCATGACCTCGGAAAAATCCTGAACCGTGACTTCGGCGCGCGGAAAGGCGGCGAGCACGTGGTTGCTCACCGCACCATAACCGCCGCCGACGTCGAGCACGCGCAGGGCGGCATCCTTGGCGAACGGCGCCGCGGCGACCATGCGCTGCAGCAGTGGCCGGCGCTTCTCCTCGCGGCCGCGGTCCTTCGTCATCCAGAAGCTGACGTAGTCCTGGGAATGCCAGTCGTGCTCGTGCTTGGCCTGCGCCCGGGAGCCGCGCCGCTCCGACTCCATCGGTTCGGATGTGTGCGTCATGGTGAGCCTCTCCAATGCTACCCCTGCTGAACAGGTTCTCTTACTCTTATTAGGGAATGGTCCGCCTGTTGGCTGCGTCTGTCAATCGGCCGTGGGGCATAGCCTGCTATTTCTCAGGCGGACAACAGGCGCACAAATGCGTGAGGTACGCTTTACCGAGCGAGCCGTGTGAGATGTAACCAGCGCCGAAACGCGAGTTCCGCTCCTCGCGACGTTTTCGGTTGCCCAACTCTGGAACGGCTAGAGGCGTCCGTCGGGGCCCCAAAACCCACTGCCGCCAGAAAGTGCCTGCCACTCTTCGTATCCGATCATCTCCTCTTTGAGGAGATCGCCCGGCGCAAGGTGGATTGCCTTGGAATTCTCGAACACGGGCCGCATGATCGGCATGTGGTAGGCCCAGACCACAAGTTTCTCTGGATCCACCGTCGTGGGCCGCATTTTTAGTCGGCCCTCATAGATGAGCACATGAATACCCTTCGGTTCGACCACCAAGACCTTCGCGATACCGAACGAGCCGTCGCCGTATTCGAACGAATAGTAGTGCGCAGGAATGTAGTCGTCTCCCATCGCCGGTACCCCTCCGATGGCGTAGAATAGAAGCCCGAACACGGCCAGAATTGTTCGCACCATTCACTCCGCCGCCTGGGCCGATGCCGGCGGGCGCCAGCGCAGCACGGGTTTGCGTGCCGCCGTGGTCTCGTCGAGGCGGCGGCGCGGCGTGTGGCGGGGGGATGCCTGGAAATAGGCGGCGTCGCCCGCCTTCGCGCGCTCGGCCAGGCCGCGCAGGGCGAAGATGAACCGATCGAGGCTGTCCTTGCTCTCGGTCTCGGTCGGCTCCATCAGCATGGCGCCGTGGATGACGAGCGGGAAATAGATCGTCGTCGGGTGGAAGCCCTCGTCGATGACCGCCTTGGCGAAATCGAGCGTGGTGACGCCGGTGCCTTCGAGGAAGCGGTCGTCGAACAGCGCCTCGTGCATGCACGGGCCCTCGCCGTAAGGCGCGCTCATCGCGTCCTTGAGGCTCGCCAGCAGGTAGTTGGCGTTGAGCACCGCGTCCTCCGCCACCTGGCGCAACCCGTCGGCGCCGTGGCTGCGCATATAGGCGAGCGCGCGGACGAACATGCCCATCTGGCCGTGGAAGGCCTTGAGCCGACCGACGGTGGCCTTGGCCGCGCCGCTGGCGGCTTCCTGCAACGCGAAGCCGTTGGCGCCATGCACCACCCAGGGCAGCGGCGCGTGGGCCGCGAGCTCGGCGGTCATCACCACCGGGCCGGCGC
>CAZOBN010000161.1:0-6820 GCA_964577835.1 uncultured Rhizobiaceae bacterium
CCTGTCGCTCGATCCCGAGACGGCGCTGAAATATCACGACGCGACCCTGCCGGCGGAAGGCGCCAAGGTGGCGCATTTCTGCTCCATGTGCGGACCGAAGTTCTGCTCCATGAAGATCACCCAGGAGGTGCGCGACTATGCCGCCTCGGGCATGGCCCAGATGTCGGATACCTTCCGCGCCACTGGCGGGCAGATCTATCAAGACGCCGACGCGCTGAAGGCGAAAAACCCGCTCAAGTCGGTGGCACCGGCGGCGGAATAGCGGCCGGCATCCGAGGAAAAAGGGGCGAGCGCGAGGATGGGAGGCTCAGCACTCGGCGACGGGGTTTCGTTTGTCGTGCCCGTGTACAACAAGAAACCCTGGCTCCCCGCCGTGCTCGACGGGCTGAAGGCGCAGCGCGGCGATTTCCGGCGCGAATTCATCTTCATCGACGACGGCTCGACGGACGGCTCCCTCGACCTGCTCCGCGCGCTGACCCGCGGCTGGCCCGACACCCGCATCATCACCCAGGCCAACGCCGGCTCGGCGGCCGCCACCAACCGCGGCATTCGCAAGGCGCGCCTGTCGATGATCAAGTTCTGCGACGCCGACGATATCCTGGTGCCGGACGCGGCCCGGCTGCTGCTCGATGCCCTGGCTGGCCGCGACGCCTGCCTCGCCTGGGGCGAACGCATCTTCTACCGCAGCCTCGATGACGTGCAGGCCAACGCGATGACCGTGCCGAACGACCGCCTGGTGACACCGGTCGATGCGCCCCTCAAGGCGGCGATGCGCAATTCCATGTTCAACCCGAGCCAGTTCCTGGTGCGCACCGACTGCGCCCAAGGCGTCGGCGGCTGCGACGAACGGGTGGTGTTCTCCCAGGAATACACCCTGACCCTGCGCCTCGCCCACCGCTGGCCGTTCGTCAAGCTGCACGCGCCCGTGGCCTTCGTGCTCGACGACGCGCCCGGCCGCTTGTCGGGCAATCCAGAGCGCCAACTGCAGCGTGTCACCATGGCCCTTGCCTATTTCCTGCGCGATCATCCGGACGTGCCGCCGCGGCTGCAGAAATTCGCCTGCCAGCGGGCCGCTGGCCGGGCGTGGAAATGGCGCCTGCGCCAGCACGGCGACTCCATGGCCTCACCCTGGTTCTGGCGCAACCTGCGGAGCCATTTCGGCGTGCCGGCCGATGTGCCCGGCTTCATCGAGAGTTGCGCCGCGGCATTCGACGATGCCAGCCCCGCCGCCGCGGGACAGCCTGAGGCCGCGCAGCGCGGCTGAAGTTCTTTACGGAACGACCCCTAGCCCGTACTGTGCGCCGCACCGACTCCGCCCAAGTCGCGCCGGTTCAATCACATTCGCGCGTCCATGACCGATTATAGCCACGAATTCTACGCCGACCTGCAGAACACGGCCCTGCCATCGGCCCGTCGCATCGTGCCGCTGCTGATGGACTGGTTTCAGCCGCGCAGCGTGCTCGACGTCGGCTGCGGCGACGGATCGTGGCTCTCGGTTTTCCGGGACCATGGCGTCGAGGATATCGTCGGCGTCGACGGTTTCTGGGTGAACGAGCAGCAGTTGCGCATTCCGCGCAGGCAATTCCGCCGCGCCGAGATCGACAAATCCATCGGCGTCGATCGTCCGTTCGACATGGCGATGACCCTGGAGGTGGCCGAGCACCTGCCGGAAAGCCGCGCGGCGGCGTTCGTGGCTGAACTCACGGCCCGGGCGCCGGTCGTGCTGTTCTCGGCTGCGATTCCATTCCAGGGCGGCTTGCATCACATCAACGAGCGCTGGCCCGACTACTGGGCCGCGCTGTTCGCCGCGCACCGCTACCGCGCGGCCGACGTGATCCGCTGGCGCGTGTGGAACGATCCGGCGGTGACTTGGTGGTACAAGCAGAATATCGTGCTGTTCGCCCGCGAGGATGTCGTCGCCGCCAATGCGAAGCTCCGGGCGGCGATCGACAAAGTTCCTTCCAGCCCGCTGTCCGTCGTTCACCCCGAACAGTTTCTGCATGCGATGAAATCCGCGCGGCCCAGCTTCAGCCGTTGGCTCAAGATGGCACCGGACGCCGTGCGCCGTTCGCTCGCGCGGCGGCGCCCCTCACCCGATAAGCCCTGATGTGCGGATTCGCCGGACTGCTGACCGGGTCGCAAGCGCCCGCCGGCATGCTCGAAGACACGGCCAAACGCATGGCGGCGCGCCTGGTCCATCGCGGCCCCGATGACGAGGGTGCCTGGTCCGACCCTGCGGTCGGCCTAGCCTTCGGGTTTCGCCGGCTCGCCATCCTCGATCTCACGCCGGCGGGGCATCAGCCCATGCTGTCGCGCGCCGGGCGCTATGCTGTCGTGTTCAATGGCGAGATCTACAATTGGCGCAGCCTGCGGGCCGAGTTGGACCGGGCCACGGGCGGCCTGCCGTGGCGCGGCCATTCCGACACCGAAGTTTTGCTCGAAGCCGTCGAGTACTGGGGTATCGAACGCACGCTCAACGCCCTCAACGGCATGTTCGCCATCGCCCTGTGGGATCGCGAGGACCGCGTGCTGCACCTGGCGCGCGACCGGCTCGGCGAAAAGCCGCTCTATTACGGCTGGACCAGAGACGGATTCCTGTTCGGCTCCGAACTCAAGGCCCTCGCCTCACACCCGGGCGCCGGCCTGGAGATCGACCGCGACGCGCTCGCGCTCTACTTGCACCATGCCTATGTGCCGGGTCCGCTGTCGATCTATCGCGAATTCCACAAGCTGTCGCCGGGCTGCTGGCTGACCCTGCCGGCGTCCGCGGCCGCCAATGACGTCGGCGCCGAGATCCGCCCTTATTGGTCGGTCAAGGATAAGGCGGAAGAGATGGCGGCGCAGCCGTTTCGCGGCGACGAGCGCGCGGCCGAAGATCGTCTTGACGAACTGCTGCACGATTCCGTGCGCTTGCGGCTCGAGGCCGACGTCCCGGTCGGCGCCTTCCTGTCGGGCGGCATCGATTCCTCCACCGTCGTCGCCATCATGCAGCGCGAGCTGGGCCGGCCGGCGCGCAGCTTCTCGATCGGATTCGACGACCCGCGCTTCGACGAGGCGCCGTTCGCCAGGCGCATCGCCCGGCATCTCGGCACCGACCATACCGAGCTCTATGTGCGTGATGACGACGCGCTCTCGCTGCTGCCCCGCCTGCCGGAGATCTACGACGAACCCTTCGCCGATGTATCGGCGATCCCCACGGTTCTGCTCGCGCAGCTCACGCGGCGGCATGTCACCGTCGGACTGTCGGGCGATGGCGGCGACGAGCTGTTCGGTGGTTATCCGCGCTATCCGGACGCGGCGCGGCGCTGGCTCCGTATCGCACGACTGCCGTCGGCCCTACGCCGGGCGGCGCGCGTGATGTCCGGCTGCCTGCCGGCGGCGCAATCCGGCGCCCTGTTCCGGGTGAGCCGCCGTCTCGAGGAGATGGCGAGCGCCGATGCGGTCGAATTCTACCGCCGCTATGTCAGCCGCTGGCGCGTGACCCGCAACCTCGCACGCGGCGCCAACCCGCGCGTCAGCCTGTTCGATGGCTCGCGGGTTCCAGCGCTCGAATCCCCGCAGGCCCTGTTCATGGCGCTCGATGCCGCCGGCTATCTGCCGGACGATCTGCTGGTCAAGATCGACCGCGCGACCATGGCTTACGGGCTGGAGGCGCGAGCCCCCCTGCTCGACCATCGCATCGCGGAATTCGCCTGGAGCCTGCCCGAGAGCCTCAAGATCCGTCCGGGAGGCGCCAAGTGGCTGCTGCGCCAGGTGCTGGCGCGCTATGTGCCGCGCGAGATGTGGGAGCGCCCCAAGCAGGGCTTCGAGCCGCCGGTCGGCGCCTGGCTGCGCGGGCCGCTGCGCGACTGGGCGGAGGACCTGCTGAGCGAGAAGCGGTTGCGCGAGGACGGTTTCATCGATCCGGTGCCGGTGCGCCGGCGTTGGGCCGAGCATCTGTCCGGCCGCCGCGATTGGCGGTTCGAGCTGTGGACCGTGCTGATGTTCCAGGCTTGGCGCGAACGGTGGCGCCGTCGGCGCTAACCGCGCTGATCGAGCGTATCGCGCACGCGCTTGGCGAGCACCACCTTGCGGTAAGGCTTATTGAGCACCGCCGTGCCCGGATGCAGGCGGCCCCTCGACTCCAGCGTTTCCAGCGCATAGCCGGAGGTCAGCAGCACCTTGAGCCCGGGACGCAACCGTCGGGCGCGGTCGGCCAGCTCCCAGCCATCGATGCCGGGCATCACCACGTCGGTAAACAGAAGATCGACCGGCGCGCCTTCGGTCAGCCTGAGCAAGGCGTCCTCGCCGTTCGCCGCCGCCACGACCTGGTAGCCGAGGCTGCTCAAGCAACTCACGGCATAAGCCCGGACGAACGGATCATCCTCCGCGACCAGCACCGTCTCACTGCCCCGCGCCAGCGGCTCCTCCCGTGTCGGCACCGACGTCTCGATTCTCGTCGTCGGCGCTTTCGCCGCCGGCAGATAAATCCGCACAGTAGTTCCGAGACGAGGCTCGCTGTAGATCGACACATGGCCATTCGACTGCTTGATAAAGCCGTAAACCATGCTGAGGCCGAGGCCGCTGCCTTTGCCGACATCCTTTGTGGTGAAGAACGGCTCGAACACCCGCTGCAACACGTCGGGTGTCATGCCAACCCCGTTGTCGGTCACCGTCAGGAGCACGTAGTCGCCAGGCGCGAGATCGAGATCGCCGTCCTCCACAGGCAGATTTTCGGCGATGATCGTGAGGGTGCCGCCGTCGGGCATGGCATCCTGGGCATTCAGCGCCAAGTTGAGGATGGCCGCCTCCAACTGACTCGGATCGGCGAACACCGGGCGGAGGTTCTTGTCGATCTCCGTGTGCACGTGAATGTCGTTGCGGAGGGTGCGCGCCAGGATCGGCTTCATCGCCTCGATCAGGCGGACGCCATCGACCTGGACCGGTTGGAGGGTCTGGCGTCGGCCGAACGCCAGCAGGCGTTGGGTCAGTTCCGCGCCGCGCTCGCCCGCCGCAACGATCGCATCGGCGAGCCGTTTGAGGTCCGGTCTCGTCCGCAGTTTTTCGCCCATGATCTCCGCATTGCCGACGATGACGGTCAGCAAATTGTTGAAGTCGTGAGCGATGCCGCCGGAAAGTTGCCCGACCACCTCCATTTTGAGCACTTGCGCGTTCTGATCCTCGGCGCGCTTGCGCGCCGTCAAATCGTGAATCAGTCCGACATAGAATGGCTGCCCATTTTCGCTCGCCTCGCTGACGGCGATCTCGATGGGAAACGTCGAGCCGTCCTTGCGCTGGCCCACCACCTCGCGGCTGGTGCCGATGATCTTGCGCATGCCGGTCCGGTGATACCGGGCGAGATGGGAATCATGCTCCTGCCGGAAGGGCGCCGGCATCAGAAGGCTGACATTCTGGCCGATCGCTTCGTCGGCGCGGTAGCCGAACAGCCGCTCCGCGGCGGGGTTGACCAGAACTATGGTGCCGCGCGCATCGATCAGGATCACGCCATCCTGCAAGGTGTCGAAGACCGCGTTCAGGCGAGCTATAGTCTTATTGTCAGGCATCGCCCATTGCCATCAGATGCTGTCTAGGTGCTTGCCGCTGCCGGCGACGATCATCAGCGCAGCCAGCCACGGCCACTCTAACAAACGCCGTGAGCGGAACTTAGTTCTCAGACCGAGAAGTACTTGGCTTGAGGATGGTGCACGATGATGGCCGAGGTCGATTGCTCGGGTTCGAGCATGTCGCCGTCGCTGAGCGTGATGCCGATGCGTTCGGCACCGAGCAGATCCAGCAATTGCCGTTGATCCGCGAGGTTGGGACAGGCCGGATACCCGAACGAATAGCGCGAGCCGCGGTAGCCCTGAGCGAGCAGTTCGTCGATGTCGCGCGCGTCGTCGCCCGCAAAGCCGAGTTCGGCGCGCACGCGTTTGTGAACATATTCCGCCAGGGCCTCCGTCATCTCGACGCCCAGGCCATGCAGGTAGAGATAATCCTGATAGCGGTCCTGGGCGAACCATTGGCGCGCGGTTTCCGACGCGGCATGGCCCATGGTCACCGCCTGCAGACCGATCACGTCGCGCTCGTTGGAAGAAACGTCGCGGAAGAAATCGGCGATACACAGGCCGCCGGGCTTGTTCTGGCGCGGGAAAGCGAAGCGCGCGACTTCCGTCACGCCGCTCTCGTCGAACAGCACCACCTCATTGCCCTCGGCCGCGCACTTCCAATAGCCGTAGGCGGCCTTGGCCTGCAGGATATTCTCCTCGGCCGCCTGCTTAAGCAGGCGCGTGGTGATCGGGCGCAGTTCCTTGCGCGCCCAGGCCATGTATTCGTCGAGCCGGCGCCCTTCCTTGCGATAGCCCCAGTGGAATTGATAGAGCATGCGCTCGTTCAGGTAGCTCACCAGGGTCTTGAGCGGGACCTTTTCGATCAGGCTCGCGCCGTAGAACGGCGGCGTCGGCACCGACACGCCGCGCAGCAGTTCGGCCTTCTTGAGCTTGCTTTCCTCATAATCCACCGGCCGCAGGGTCGACGCGATCTCGGGCCCGCTGGCGGTATCGGCGGGCGCGGCGCCATCCTGCGGCACCACGCGCATGGCGGCACGCCGCTTGTTGGCCGGACGGTTCTGGGCCTTCGCCGCGGCGTTCTCCACCAGCTGATCGAAACCGCCGGTCATGATCTTGTCCATCAGGCCGAGCCCGTCGAACGCATCGCGCGCATAAGCGACCCGCGCGCCGCCGTAGGCCGCCAGGCAATCGGTTTCGACATACTGGCGCGTCAGCTGGGCTCCGCCCAGCATGTCGGGATTGTCGTGGCCCTGCTTGCGCTTCTCCTGGAGGTT
>CAZOBN010000162.1:0-6803 GCA_964577835.1 uncultured Rhizobiaceae bacterium
CGATGGCCGGCAGGTCGAGATGGTTGGTCGGCTCGTCGAGCAGCAGGATGTCGGGCTCGGGCGCCAACGCGCGGGCGAGCGCGGCCCGACGCGCTTCGCCGCCCGACAGCCGGGTCGGATCCTCGGCGCCGGTCAGGCCGAGCTGGTCGAGCAGGACCTGGGCGCGGTATCGATCGTCGCCCGGGCCGAGCCCGGCCACCACATAGTCGAGCGCGGTCTTGTAGCCGGCAAGGTCCGGCTCCTGAGCCAGATAGCGCACGGTGAGGCCCGGCTGCACGAAGCGCTCGCCGCTGTCCGGCTGGACGATCCCCGCCGCGATCTTGAGCAGGGTCGATTTGCCCGAGCCGTTGCGCCCGACCAGGGCCAGCCGCTCGCCCTCGGACACGGCGATTTCCGCGCCTTCGAGCAGAGGCGTGCCGCCGAACGTCAGATGGATGTCGCGCAGGAAGAGGACCGGTGGCGCCATGGCAGGCAATGACCGCTGTTGGGGCGGCCGCTGCGGTCGATGACCGCATGGTGCCTGGCCCGAGTGGAGTCTAAGTATCTGAATGGGGCTCGTTTCTACGTCAGAATCGCAGACGGCGCCAGGGTCCATCCGGGTCCGGCGGACCTCTGTTGCAGGTGGACGGAGGGCCGGCTTCGAATGGGACCGACCGCCACGAACCGATCGATCGGCAGCCTGCCCAAGGACCGCGCGCTTCCTGCTCGAATAGAGCATGAAAATCCGCTCCTGCCGGCGCTTTCGGACATGCGGCCTGTCACGGCGAGGTCATATAGTGAAGCGCATCTTTGCAGTCGCAGGCATATCCATCACCGTAGCGTCACGCTTTCCATGGACATGATGACGGAGGACATACATGGCGACGATCACGGGTGCCACGGCCTTTGCCAACAACGAGGTCGCTTATCTCGCGTGGGCGACGGACGTGGACAAGATACCCGGCTGCCTCGGCTTCCATATCGTGCGCGAATACCTTGACGACGCCGGCGTGGTCACCGAGTCGCGGCCGCTGGCTTCCTATGTGGCGTTCAAGGGTCAACGCAATCCCGATTGGCAGACGCAAAATACCACGGTCTGGCCGGTACAGAAGTTCACCTGGCGCGATCTGACCTTGCGCAAGCGACGGGACAAGGCGGAGAGGCGCCCGGAAAATGCGCGCGTTCGTTACAGCATCCGCGCGGTCGGACGCATGCAGCCCGGTCTGGAGAAAGTCCAGGTCGTGCGCGAAAGGCATAAGGACCCGAAAACCGGAAAGCAGGTCGATCACGGCTACGAAGGCGACCCGATCGAGCTCGGCTACCTGACGCCCGGCAAAGTCACGAACACGATCGACGTCACGCGCAGCCATCCGCCGTTTTCATCGACCTTCACGAATGGAATCCTCTCCACCCAATTTCTCGTCCGCGTGCTGAAAGAAGACGGCAAGATCGAGAAAAACGAGCTCGCCAATCATCTGCGAAAGTCGAAAGACTGGCTGCGCAATTATCTGGCCGGCGATGTCCTGCCGCTCATGCGTGACTTCTTCGCGCAACCCGGTGGTCGCTTCCACGCGGCCCTTTACGAGCTCGAAGACGAGGAACTCATCGATCTGCTCGCGGCGAACGCCGAACGGCTCGATCTGATTCTGTCCGACGCGGGCAGCGGGCCGGACGAGGACGGCGAGGAAGACGACAACGGCAAGAAGCCCATGCTCTACGACACGCGCAATAAGAAGGCGCGGGCGAAGCTGCGGAAGCTAGCCAAGAAAACCGGCGCCAAGTTCCGCATGCAGGATCGCATGTTCAACGGAACCGGCCACATCGGACACAACAAATTCGTCGTCTACGTCGACGCGACCAACACGCCGCGCTCGGTCCTCACCGGCTCGACAAACTGGACGTGGTCGGGGATTGCCGGCCAAAGCAACAACTGCATCCGGATCGACGACGAGGATGCCGCCGCCGCGTTCCTTGCCTATTGGGAACGTCTTCACAAGGACAAGCTGCCCTTGCCCAAGCCGCTCAGCAGCAAAGCCACCGGCGCCAACCAGGGCGACGCCCTCAAAACGGCCAACCGCAAGTCGGTTGAGGTGGCGCTCGCGAACGGCGTCACGCTGGAAACATGGTTCTCGCCCAACATGCCCGGAAAAGCCCAGCCACCGAGCAAGACCGCGAAGAAGCCGTCACCTCCGCCGCCCGATATGGACCGCCTCTTCTCGCTCATGCGCAAGGCCCGCCGCTCGATTTTCTTCCTGGTGTTTCTGCCGTCGCGCGGCGGATTCAATTCGATCGTGGCGGAAGCCGTCGCGCTCGGGCTGAAAGATACGTCGCTCGAGGTCGTCGGCGCGATCTCCGACACCCAGGCCATGTGGGGCTACAAGGCGAGCACCAAAACGCCGTCAGGCAAGAAAATTCCGGCCTGGTCGCCTCATCTGTTTCAACAGGCGGGGGTTTCCGTCATCCGCGCCACCGCCCTGACCGACAAGGAACTCGGCCGCGAAATCGGCGATTTCCAGACCAGCGAGACGCTCACGCTCGGAAAGGCGATCATTCACGACAAGATCCTGGTGATCGACCCGCTCGATCCCGTGAACTGTATGGTCGCTTTTGGAAGCCACAACATGGGCTACAAGGCTTCCTACTCGAACGACGAGAACATGGTCGTCGTGCGCGGCCACAAGGCTTTGGCAGAAGCCTATGCCGTGCACGTCCTGGACGTCTATGACCACTACCGCTTTCGCGCCGTCGAGGGAGAGCTCAGCGCGGATAAAAAGAAGGGTGCCAAGAGCACGCGCTGGGACGGATTTCTCGACACGACGGACGGTTGGCAGAACAGGGCATCGCGGCGGCTGGCGACCTATTTCACCGAATAGGCCGACCGCCGCAAATGGCAACAAGCAATGGCTGGCCGACGCGGCGGCCAGCCATCCGGGCGCGGCGACCGCCCTGCTCAGCCCTTCTTGCCGTATCCCTTGCCCGGCGTCGGCTTGCCGAAGACGGGAGCCGTCCCCGGCTTCTTTTTTTCAGCCTCGGACTTCTTGGGCTTCTTCTTTTCGCGATTCGACCGCATCTGACCTTTGGCCATGGCACCCTCCATTCGATGAAACGACATGTGGCGTAAGGTTTAGTCCTTCGCACCTTCCACGCACAGAAAAATCGGGGGCGCCGCTGTCCGGATCCTAGGACCGCCGGAACAGCACGGTCAGATTGTTGGCCGGCATCGCCACCGCCTTTTCCAGCCGAAAGCCGGATCGCTCAGCCAGCGGCACCACCTCGCCGTCGAGGCAGCGCACACCCCAGCGCGGATCCTGCGACCGCAGCGCTTCATCGAATCGCGCGTTGGAGGGTGCCGTGTCGACGCCGTTCCGTTTGAACGGGCCGTAGAGCACCAGCGGCGTGCCGGGTTCGAGGATTCTCCCGGCGCCCGCGAACAGCCCCTCCGCTGCAACCCAGGGCGCGATGTGGATCATATTGGCGCAAAATACCGCGTCGGCTCGCGCCAGCGGCCATTGCCGCGCGGTGACGTCGAGCCGGATCGCCGGCAGGATGCGCGCGCATCCGCTGTCATGCGCGTAGCCGTCGATGTCGGCGAGCGCCTCGGCCCGCGCGTCGCTCGGCTGCCAGTCGAGGCCGGGAAGCCGCGGCGCCATGAGGGCGGCATGCTCGCCGGTGCCGCTGGCGATTTCGAGCAGCAGCCCGCGTTCCGGCAGCACGCGCCGCAGCTCGGCCAGTATCGGCTCGCGATTGCGCGAGGTTGCCGGCGCGTGGTTGCGGCGTGACTCCGGGGCATCGCTCATCCGTGGCTTTTACCACAGGTCGCCCCCCACCTAGCCTCCCCCACAAGGGGGGAGGAACTAGAAATTGATCGGTCGCCATCATTTTTTATCCCTCCCCCTCGATGGGGGAGGGCTGGGTGGGGGTGAAAAATCCCGCAAGCGTGCGGGGAGAAGCAGCGCGCTACCCGCCCTAAGCCTCAGGCACGCAGGCAAGTCAGAGGACGATGTGTCTTGGGCCGCTCACTTGGCCTTTTGGCTTTCCTTGAGCACCGAGGTGAGCAGTTGCATCACCGCCGGCGGCTGATCGAGCGCGGCGCGGATCATCCTGGCCACGTCCTCGCCATAGGCCGGCTCGACGGGCTTGCCGCCCTTGAGCGCCATGGCCTGCAGCTCGGGATCCTCCATGGCCTTGCGGAAGCCGGCGCGCAAGCCGGCGAGACGATCGGCCGGAATGTTCGGCGGGCCGGCGGTGAAGCGCTGGATCTCACCCTGGGATTCGATCAGCGCGACCACCGCCTTGGCCTCGGCGCCGTCGTTCGCCACCAGGTCGCGCAGCTGCGGCACGCCCTCCGGGCTCTTGCCGCCGATCTGGAACGGATAATGGCCCCAGCCCGACTTGACGAAGCTTTCGTAGCTCGAGGGCGAGCCGACGGCCGCCTGAATCTCGCCGCGGCGGATCGCCAGCAATTCGTCGTTGCCGCTGTAGCCGTAGATGATCTTGCCGGGAATGCCGAGCAGGTCGATGAGGAAGCGGGTCTCCACATAGGCCGCGCTGCCGACACCCGAGGCCGACCAGTTGAGCGGCGTCTTCGCCGCGCGCATGTCCGCCAGGGTCTTGTAGGGCGTGCGCGCGTCGGTCATCACCACGCGCGCCTCGGAGGCCGCCTTGCCGATCCACGACATCTTGGTGAGGTCGAATTTCACGCCGTCGAGCTGCACGAGCTGGTTGTAGATCAGACCGGTGTTGAAGGTGCCGAGCGTCAATCCGTCGGCGCGCGCGGCATAGATGTAATTGGCGCCGATCATATGGCCGGCACCCGGCATGTTCTTCACCACGAAGGTGGTGCCGGGCATGTGGCGCTGCATGAATTCGGCGACGAGCCGGCCGTAATAGTCGTAGCCGCCGCCGGCGCCGGTCGCGACCACATAGGTGATGGTCTTGCCCTTGAAGAATTCGGCGGCGTCCTGCGCGTGAGCCGCGACGGCGCCGATTGCCAGGCTGGAGACGGATAGAAGCGCCGCAGCCGCGGCTCCCACAAAACGGTCCTTCATGCGGTCCTCCCTGAGTTCCCCGCCCCGCGATTCGGTATCGCGGGCTTGCGGCCGCCCATCGGGCTCGTCTTCTGTTTCAGGAACTGTAGCGGCAGGACGGGCCGCTGTCATCAACGGGGAATTAGCCGCCGCTTCGCACGATGGCGAGCAGGGCAAGGCTGATCAGGGCCATGACGAGGAGCGGCTGCTCGATCTTGTCATCCCACGATGGCGCGTGGAGCGGTTGCAGCATGGTGCGCAGCGCGACGAACATGCCGCCGAAGATCATGAGCTGGGTATCGCCATAGAGCAGCCCGAGGATGGCGCAACCCAGCCCGATGTTCTGCCACAGCGCGGCAAGGACCGGGACTTCGGGAACGGCACGCACGCGGATGCCGTCATTGACCAGGCTGCCGATCTGGAAGCTCACCGCCACCAGATAGAAGCCGAGGGTGGCTGTGACGATCGCCGCGACGCCTTGAACGAAAAGGTCTGACATGACCGTAGAATAAGCGGCCGCCGGTGCCGAGCGACATTGCGCGAATGATCGCACGGCAGGCAATTTCGGCAGATGCCGCTTACCCGAATGGATAGGATGCGGGGATCAAGGTTAATGGATGAATCGCGGGCGCCGCCCCCTTTGCGAATGTTCCGCCGGCGATCACGGCCCGAACCTACCCCGCCGGTTGGCCTCGCGTGTGGCTATTGCTTCGCACATCTCGCTCGCCGTAGCGCCCGGTCTTTAGAGGCCTGAACGATGTATCAGCTCGCGTGTTCCCGTCAGAACCAACCCTTGAAGGATCGGCCGAAGAAATTCCTTCTGCTCGTCGTTCAAAGGGAATTTGAATCCCGGCAGGAAGGGCGCCGGCCCGCCAATGGGCTCGAAGTGGATCAGCGGTTTGACGTTGTAGACCCTGCCCTTCACCAGCATCGTTTGCCTCGACAGAACTTGCATGGTCGGCACATCGATGACGAACAGGGATAGCGCGGCGAACGGTGTGATGGGCGCGCCCGGCAGCACCGACACCTCGGTCACGATGCCAACCCCCTCGTAAGACAGGAGGCCGCTTTGCTCAACGCTGTTCCGGGCAATCAGGATGACCGTATCGGCGGCTTTTCCGCTCGTGAGTTGGCGGAGAGCGGGCTCGATCCGCGCCGGATCGGCGTAGGACTGGAATGCTTGGTACTTATGTATGCCGGCAGAAAGGACTTTCGGATCGTAGTCCACGGGGACGATCGATATGTTCGGATTTCGTGCCCGGATCGACAGGACGACCGCATCGCTTGCCAGCTTGTCGAAGCTCCACGGCAGCCGCTCCGGCTGTTCCTTGCTGAAGCCAAGTATCCGAAACAGAGTCACGTCGTCGCCGATCGCCGAGACAACGGCAACGTTGCGCATAGCGCTCTTCCGCTCTTGGCTCACCGATGTCGCACAACCAGCCAGCCCGATCAAAACAAGGATCAACAAGCAACGCCGCATCGGTTCTCCTCCCCTCAGCATGCATTTATGACGCAGGGCTGGCGATAGTCCAGCGCCACTTGCCGCCATCACTGCCGACGCGCGCGTTTCGCAACCCGCGCCGCGATCGCCTTGCCCATTTCCGACGTGCTCGCCGTGCCGCCCATGTCCGGCGTCAGGGTCTTCGCCTCGGCGATCACCTCGCGCACGCCCCGCTCGACCGCCGCCGCGGCACGTAGCACTTTCTTGTCCTTGCGCTCGGTGCCGAGCCATTCGAGCAGCATCTGCATCGACATGATCTCGGCGTAGGGATTGGCAATGCCCTGGCCGGCGATGTC
>CAZOBN010000163.1:0-6750 GCA_964577835.1 uncultured Rhizobiaceae bacterium
GCTGGGTCGCGCCGGCGCCGGGCAGGATGCCGATGGTGATTTCCGGCTGACCGAACTTCGCCGTGTCCGAGGCGATGATGAAGTCGCACATCATGGCGATCTCGCATCCGGCGCCGAGCGCGAAGCCTGAGACGGCGGCGATCACCGGCTTGCGGCATTGGGCGATGCGTTCCCAGTCCCGTGTGATGAAATCCTCGCCGTAGATATCGGCGAAGGTCTTGTCCTTCATTTCGCCGATGTCGGCGCCGGCGGAGAACGCCTTCTCCGACCCCGTGACGACGATGGCGCCGACCGCCGGGTCGCGCTCGAACTGGTCGATCGCGGTTGCCAGTTCCCGCATCAGCAAGCTGTTGGCCGCGTTGAGTACTTGCGGGCGGTTGAGCGTGATGAGACCGACCGCCTCGCGGGTTTCGACGATGATGTTCTGATACGACATGCTGGATCCTATGCTGGACGCCGGCGTCGCGAGACGACCGCGGCTGGCGTCCGACATGGACGCCTATGGTTCCGCCGAATTCAATGTTTCGGCGACAAGGCGAAACGCACCGTCAGCTTGTTGGCGGCGGTGGAGAAGTTGAGCAGCAGTTCCTCGCCCTCGCGCGCGAAGCGGTTGTTGCCCTCGCCCTTCCAGCCCAGTTGCGGCAGGGTCGTGGCGTAGAACCTGGCGACCTCCGCCTGGCTCATGCGACCCTCGGCGACCGCCTCGACGATGCGGCCCTCGGGCTTGTCGAAGCTGATCGCGAGGTCCTTGCGCTCGGCCAGGCCGGGCATCAGGGGCACGTCCTCGATCATGCTGAGGAAGGTGGGCGGCGGGCTCGCGGCGGCTACTGTGGGTGCCTGAACAGCGGCACCGGCCAGCCAGACCGGCGCCAACAGCCAGACAAGGAGAAAGAACCCGGGGCGTTTCGCGGCCTTCATGCGGCTCATCATATCAGCGTTGGTGCAGTGCACAATAAAATGTCGAACGGCCCGACTGGACCAGCCGGCGGATCACCGGAACGGCGGCTGGGGCGCCGTTGACTACGGCGGAACCCACGGTTTCGCAGTGGCGGCAGGTATCGCCCTCCCGATCGTAGACCGCGAAACTGTGCTGGAAATAGCCGAGCTCGCCGGACGGCTGGATATGGTCGCGCAGGGTCGAGCCGCCGGCGGCGATCGCGGCGGTCAGCACCTGCTTGATGGCGGCGACCAGGCGGCCGGCACGCTCGCCCCGCACCGTGTGCGCGGAGCGTTTCGGCGAAATGCCGGCGTAATAGAGGCTTTCGCAGGCATAGATATTGCCGATGCCGGCCACCACCCGCTGGTCGAGGATGGCGGCTTTGATCGGCGTCCTCTTGCCCTTGAGCGCCGCCGCCAGCCGCTCGCCGGTGAAATTCTCGGCCAGCGGCTCGGGCCCCAGCCCCTTGATCAGGGGGTGCTCGGCCAGGTCCGCGCTCGAACACAGCGTCATCAGGCCGAAGCGGCGGGCATCGGTGAAGCGCACCATGACCCCATCCTCGGTCTCGAAGATCACATGGTCGTGCGGGCCGGCCGGCGGGTGATTATGCCCGGCGGGCAGGATTCCCATCCGGCCGGACATGCCGAGATGAATGAGCCAGACCTGATCGTCGTCGAGACGGGCCAGCATATATTTCGCGCGGCGCTCGAGCGCCACGACGCGGCGGCCCTCGATCCGTGCCGGAAAGTTGTCCGGCAGCGGAATGCGCAGGTCCGGGCGGCGCTGATCGAGCCGCGCGATGCGTTTACCCACCAGCACGCCTTCGAGGCCGCGGCGGACGGTTTCCACTTCAGGAAGTTCAGGCATGGCGCCTAAGGTAGCGCAGACCCGACCCTTCGGCTATCTTCGCCGCATGACCCCCAGCCCCGCGAACGAGCCCGCCGGCCAGCCGGACGACACGGTCGATTTCGGCTTCCGCCAAGTGCCGCGCGAAGATAAGGCGCCCCTGGTGCGCGGCATCTTCGAGCGCGTCGCCGGCCGCTACGACCTGATGAACGATCTGATGAGCGGCGGCATCCACCGGCTGTGGAAAGCGGCGATGATCGATTGGCTCGCGCCGCGCGCCCATTGGCGGATGATCGACGTCGCGGGCGGCACCGGCGACATCGCCTTCGGCATCCTCGGCGCGGTGGGTGGCCCGGCCCTCTTGCGCGCCAAGGGCGGCAGCCTGACCATCGCCGACATCAATCAGGCGATGCTCGAGGTCGGCCGGCGGCGCGCCATCAAGCGGGGCGCGGACCAGGCGGTGGACTTCGTCGCGGCCGACGCGGAAAAGCTGCCGGTCGCCAGCGCCTCGCTCGACGCCTATACGGTGGCCTTCGGGCTGCGCAATGTCACCGATCTCGATGCCGCCCTCAGCGAGGCCAAGCGCGTGTTGAAACCGGGCGGGCGCTTCCTGTGCCTGGAATTCTCCAAGCCGGCCCTGCCGCTGCTCGGCCCGCTCTATGACCACTATTCCTTCACCGTGCTGCCATGGCTCGGCCGCTGGGTGGCGGGCGACGCCGATGCCTACCGCTATCTTGCCGAAAGCATCCGCCGCTTCCCTGACCAACCCGCCTTCGCGCGCCGCATCGGACAGGCCGGGTTCGACCAGGTGAAGGCGCGCAACCTGTCGGGCGGCATCGCCGCCCTCCATTCCGCCTGGCGGCTCTAGCATCTCCATGCTGCGCGACCTTCGCAATCTCGGCCGGCTGATCGGCATTCTATGGACGCTGGCGCGCTTCGACGCGCTGTTCCCGCTCGACTATTTCCGCCTGCCACCGCTGCTTTCCGGGCCGCTCGGGCTGTTCGCCCGCGTCGTGCGACGGCCGTCGGATCTGCGGCGCGGCCAGCGCCTGGCCCTCGCGCTGCGCGAAATGGGGCCGAGCTTCATCAAGTTCGGCCAGTCCCTGGCCACCCGCGCCGATCTGGTGGGCGAGCAGATCGCCGCCGATCTCTCCCAATTGCAAGACCGCCTGCCGCCCTTCCCCGCCGCCGAGGCCAAGGCCACCATCGAAGCCGAACTCGGCCGGCCGCTGATCGAGATCTTCGCCACCTTCGAGAACGAGCCGGTCGCCGCCGCCTCGATCGCCCAGGTGCATTTCGCCACGGTCATGGACGAGGACGGCAAGCCGCACGATAGGGCGGTGAAGGTGCTGCGCCCCGGCATCGAGCAGGCGCTGGCGCGCGATCTCGAACTGTTCCTGTGGGTGGCCGAATGGCTGGTGCGCACCCAGCCGTCGTTCCGTCGCCTCAAGCCGGTCGAAGCGGTCGGCACCTTCGCGCGCGTCATCGCCACCGAGATGGACCTGCGCATGGAAGCCGCGGCAGCGAGCGAGTTCGGCGAAAACTTCACCGGCGATCCGACCTTCCATGTGCCGGCCGTGGATTGGCGCCGCACCGCGCGCCGCGTGCTCACGTTGGAGCGCGTCAACGGCATCCGCATCGATGAGCGTGAGAAGCTGATCGCCGCGGGGCACGACATCGACGCGGTGCTGGCGCGCGCTGCCTGCGGCTTCTTCAATCAGGTGTTCCGCGACGGCTTCTTCCACGCCGACCTGCATCCCGGCAATCTGTTCGTCGGCGAGGACGGCGCGGTGCAGGTGGTGGATTTCGGCATCATGGGCCGGCTCGACCTGGAAACCCGGCGCTTCCTCGGCGAGATGCTGCTCGGCTTCCTCGAAGGCGACTACCGCCGGGTGGCCGACGTGCATTTCCGCGCCGGCTACGTGCCGGCGAGCGAATCCCTCGAGGATTTCATGCAGGCTTGCCGCTCGATCGGCGAGCCGATCCTCGGCCTGCCGTTGAACGAAATCTCCATCGGCCGCCTGCTCGGCCAACTGTTCCAGGTGACCGAGCGCTTCCACATGGAGACCCAGCCGCAGCTCCTGCTGCTGCAGAAGACAATGGTGGTGGCGGAGGGCGTCGGCCGGCAGCTCGATCCATCCATCAACATGTGGCAGCTCGCCCGGCCGTTGATCGAGGACTGGGTGATTGCCAATCTCGGCCCCGCGGCGCGCCTGCGCGAGGGTGTCGAGGACCTGCTCCGGGGCCTGGAACGGTTGCCGCGCACCCTGGCCAACCTGGAGCGCGCCACGGCGACCCTGGCCGAGGGCGGCGTCCGGCTGCACCCCGACAGTTTCGCCCCATTCGGCAACGATGCTGGGCGCCGTAAAGAGCGGTCCATGACCTGGGCCTTGTGGTCGATTGCGGCGCTGCTCGGCACCCTCCTGATCCTCACCTTTATACGTTTGTAATACCGCGATTTTTCGCGTTCGGTTCTGTCCTTGCACGGCGGGGACCGTGTGACTATGTTATTAACAGTTTTCCATCGTAGTTTTATCTAGGTATACCGCCGTGATTGCGGGTAAACGCATTCTGCTCATCGTGGCTGGCGGCATCGCGGCTTACAAAAGCCTCGATCTGATCCGGCGCCTGCGCGAGCGAGGCGCGGCCGTGCGCTGCATCCTGACCGCCGCCGGCGCCAAGTTCGTGACGCCCCTGTCGCTCGCGGCGCTGTCCGGCGACAAGGTCTATGGCGATCTGTTCTCGCTGACCGACGAGAGCGAGATGGGCCATATCCGCCTGTCGCGCGAAGCCGACCTGGTCGTCGTCGCGCCCGCGACCGCCAATATTCTCGCCCGCATGGCGCAGGGCATCGCCAACGATCTCGCCACCACGGCGCTGCTCGCGACCGACAAGCCTGTCCTGGTCGCGCCGTCGATGAACGTGCGCATGTGGGAGCATCCCGCGACGCGCGACAATCTGGATATCCTGCGCCGGCGCGGCGTGCGCTTCGTAGGCCCGGGCGCGGGCGATCTCGCCTGCGGCGAGACCGGCGACGGGCGCCTCGCCGAGGTCCTCGATATCGTGGCCGCCATCGAAGCCTATTTCGCCGCCGGCGCGCCGCTCGCCGGCCGCCGCGTGCTAGTCACCAGCGGCCCGACCTTCGAGGCGATCGACCCGGTGCGCTTCATCGGCAACCGCTCCTCGGGCAAGCAGGGTCATGCCATCGCCCTGGCGCTGTCCCGGCTGGGGGCGGAGACGACCCTGGTGTCCGGCCCGGTCTCCGAGCCCGATCCCCAAGGCGTGCGCGTCGTCCATGTGGAAAGCGCGCAGGAGATGCTCGACGCCTGTCGCGCGGCACTGCCGGTCGACGTGGCGGTATGCGCCGCCGCCGTCGCCGATTGGCGCGTGCGCGCGCCGGCCAGCCAGAAGCTCAAGAAGGACAAGACGGGCGCGAAAGGCGCGCCGCCCACTCTCGACCTCGTCGAGAATCCCGACATTCTCGCGACGCTGAGCGCCGGCAACGACCGGCCGAAGCTGGTGATCGGCTTCGCCGCGGAAACCGAGACGCTGATCGAAGGCGCGCGCGCCAAGCTCGCCGCCAAGGGCTGCGACTGGATCGTCGCCAACGACGTCTCGCCGCAGACCGGCATCCTCGGCGGCAGCGACAACACCGTGCATCTGGTCAAGCGCGGCGGCGTCGAAAGCTGGCCGCGCATGACCAAGGACGCGGTCGCCGAGCAACTCGCCCAGCGCATCCGCGATCATCTGCTGGCGGTGGCATGATGGGCACCACCGTGCAGGTCGCCATCCAGCGCTTGCTCCATGGCGCCGACCTGCCGCTGCCGGCCTACGCCACCGCCGATGCCGCGGGGCTCGACCTGATGGCCGCCGTCGACGAGGCCGTGCGCATCGAACCCATGGGCCGCGCCCAGGTGCCGACCGGCATCGCCATCGCGTTGCCCGCCGGCTTCGAGGCCCAGGTGCGGCCGCGCTCCGGACTCGCGGCGCGCAACGGCGTCACGGTGCTCAACGCGCCGGGCACGATCGACGCCGACTATCGCGGCGAGATCCAGGTGATCCTGATCAATCTCGGCGCCGAGCCGTTTGCGGTGACGCGCGGGTTGCGCATCGCGCAGCTCGTGGTGGCGCCGGTCAGCCGCATCGCCTGGCGGCAAGAAAGCGCGCTCGACGAGACCGCGCGCGGCAGCGGCGGCTTCGGCTCGACAGGTTTGGACATTGGGGGCGCGCATATGGCGGGTCAGCGCAACACGCGTTGAGGCGCGGAAACGGACGATGTTGAAACTATCGAAGAAACTTCTGTTCGCGATCGAGGCGGTGCTCGACATCGCCTACAACTCCGGCAGCCAGCCGGTGCAGAGCCGCGAGATCACGGCGCGCCAGGGCATTCCGCGGCGCTACCTGGAGCAGGTGCTGCAGCAGTTGGTGCGCGCCGGCGTCTTGACCGGCGTGCGCGGTCCGCGCGGCGGCTATCTGCTGGCACGCGAGCGGCGCCGCATCACGGTCGGCGAGATCACCAAGGTTGTCGCCGCGCTCGACCCGGCCGAACCGTTGACCGAATCGGAATCCGCCTCCGAGCTCGGCCGCCAGGTGGTGCGCCCGCTGTGGGCCGAAGTGCAGCAGCGCATGATGGAAGAGCTCGAGAAGACGACGATCGAGGATTTGTGTCTCAAGGCCCATACCGCGGGCGTCGAGAGCGAGGCACGTCAGCGTCTCGACTTCACGATTTGAATTCCGCGGCTGCGGCGCGGCGACGGACGAAGTTTGGAAAAGGACCAGCTCCATGGATGACGGCGCGCTCAAGGTGACATCGAACGGCGCGAAGGCGCAGACAGCCGACGCCGCGTCTGCGCCCCATGCCGGGACGCGCGGGCGAATCTACGGCAGCATCCTGGAAACCATCGGCGACACGCCGCTGGTCCGCCTTGCCAAGCTGTCCCAGGAAAACGGCTGCAAGGCCGAGATCC
>CAZOBN010000164.1:0-6673 GCA_964577835.1 uncultured Rhizobiaceae bacterium
GGGGGAGGGCCGGGGTGGGGGTGACTCTTGCTTCAATGATAGCCAGTACTAGCCCCAAGCCGCGGCCCCGATGCCGTGTAAATAGGCGCGCATGCGAAGGGGCCGCCTTGCGGCGGCCCTCGACGGCATACGCGCACGCGACACGGACTCAGCGCGCGATATCGGTCACCGGAACGCTGCCGACCGCAAACTTCTGCGGCTCTTTATCGACACGTTCGACCTTCACGCCTTTTTCGAACGCGGCCATCTGCAGCAACTCGAGATCCTCGTCGCCGGAGCTTTCAAACCAATATTCCGTGCCGCGCGGCAGCAAGATGCCTTCGTGCTGGCTGAGCTCGGCGATCAACTCGTCGCCGGGACCGTAGAATTTCACCCGGCCCCGCAGCACCAGCCAGAAGCCATCCATTCCCTTGTGGGAGTGCAGATTATTCTCGCCGCCTTCGCGCACGATCTGGACGCGGCCGCGGATGATGTCGCTTTCCGCCAATTGGATGATCGCCTTGCCGCCCTTCAGGGTTTCCGGTTTGCGATAGCTGAACAGCGTGTAGCTGCCCGGCTCCATTTGTTCTTTCGACTGGGGTTTGACCATGAGTTTACAAACTTTCTAAATCTGTGACGTCAGAGGTGTTTTTGCTGGACTAAAGCAATCAAGCGATCCGCAGGATAATTCGTAACGAACCCGTTGATAACCCTGGAGATGGGAATATGATTGTCCACTATCTGTGAACCAATCCAAAGGCAATCGCATGGACCGTCTCCGGGCGATGGAAACCTTTACAAGAGTGGTGAGAGCGGGCAGCTTCTCGGCCGCCGCGCAGCAGTTGCGGGTGTCGCGCACCATCGTGAGCAAGCATGTGTCGCAACTCGAGAACCTGCTCGGCGTGCGCCTGCTCAACCGCACGACGCGCCGGGTCAGCCTGACCGAAAGCGGCATCGCCTATTTCGAACTCTGCTCGCGCATCATCACCGAGGTCGAGGAAGCGGAATTGTCGGTCACCAAGCTGCACAAGGAGCCGCGCGGCGCGCTCAAGGTGCTGGCGCCGAAATCCTTCGGCCTGGTCCATGTCGCACCGGCCGTGTGCGCCTTCAGCAAGCGTTACCCGGACATCAAGGTCGCCATTGTCTTGAGCGATAGTTTCGTCGATTTGATGGACAATGGCTTCGACTTGGCGATCAAGGTCGGCCCGCTCGAGGATTCGAGCCTCGTCGCCCGCCACCTGGGCACGACGCGGCTGGTGGCCTGCGCATCGCCGGCCTATCTCGCCGCTCACGGTACGCCGCAGACGCCGCAGGACCTGACCAAACATAATTGTCTATCGCATCTCAATCAGGTGCGCGACCAGACTTGGCATTTCGCCGGCCCCGAAGGTCCGATACCGGTTAAGATTTCCGGTGGGCCGGCTGCCAACAGCGTGCTCTTCCTGCGTCACGCGGCGCTCGACGACATCGGCATTGCGCTGGTGCCGGAAATCAACATTCACGATGACATCCAGAGCGGCCGCTTGGTGCCGATCCTGACCAGCTACAAGACCGCCGAGTTTCCCTTCCATGTGGTCTACCCGCACAACCGGCACCTCGCCACCAAGGTACGAACCTTCGTGGATTGCCTGGTGGAACACTTCAAGCATGTCGCCTGGGACGAAGCGACGACCCAGCTTCCTACCTATCTGAAGCCCGCCGAGCGGCAGCGCACCGTCGCCAACATCTGACCCCCTCGGCGCCGCCGCACCCGCGTCCATCCCGCCCGATCCGATCCGGCGAACGAATCGCCGCTCCCTGCGTTTTACCTCAGAGAACGGCGGCGACCCGCCTGATCCGTTCCGTTTGGGTTCTTTCGGTGTGAGGGACAAGCTGTCGCCCGGGAACGGACGCGGCTGGAATTGGCATGGGACGATCGACCATCGAGCAACGCGCGGGTAGCGCACCTGGACAGGCCGCGCCCCGTGCGCAAGGCACGTGGCGGATGCTGCTGCTTTGCCTGATGACCTTGCCGCTGACCGGCGGCTGGGCCGCACCGGACCTTGCCGTCACCGAAGTCGCTGCCGCTGATCCCGTGCCTGTGCTGCCCCAGGCACCGCCGGAGCGCATCACCGACAAGCTGCTGGCCGAATGGCCGAACATGCTGCGCGAGGACTGGTCTCAAGGCTTGAAGATCGCCGGGCGCGATCCGGACGGCCGCTGGTCGCGCACCATGAGCAACGACGTGAAGTGGCATAAGGAGCATGGTGAGAAACAGGTCTTCACTTTCCCGGGCCAGAACGGCCAGACCTTCGATCCCTTCAGCGTCGTGAACCATTCCGGCAAACGCTGGCTGCGCATCACGGCGCGCGCCACACCGAACGGCGAAATGAAAGCGGCCTGGAATCAGCCAATCCAATCGGGCGTGCTGAGCAACTTCCGCAGCTTCGGCATCACCTATGGCTATGTCGAAGCGCGTGCCATCCTGCCCGACGTGAAAGGCGCCTGGCCGGCCTTCTGGCTGCTCGCCAATGACAACAAATGGCCGCCCGAAATCGATGTGTTCGAGCATCTCAATCCGGCCGACGGCCGCGAGGGCGGCCTCGGCAAGGTCCATGTCAATACGCATTGGTGGCGCAAGGCGAGCAAGGGTCACGCGGGGCGCGGCGGCTATGTCGATCTGCCGAATGGCGGCAAGGTCACAGAGCCGCATCTCTATGGCGTGCTCTGGACGAAGGATCTCGTCGCCCACTACATCGACCGTCAGCTCGTCAAGGTCGTGCCCAATCCGGGGACCGAGCCTGGCGTCGTCGAGGGCGTGCACAAGCCGATGCACCTGATCTTCACCTTGGCGATGGGCGGCAAATGGCCAGGCCCGGTGGCGATGGACAAATTGCCCGCCCAAATGGACATCACCGATATCGCCGTGTGGGGCCTGCCCGCCGCGCGGTGAGAAGCGGGACGCGATGTCTCCGAACAGCCAAGCACGTTTCGCGTCTGCCGCTAGCCCTAGGCGCTCGCCGCCTGGCGATCGTGGACCACCCGGTCCGCCTGCTTGCCGGGCACCTCCTGCAAGTGGTCGAAGGTCTGCTCGAAGCTGCCGACGCCGAGAGTCAGCGAGCGTAGCTCTATGATCATGTCCCCGGTTTCGGCGGCCGGCATGTTGCAGACCACCTCGTCCCAACCCTGCCAGCCAGGCTTGGCGTCGAAGCCGAGAATCTGGCCGCGCCGCCCGCTGATCAGCCGTTGTACGCGGGACGTGAAGGCGTTCGGCACGCCGATCCGCACCTGGTTGATCGGCTCGAGCAGCACCGGATCGCATTGCGCCATGCCCTCGGTCATGGCGAGCCGCGCCGCCTGCTTGAACGACATTTCCGAGCTGTCGACCGTGTGATAGCCGCCGTCGATCAGCGTCACCGCGATATCGACCACCGGAAAGCCGCGCGGCCCCTTGTGCAGATACTCGCGCACGCCAGCCTCGACCGCCGGAATGAACTGGCGCGGGATGGCACCGCCGACGATCTTGTCGATGAAGGTGAAGCCAGCGCCGCGCGGCTGCGGCGCGATCTCGATGGTCACGTCGCCGAACTGGCCGTGGCCCCCGGTCTGCCGCTTGTAGCGGCCGTGCTGGGTGATACGGCCGCGGATGGTTTCCTTGTAGGGCACCGCCATCGGCGCGCTGCGCACCTTGAGATTGAATTTGTTGGCCAACCGTTCGAGCGTGATCAGCAAATGCATCTCGCCCTGGCCGCGCAACACCATCTGACGAGTGTCGGGATGCTGCTCAAGAACGAGCGACGGATCCTCCTCGATCAGCTTGGCGATGGCGCTCATCAGCTTGACCTCGTCATTGCGGCTCTCCGCCTCGATGGCAAAACCATAGACCGGCGGCAGGGGATCGAGCCATGGCAGCGAAATCGGCTTGGCCCCTTCGTTCCACAGCACATCGCCGGTTCGCACCGCGTCCATGCGGCCGAGCGCAACCACATCGCCCGCCGTGGCATGATCGAGCTTGGCCGTATGGGCACCCTGCATATGGAACAGGCCGGAAATGCGCTCGCTGCCATGTGGACCGGTGACCGTCATGCCGTCCTTGAGCGCGCCGCGCCAGACGCGCGCGAGCGACAGCTTGCCCGAGTGCGCCACGTGATGTGTCTTGAAGACCTGCGCCACCGGGCCGATCGCCTCGCTGACGTCGCTGCCCTGGCGCTCCAACGTCGCCTCGTGGTTGGGCACCTCATGACGCAGCAGCTTGAGCAGGCGGCGCACGCCGTAATCCTTTTCCGCCGCGCCGATCACCACCGGCACGATGAGATCCTGCGCCATGTCGCGCGCGAGATCCTGGTAGATGTCCTTGACGCCGGGCAGCGCGTCTTCGAGCAACTGTTCGAGCAGCTTGTCGTTGTAATCGGCGAGCGTCTCGAGCAGCGCGCCGCGCGCCTCGCTCTTGCGGCTGGTGACCATCTCGGGAATCGGGATCAGGTCGGAGGGTTTGCCCGGCCGGTAATGATAGGCACGCTCGCTCACAAGATCGACGTAACCGGTGACGACCTCGCTGCCGTCCTTGGCGGTTTCGCGGATCGGCACATGGCGCAGCACCAGCTTGCGGCTGGAGATCGACTGCAGGGCGGCGAGCACGTCGCGCACCCGCTCGGTGGTGGTGTCCATCTTGTTGATGAACAGGACATGGGGGATCTCATGGTCGTCGAGAAACTTGAGCAACGGCGAAATGGTCAGGGCACGTTCGGCGATCGGTTCGACCACCACCACCGCGGCATCCGCCACCATCAAGGCGCTCTGCGCTTCCTGGGCGAATTCGATGGAGCCGGGACAATCGAGGAAGATCCAGGGGTCATCCATGAAGGTGCTCTGGGCCGCGCTGATCTCGATGCTCATCTGGCGGGCCCGCGCCTCCGGCGCGGTATCGCCGACGGTGGTCTTGTCCTTGACCGTTCCTTTGCGATGGATGGCGCCACAGGCATGCAGCAGGCTTTCCAACAGGCTGGTCTTACCGCTGAGATACGGTCCGACAAGCGCGACACAACGCGGTGTCGCCTTCCGGGACTCGCTCATTTGGCCCTCCCTTGCGTATGGTTGCATCGATCGGCGAACGACGAGCCACGCAATTTCTGAGGGCGCTCTTCTGGCCGCGCTGGCCACGGGCAATGGAACCACAAGCCGGTTCGGAACCCGCCAGGAGCGCTCCGCCTTCCCTGAAAGGCTTCTCAACTTTCCCGCTCCGCGCAGCCTCGCGCAACAGAAATGCGAAGGCTAACGGCGATTCCGCCGCCGGGGCAGGGCCGTTCGCGCGACACCCTTCCGCGCCTCTCAAGCACCTGCTAAAGTTAGAAAAAACAAGCAACTAAACGATTTCGGAACAGGGGGGCCGTCATGTCCTACCGTCGACACAACGCGCGACGGTTCACGCCCTCCCGCATCGCAAGCCGCACAAACTCACGCCGTTGATCCATGACCGACACCTCGCGCCACGGCATGGAAGGCCTCCTGTAAAAGCCAGTCTCCATGCCATCATGATGTGTCAGCTATGTCCCCGAACACCCGTCCGTGATGTCCCCGGGCTGTACATCGAGCCGGGCCATGATGGAGATCGGCGGAAATCCCATAAAAGCCGTCATGCCCCGACTTGTTCGGGGCATCCACGAGTTTTTAGGACGCTGAGAAACAGGAAGTCGTGGATGGCCGCAAGTCATGCGAATGGGTGCAGGGCACGCGTGCGGCCATGACGATCCTCGGTGAATTTGCGCCTATTTGAACGCGGCGCACGCCCGCGCGCGGAGGCGCGCGGACCAATAGCCCTGTTCCGCCTTACTTCAAGGCGGAACAAGCACGGCTGATGCGGGTGCAGGCGTCCTTCAGCACTTCCTTCGACGTCGCGTAGGAGATGCGGAAGTTGGGCGACAGGCCGAAGGCCTCGCCCTGCACCGCCGCGACCCCCTCGGCCTCGAGGAAGTAGGTCACCACGTCGCTGTCGGTGGTCAGCACCTTGCCCTGCGGCGTCTTCTTGCCGATCAGCCCGGCGCAGGACGGATAGACGTAGAACGCGCCTTCCGGCGTGGCGCAGGCGATGCCCGCCGCCTCGTTCAGCATCTTCACCACCATGTCGCGGCGCTGCTGGAAGCTGTCGCGCCACACCGGCAGGAAATCCTGCGGCCCGTTGAGCGCCTCCACCGACGCGGCCTGGCTGATCGAGCACGGATTCGACGTGCTCTGCGACTGGATCATGCCCATCGCCTTGATCAGCTCGGTCGGCCCGCCGGCATAGCCGATGCGCCAACCGGTCATCGAATAGGCCTTCGACACGCCGTTCATGGTGAGCGTGCGCTCGTAGAGCCGCGGCGCCACCTGGGCCGGCGTGAAGAAGCGGAACCCGTTGTAGGTCAGGTGCTCGTAGATGTCGTCCGACAGGATCCAGACGTGCGGATGGCGCACCAACACGTCGGTCAGCGCCTTGAGCTCGTCATGGTCGTAGGCGGCGCCCGTCGGGTTCGACGGCGAGTTGAAGATGATCCACTTGGTCTTCGGCGTGATCGCCGCCTCAAGGTCCTTCGGTCGGATCTTGAAACCCTGGTTCTGGGTGCCGGCGACGAACACCGGCTTGCCGCCCATCAGCAGCACGATATCCGGATAGGACACCCAGTAGGGCGCCGGGATGATCACCTCGTCACCCTCGTTCAGCGTCGCGGCCATCGCGTTG
>CAZOBN010000165.1:0-6619 GCA_964577835.1 uncultured Rhizobiaceae bacterium
CGATCGATGACCCTTCCGGAGGACGCCGACGAGGCGAAGATCGCGGCGCGCTATGTCGATGGCGTGCTGCGGGTCGCCATTCCCAAGTCGGCGGATGCGACAGCGAAGTCGCACAAGATCGCCATCCAGAAAGCCTAATACCCTGTCCGGCAGGTTTTCTTCGTCGAGTCGTGTGGGACCTGCCAAAGCCGGAGTTCGAGTCATGAACCACTTGTATAGTTTTCGATTTTATCGGTGCGTCACGAACGAGGCGGGCAGACCGTTCGAAAGCACGGTAGAAGTGGTCGAGATACGCCGCGCAAAAACCCCGGAACGCGCCCGGCAGGCCGCTATCAAGCGGTTTGTGCGCCACCAGCAATTGTCGCGTTGGGATTGCTTGGCCACGGGCTATGAACTGTCGGAACCGCAGAATCATGCGGCGGCCTAAATGCAATCGGTGGCATGCCCACGGGACAATGCCGCCAATCGAAGCTTTGGCCGCATTTCGGAGAGCGTACCTTGCCTGAACCGATGACCGAGGTCAGGGTTTGGGACATCTTTGTCCGCGGTCTCCACTGGACTCTCGTTGTGGCCTTCTTGATCGCTTATCTCAGTGGCGATGACTTGATGTTCTTGCATGTCTGGGCAGGATATCTGGTTGGCATCCTGGTGGTCCTGCGCATCATCTGGGGATTTATCGGCACGCGGCATGCCCGTTTCACAAGCTTTGTCTATCGTCCGCATAAAATCATCCGGTATGTGCGGGACCTCCTCCTGTTCCGTGGCCGCCGCTACATCGGACATAGTCCCGCAGGAGGCGCCATGGTTGTCGCGCTTCTGGTGATGACCCTGCTCATTGTCGGAAGTGGATTGCTGGCGTTCGCGGCGTTGGAGGGAGCCGGCCCGCTCGCGAACTACATTGCCGTCGATCGATCCGCCGGCAGGGTTTGGAAGGAGATTCACGAAATTCTGGCAAACATTACCCTCGGTCTCGTGCTGGTCCACATTTGCGGCGTGCTGTGGGCGTCGCTGGTCCATGGAGAAAACCTCATTCGGGCGATGTGGAACGGCAAAAAGAGAGCGCAAATCGACCTCTGAGTCCGAGCGACGCGTCCTTTTTTGACCAAAATGGGGGCTCGCATCCCGCGCCCAGTCGGGTAATGTTGGACCACTTTAGACAGCCGGGTTGACGGGCAGTGGCCAGCAAGAAATCGGGAAAAGGTCGGGTGACGGGCTCCGGCAAAGCAACGCCGGCGAAGCGCAAAATCTTGCGCCAGAAGCCTAGCCGTGGCGCGCCGAAGGGCGTCTCCGCCAAGCCAAAGAACGCCAAGCCGAAGAAAACGACAAAAATGGCCGGGCGTGGCAACCGAGGGCTGCACAAGTCTTCGACCACAGGATCGCTCGCCGCGCTGAAGGGTGAGCTCGCGCAAAGCGAAGCGCGCTTTCGCTCGCTGGTCGAGACCGCTGCGGCACCGATTCTACTCCTCTCCTCCGATCTGACCGTCCGCGAGATGAATTCCGAGGCCGAGCGCCTTTATGGCCGGCTGCGCGAGGACGTCGTAGGGCGGAACTATTTCGCAGCCCTGGACCGGGAGCAGCGAGGCGGCATAGGCCCGGACGACCTGGAGCAAGTGCTTCAGGGGCATCCCGTGCGGAGCGCGGAAGGACGCGTGCGCCGCCCGGACGGTTCGGAGCGCGTCCTGTTGTGGAACGCATCCCGATTGTTCGATGAGAAGAATGGCGCCTTGGGCATCATCGCAGTGGCTCAGGACATCACCGAGCGGCAAAAGGCGGAGGAGGCCCTGCGCGAGCGCGAAGCGCGATTGAGCTCCATCATCGAGACGGCGCCGGATGCCGTCATCACGATCGACGAACGCGGCATCGTGCAGTCCTTCAGCGTGGCGGCCGAGCGGCTGTTCGGCTACGAAGCCGGCGAGGTCATCGGGCGCAACGTCAGCATGCTGATGCCGTCGCCGCACCAGGAGAACCACGACGGTTATCTGGCGCGCTACCTGGCGACAGGGGAGAAGCGCATCATCGGGATCGGCCGGCGCGTCGAGGCGATGCGCAAGGACGGCAGCATCTTCCCGGTGGAACTGGCCGTCGGCGAAGCAAGATTCGGCAAGACCAATCGGATCTTCACCGGCTTCATTCGCGACATTACCGCGCGCGCGAAGATCGAAGATCAGTTGCGCCAGTCGCAGAAGATGGAAGCGGTCGGACAATTGACGGGCGGATTGGCCCATGACTTCAACAACCTGCTGACGGTGATCGGCGGCAACCTCGAAATGCTGGAGTCGCGTCTGCAAGATCCCGAGCACCGCGAGATTCTCGCCGAAGCGCAGGAGGCCACCGACCTCGGCGCCAAATTATCCGGCCGCCTGCTGGCATTCGGCCGTCGTCAGCCGCTCAATCCCAGGGCGATCGATTTGAGCGCTCTCGTGACCGGGATGAGCGAGCTGCTGCGTCGCAGCCTGGGCGAGATGAGCCGCATGGAGGCGAGATTGTCGACAAGCCTGCCAGCGACGCTGGCGGACCCGGGACAGGTCGAGAACGCGTTGCTGAACCTTGCCATCAATGCGCGCGATGCCATGCCGGACGGTGGCCATCTCATCATCGAAACCGCGCTCGCGCGTATCGGCGGAGCGGATGCCCAGGCCTTTCCCGACGTGCCGCCCGGCGACTACGTCATGCTCGCGGTCACCGACAACGGCAGCGGAATGCCGCCCGAGGTCCGGCAGCGGGTCTTCGAGCCGTTCTTCACGACGAAATCTCCCGGCCAAGGGACGGGCCTCGGGCTCAGCATGGTGTACGGTTTCGTCAAACAGTCGGGCGGTCACGTCACGCTCTACAGCGAAGAGGGCGCCGGCACGACGGTCCGCATCTATTTGCCGGCGGTCGCGGGCAGCGCGGCGACGGTAGAAAGCCACGGAGCGGCACCGATTATCGGTGGCGGCGAGACCATTCTCGTTGTCGAGGACGATGATCGAGTCCGGCGGGTTTCCCTGCGCAGGCTGAAGGAGCTTGGCTACTCCGTGATCGAGGAGGACAATGCAGCTACCGCGCTCGAACGCATTGTTCGGGGCGAGGCGGTCGACCTTCTGTTCACCGACGTGGTGATGCCGGGCATGACGGGTATCGACTTGGCGCGGGCGGCCCGCCAGTACTGCCCACGACTGAAGGTGCTGTACACGTCCGGCTATGCCGAGCCGGCGCTGTCGAAGGGCGGGTTGCTTATGGAGAACGCGGATTGGCTCGGCAAGCCCTACACGACGTCCGATCTCGCCCTCAAGCTGCGCCGGCTGCTCGGCCCATGATTTCGCGGGTCAGCGTCCGCTGACCCGCGCCCACAAAGTTGGCTGTCCCGGGGTTATCGCGATCCTCTGCCCAGGCGCTTGAGAATTGGGCTGTATTTGGTGGTATTGCCGCCGCGCGTGCCGGTCACCACATTGCCGGCCAAGCCGAGTTTATTCTTCTCGACCGCGAGATCGATGCGTTTGAGCGACGGGTCGCGGAACACGTTCATGGGATCGCGGCCGCTTTCCACCGCCTGCAGCGCGTCGCGCAGCATCCGGCGGTAGAGGACGATGCCCTTGTCGGAGCGGCCAAGGGATTCCAGGGAACGGTCGGCGATGGCGCCCTGGGTGATCCAGGCCACGATGTCCTGGCCGCTGTTGTTGTCGAGCACGTCCCATTGCGGCAGGCCCGATTGGTCGAGCTGCGGCACCGGCGCGGTGTAGAAGGGGATGTCGTCGTCGGTCTGCGCCTCGATCGGCACATTGGAGGCCGCTGTATAGCAGCGATACCACCAATAGGCGGTGTTCTCGTCGTCGAGCGGGACGCGGATCTGGAACACCGGGGTGGATACGCTGCCGCTCTTGAGGAAGTTCGGGAAGATGACCGGATGGCCCGTCGCCCAGTCCTCGTCCTGCTCGCTCTTGTTGTCGACCACGCGCCGCTTGACGATGCCGTGTTCGAAGGCGTCGAAGCCGATCTTCTGGTGCGACTGCGGCCGGCGCTGCTTCTCCGGCTTGCCGAGCTTGCCCAGGACGTAGTTGAGCATGTGCTGGTGGAGCCATTCCACATGCACCGGATCGAGGGAATTCTCCATGATCTGCAGCCAGTTGCACGGCACCACCGAGCGGCCGACCTCGCGCATGACACCGTCCATGACGAACAGATCCCACGGCGGCAGGATCGGCACCGGATCGGGTCCCAGATAGCCGAAGAACATGCCGCCGAGTTGCGCCACGCGATAGGCCGGGGTCTTGATCTTGTCCTTGTAGCGGCCCTGGGGGTTCTCGGTATCCTCGTAGGGCTGCTCGACACAATTGCCGGCATGATCGAAAGCCCAGCCGTGATAGGGGCAGCGCAGGCCGCACTCGGTCGGAATGCCATAGACCATCGACATGCTGCGGTGGGGACAGCGCGCCGCGATCAGGCCGAACTTGCCCGCGAGGTCGCGGTAGAGGACGAGATCCTCGCCGAGCAGCTTGACCGGCAGGGTGTCGCGATCCTTCATCTGCGACACCGCGGCGATCGGATACCAATAGCGCCGCAGCAAGCCGCCCATCGGCGTGCCCGGCCCAACCCGGGTCAGGCGCTCGTTCTCATCCTGGCTAAGCATCGTGTTCTCCCCACTTTGTGATCGTCTTCAGGGCCGACGCCCTGCCTCTGGCTTCAATCGTGCGGCAAGACTCGACAAGTGTGCAGCGGCGGCGAAACCGTTTCTCCGCGCGGCCTCCAATGAAACATGGCTCTCCCGGACGCATCCGGGGCACCCACTCACCATTTTTCGCGGTGAAATCCCATCTCGACGAGATACCGGCGCGACGGGGATCTTCATGGGAGAACTCTCGGAAGATGCCGACTTGAAAATTCTCCATCACTTGATCGGGGATGCCTTTGATCCAGATCAATTTTCATGGCGGCTTTTCGACCGAGCGTCAGGCAGCGCGGCACGGCGACAGCGCCCGCAAATCAGGGTGCCGTTCACATCCGGCTATGCCGGGCCGGCGTTATCGGGGGTGAGCTGCTCCGGGAGCATGCCGAGCGGCCCAGCAGGCTCTACACGACATCCGATCCGGTCTGAAGTTTCGTCGTCCGGCTCGTGGCCACCGCTCACGTGGCGCTGACATCCGCCGCGAATAGATAGCCGGCGCCTCTGACCGTCTTGATCAGTCTCGGATCGCTCGGGTCGCTTTCGATCTTCTTGCGCAGACGCACCACTTGAGCATCGATCGACCGGTCGTAAGCCGCCCATTCCCGGCCCTTGACCAGGTCCATGAGCATATCGCGGTCGAGCACGCGGTTCGGATTTTGGAGAAATGCTCGTAGCAGGTCGAACTCGCCGGTCGTCAATGGGACCGGCGTGCCATCGGGCCGGCGCAACTCGCGTTTCGAAAGATCGAGACTCCAGTCTTCGAAGCAGAGCATCCGACGCTCGCGCGGCTCTGCGGGCTGAGCGGCATGCGCCACCGGAGACGGCGCGATCGCGGAAGGCGAGCGCCGCAGGACGGTGCGAATGCGCGCGAGGACCTCGCGCAGGTGAAAGGGCTTCGGAATGTAGTCGTCGGCGCCGGCCTCGAGGCCCGCCACTTTGTCGATAAGGTCATCCTTGCCGGTCAGCATGATGATGGGCGTGCTGCCGCGCTGCCGGATGTAATTCGCGAGCGTAAAGCCATCTTCCCCGGGCAGAACCAAATCGAGAAGGACGAGATTGGCTGGTTGGCTCTCCAGTGCAGAACGCATCGACACGCCATCCTCCGCCTCGCTGACCTGGAATCCCTCGTCCGTCAGATAGCGGCGCAGCATGGAGCGAATGCGCGGGTCGTCATCGACAACAAGGATGTGGATTTGGGAGGTCATCGTCGGGACACCATGCTCCTGAAAGCGCCACACACTGTTACATACCGTTACACAAGGATAACAATGTTTCACGCGTTTGGCATCACCGTGTGACAGCCACCCTTTAAATCTGATCGGGCCGCGCGATGGAGCGGATCAGGAAAGAGGAGTGGGCGACATGTATATCCAGCCAGCGACCAGCGGAGCCACCAAATTCCCGCCGATGCCGAGAAAGGCCTTCGAGGCTAGCCCGACGACCAAGAAATTTCTGGCCTCCGTCAGCACTCTCCAGAAGGTCAAGGCAGGCCAGACCTTGTTTGCCGAGGGAGACGACGCCGAAACGGTTTTTGAAATGGTCCAGGGCATATTGAAGCTCTATAAGCTGCTTCCCGACGGGCGGCGCCAGATCATGGGCTTCGTCTCCACCGATACGCTCATCGGATACTCCGAGGACGACACCTTCCAATACACGGCCGAGGCGGTGACGGACGTCAGCCTGTGCCGCTATTCGCGCACCCAATTCAATCGGCTCCTTGACGAGGTGCCTGGATTCGCCCGTCGCGTCCTGACCGCGCGCTCCCAGGACCTCCATTTAGCCCAGGATCAGATGCTCCTGCTCGGCCGCAAGACGGCGGTGGAGCGTATCGCCACCTTCCTGTTGCATCTCGGCAAGCTGCAAATGGCCGCCACCGGCGGCGCTTCGCTCCATGTGCCGATGACGCGGGCCGACATTGCCGATTATCTCGGACTGACGATCGAGACCGTGAGCCGCACCCTGACCAAGCTCAAGCGC
>CAZOBN010000166.1:0-5312 GCA_964577835.1 uncultured Rhizobiaceae bacterium
TGTTGCCTTCCTGGATCAGGTCGAGGAATTGCAGGCCGCGGTTGGTGTATTTCTTGGCGATCGAGATGACGAGGCGCAGGTTGGCCTCGACCATTTCCTTCTTCGCCCGGCGCGCCTCGCGCTCGCCCTTCTGCACCGTGTTGACGATGCGGCGGAATTCGGTGATGTCGAGACCGGACAGCTCGGTGATCTCGGCGACCTTGGTGCGGATCTCCTTGATCTCGTCCTTGTGCTTGGTGGCGAAGTTGACCCACGGCTTGGACTTGAGCCGGCCGAGCCGCGTCAGCCACTTGGGATCGAGCTCGGAGCCGAAATATTTCTCGAGGAAGTCCTCGCGCTTGACGCGGCACTTCTCGGCCATGCGCAGGAGCTGGCCTTCGAAATTCATCAGGCGCTTGTTGAGCCCATAGAGCTCGTCCATCAGCGCTTCGATGCGGTTGTTGTTGAGCTGCACCTGGCTCATCAGCTCGACCAATTCGGTGCGCAGCTTGTCATAGCGCTTGTCGGACGCCGGCAGGACGGGCTGGCCCTTGCGCCGCGCCTCGAGCCGCTCTTCCTGCAGCTTGTGGAGCTTCTTGTAGGTCTTGGCGATGGCGTCGAAGTTTTCCAGCGTCTGCGGCTTGAGCTTGAGCTCCATCGCCGCCAGCGACAGACCGGCATCCTCGCCTTCGTCGAGATCCTCTTCCTCGCTCGCCGGCTCGGGCACCTCGACACCCTCGTCGTCGAGCGCCTTGCCGTTGCCGGCGGCCTTGCCCTTCTTCAGGTCCTTGTCGTCGGGCTTCTTCGCGACCTCGACCGCCGATGCGGCGGCCGCGGGCATCGGCGCGGGGTTCGCGCCATCCTTGGTGTGGTCTTCCGGCACGCCGCCATAGGTCGCGTCGAGGTCGATCACGTCGCGCAGCAGCATCTTGTCGTCGCGCAGCGCGTCGCGCCACTCGATGATGGCGCGCATGGTCAGCGGGCTCTCGCAGATGCCGCCGATCATCTTTTCGCGGCCGGCCTCGATGCGCTTGGCGATGGCGATTTCGCCCTCGCGCGACAGCAGCTCGACCGAGCCCATCTCGCGCAGATACATGCGCACCGGATCGTCGGTGCGGCCGTATTCCGGCGCCTCGGGCGCCTCTTCGGCGGTTTCAGGCTCTTTCTCCGCCTCGTCGGCGGCAGCCGGCTCTTCGGATTCTTCCGCTTCGACGACGTTGATGCCCATCTCGTTGAGCATCGCCATGGTGTCTTCGATCTGTTCGGAGGTGAACTGGTCCTGCGGCAGGGCGGCGTTCAATTCGTCATAGGTGACGTATCCGCGCTCCTTGCCGCGCGCCAACATCTTCTTGACGTTGGCGCCCGTCATGTCGAGGACAGGCTGCTCCGGCGTCGTTTCCGCCGCCTCTTCGCCTTCTGCGGGCTTCGGGGTCTGCTGCTGTTGCTTGGTGGTCGTCGCCATCATCGGTTCCATTTCACGTCGACGCGCGGAGGTTGCCGCACATCACATTGGGAGCCGGCTCGCAAGCCGGACACATTGGGAGCCGGCCCGCACGGCCAGCTGAAAAGCGTCAATAAAATCCCGCACGGCCGGATCGCTCCGCCACGCGGCTATCCAAATCTCTCCAGTTCCGCTTCATCGCTCGTGCCGCGTTGTTCCTCGCGGACCAGCTCGTCAAGGCGCGCCCAGTTGTCGGGGTTGTCCGGATCACGGGCGCATGCGGATTCTGCAGACCGGATCTCCGCCCGTAAACCAACCACCTTGTGCTGGCGTTCCAGCACACTGCGCCAACCCTTGAGGGCGTCCGTCACATCCGCTTCCGGCCGGGCGAACTGGTCGATCATGCCCGTCTGGGACCCGCAAAGCCGCTCGATCAAGGGCAGAAAGCCTTGTTCCGTCAGATGGTTTCGCAAGGCGGCAACGTCAAGGCCGGAGCCGTCCCCCATTGCACCATAGCGAGCCGCAAGTTCTATGATCGCCTGATGCAAACTGTCAAGTCCTGCTACAGCTTTGAAATCGTTCAGTTTTTTTTCTTGCGTCTGATGTCGTCGTAATACAACACCTCATCATCACTGGCGATGGGCACATCAAGTTCTGAGCGTAGAGCCTCAAAACGCGACAATGTAGCTTCCGTTGGATTCTCAGCAAACGCCTGAAGCGCGTCTTCTAGCTCGGGGAAAAGCGCGAACCTTTCCTGCATTCGCAAATTGGTAAGAAAGGCAGTTTCGACTTCGCCCATGGGAGCATCAATCCGGAAGTACCAGTCGAACAAACGGCCGCCCGGACCAAACAAAATCCTGATGGTCTGACCAAATCCCTGCTCCTCCAACCCACGCGCCAACGCATCTGGATCAGTCGCAATTTCACGGGAGTAAAGGTGGGCAATAGCCTCGCGGAGCGTATTGTACTCGGGAGTAAACATCTTCATATTCAAAAAACTGTCTAAATGCTCCTCAAGGATGAGCGGGTATTTAATAATCGTGCCGACCATCTTTTCTTCGCGCTTGTACGATGTACCTCCAATACCTGTCCCCAAAGGATCCGGCTTAGAGATAATTACATCGATCCTCGCTTCTACTCTCGGTTTCCCCCCTTTTTGCCTATTGTCGTATTTGATCCTTGTCGCTTCCCATACTCTATTTCGAAAATAGCTAAGAAACGTCCACTGAGTGGGCGAGTCTGGGATTAAACGCGCCGATGATTCAAGTTCAGCTCGAAAAGCCGCAATATGTTCGGGGGTATCTATTCGATGTCGAGCCCTGACGAGGTCCCATACAGCCTCGGACAAAGGCTTGGCCGCAGCCACGATTTGCTCGAAAGCCTCAGAACCTTGATTTCGGATAATGCTGTCTGGATCCTCTCCTGCGGGCAAGCGGGCGAGATACAGAGATTTCCCCGGATGAAGCGCAGCAAGCGCCTTGAACGCAGCACGTTCCAATGCGCGCAGGCCAGCGTTATCTCCGTCAAAGCAAAGCGTCGGCTCAGGGACTATCCGCCACAGCAATTGAATTTGCTCGTCCGTGAGAGCTGTCCCTAACGGGGCGACGGCTGGAATACCAACTCGCAATAGAGCAATTGCATCTAGGTATCCTTCCGTCACAAATAGACGACCGTGTTCCCGAGCGAGCGGAAGAGCTTCGGCGTGGCCAAAGAGGACGTGCCCCTTTTGAAAGATGCGCGTCTCGGGTGAGTTTAGGTATTTAGGTGCGTTAGGTGGAGCAGGTTCTAATACACGACCACCAAAAGCAATCACTTGCCCCCGCCGATCAGTGATCGGAAACATCACGCGGTTGCGGAATAGATCGTAGACCTCGCCGCTCTCATCACGCCTGCGTAACAATCCTGCCTCAATCAGCAGTTGTTCGGTGAACCCCTGCTTAGTCAACGCCGCCTTTAGCATGCCACGGGCTTCCGGCGCGAAACCGATTCGAAAGCGTTCGACTACGTCATTTCCAATGCCTCGGCGGAGCAAATATTCTTTGCCCGCTCTACCTCGTGGACCATCCAATTCTGCTGCAAACCACTCGGCCGCGGCTTCCAAAACCACGTGAAGTGACTGACGGACTTGGCCGTCCTCACGCGACTGACGGGTCTGTGTAGGCAACTGAATGCCAGCCTCGTTGGCTAACTTCTCAATCGCCTCAGGAAACGGCAAGTTGTCTGTCCGCATGACGAATCCGATGACATCGCCATGCGCGCCACAACCGAAACAATGGAAAAAACCCTTATCCTCATTGACTGTGAAGGACGGCGTCTTTTCATTGTGGAAGGGACATAGGCCGGAATGTTCACGGCCTTTCTTGACGAGCTTAACCCGCCGGCCAACAACATCAGCCAACGGCACACGCATCCGCAGTTCATCAAGAAAAGCAGGATCAAAAACCATTAATAGAGACCGATTCCCCGAATCACATTGCGGTGATCACGATCGGCCCCGCAACGCTAGTCGCGGCAGCTACCTCGCGCTTCGTGACTATACCAAAACTTTTCGCACAAAAATGCGAAGGTTTCGGGTCGTTCGATGAGAGGGTTTTGAAAAGAATCAATGAACTGGGGAAGTTATCCCCGCTAATCAGCCGCGCTAATTGGCCAGCCGGCGCTTGACCACGCCGCTCGCCTTGGCGAAATCCATGCGCCCGGCGTAATCCTTCTTCAGCGCCGCGATGGTCTTGCCCATGTCCTTGATGCCGGTGGCACCGACCGCGGCGATCGCCGCATCGACCGCCCGGGTCATTTCCGCCTCGTCCATCTGCTTCGGCAGGAAGCTTTCGATAATAACGATTTCCTCTTGCTCCTGCTTGACCAGGTCCTCGCGCGCGCCCTTGCGATACAACTCGATGCTCTCCTGGCGCTGCTTGACCATCTTCTGCAGCATCTCGAGGATGGCCGCGTCGGAGATGGGTTCGCTGCTGCCGGTACCGCGCGCCGCGATATCGCGGTCCTTGAGGGCTGCGAGAATCAGGCGGAGGGTGGAGGTGGCCCGCTGATCCTTCGCCTTCATGGCGGTTTTCAGCGCATCGTTGAGGGTAGCCCGGAGCATGGGATGAGGTGAGCCAAACAGGGATCGTGGAAAACCTTGAACTTACAGGAACAGCGGCCGTTAAGCAAACGGTGTTTATTTATCAAACCTTTGAAATTTCTTGGCTTTTCTTGCGGGCTTGATCCTTGACGTCGGCACGCTCTTTGCTTATCTAAGCGCCAATTTGCCCGCCGCGAGTCCCGTCGTTCTGCCGGCGCGCCGACCGCAGCCTGATCGTAGCTTGCCCCTATCTGGCCGACCGCCACCCCGCGCCGCGCGAAACGCGTGGGCGCCGGCCCCGAGGAGTACCCGCTTATGTCGCCGACCACACGCAAAGCTCGCCCTGCGCCGCAGATGCCTGCGAGCGGGGCGGCCATGGCGCCGCGCGCCGAAACCAAGGGAGCGGCGCGCGCCGGCGCCGCCCATGGTGACGCGCCATTGAAGGCCCCCCGCCCGGACGGCGCGACCGCCGCCCTGGTGCTGAGCGACGGTACGGTGTTCTGGGGCCAAGGCATCGGCGCCGCCGGCACCCGCGTCGGCGAGGTCTGCTTCAACACCTCGATCACCGGCTACCAGGAGATCCTGACCGATCCCTCCTACGCCGGCCAGATCATCACCTTCACCTTCCCCCATATCGGCAATGTCGGCACCAATGCCGAAGATATCGAGACGGTGACGCCGGCCGCGCGCGGCCTGGTCATCAAGGCGCCGATCACCGAGCCGTCCAATTGGCGCGCGGCCCAGCATCTCGACATCTGGCTCAAATCCCATGATCTCGTCGGCATAGCCGGCAACGATACGCGCCAGCTCACC
>CAZOBN010000166.1:5322-6584 GCA_964577835.1 uncultured Rhizobiaceae bacterium
GACGGCGGCGCGCCCAACGCGGCGATCTGCCACGTGCCCGACGCGATCAAGACCCCCGCGTTGCTCAATGTGGACAACCTGCTCGAACAGGCGCGCGCCTGGCCCGGCCTGGAAGGCATGGATCTCGCCAAGGACGTGAGCTGCCGGCAGACTTACCAGTGGGACGAGACGCTGTGGACCCTGGGCCAGGGCTACGGCAAGCAGCGCAATCCGCGCTTTCACGTGGTCGCCATCGATTACGGCGCCAAACGCAACATCCTGCGCTGCCTCGCCGCCGCCGGCTGCAAGGTCACCGTGGTGCCAGCGACCGCCACGGCCGAGGACATTCTGCGCCACAAGCCGGACGGCGTGTTCCTGTCGAACGGCCCGGGCGACCCGGCGGCGACCGGCGAATATGCCGTGCCGACCATCCGCAAGCTGATGGACAGCGGCAAGCCGATGTTCGGCATCTGCCTCGGCCATCAGCTCATGGCGCTGGCGCTCGGCGCCCAGACCAAGAAGCTCGCGCTCGGCCACCGCGGCGCCAATCAGCCGGTCAAGGACCTGGAAACCGGCAAGGTCGAGATCACCAGCCAGAACCACGGCTTCGAGGTGGTGACGGAATCCCTGCCCGAGGGAGTCGTTCCCACCCACCTGTCGCTGTTCGACGGCACGCTCGAAGGCCTCAAGGTGACGGACAAGCCGATGTTCTCGGTACAGTATCACCCGGAAGCCTCGCCCGGCCCGCAGGACAGCCACTACCTGTTCGAGCGCTTCGTGAAGCTGATGGAAAACGGTAAGTGAGGCTTCCTCGCACAACCGAGAACTGCACTTCGCCCCCCCCCTTGCGGGGGAGGGCTGGGGTGGGGGGAAATCCGCCGTGGCCAACGAACGTGCTCGCGCGCTACGTCGCCAACTCACCGATGCCGAGCAGAAGCTCTGGTCTATTCTGCGGCTGCGGAAGCTCGGCGGACTTAAATTCCGACGGCAATTCCCTATTGGCCCCTACATTGCCGATTTCGTCTGTTTGGAACGGCGGCTTGTCATTGAAGTCGACGGAGGCCAGCATGCCGTCACAGCGAAGCAAGAAGATGCCGCGCGCACGGCTTGGCTACAGACCCAGGGCTTCCGAGTTCTGCGTTTTTGGAACAATGACGTGCTCGGAAATCCGGAAGGTGTCCGCGACGCCGTTTGCGAAGCCATCAGAACGCCGAACGAGGAATAGCGGTTTCCGGCGCGCTCCGCTTCTCCCCCCACCCCATCCCTCCCCCGCAAGGGGGGAG
>CAZOBN010000167.1:0-6561 GCA_964577835.1 uncultured Rhizobiaceae bacterium
GGGCACCCGGGTCGAGGTGCGCGACCTGTTCTTCGCCACGCCGGCGCGGCTCAAGTTCATGAAGGCGCCGCGCACCGAATTGATGCACGCGCAGGACGCGGTCAACCGGCTCGCCATGGCCCATCCGGAGGTGGCGTTCCACCTCAATGCGGACGGCGAGAGCAAGATCGCGCTCGGTCCCGCCTTCTTGCCGCTCGACGGCGGCGACGAGACGGCCGGGCGGCTGCAGCGGCTCGCGGCCGTCATGGGCCGCGAGTTCGGCGACAATGCGCTGGCCATCGAGGCCGCGCGCGAAGGCCTGGTGCTCACGGGCTTCGCCGGCCTGCCGACCTATTCGCGCGGCACGGCACAATATCAATATCTGTTCGTCAATGGCCGGCCGGTGCGCGACCGGCTGCTGCAGGGCGCCGTGCGCGGCGCCTACCAGGATTTCCTGGCGCGCGACCGCCATCCGGTGGTGGCGCTGTTCCTCGATGTGCCGCCCGAGCTGGTCGACGTCAATGTCCATCCGGCGAAGACCGAGGTGCGCTTCCGCGACTCAGGGCTCGTGCGCGGGCTTATCGTCGGCGCGCTCAAGCATGCGCTGGCGGCGGCCGGCCATCGCTCCTCGACCACCACATCGGAAGCCGCGCTCGGCGCCTTGCGGCCGAGCCCGAATCCTTTGCCTTATGGCACGCCCCATGGTCATGGCTCGGGCGGACGCGGCTTCGCCGAGGCCATGGCCGCCTGGCAGGCGCCGCTCGCGCCGCAAGGCACCGGCGGTCTCGCGGTCGCCACGCCGCCCATGGCGCGGCCGGTGTCGCAGGTCGGCGAGGGGCAATCCGACGAGGCGATCGATTACCCGCTCGGCGTCGCGCGCGGCCAGGTGCACGAAACCTACATCGTCTCGCAAACGCGCGACGGCATCGTCATCGTCGACCAGCACGCGGCGCACGAGCGGCTGGTCTATGAGCGCATGAAGCAGGCACTGTCGGCGCGCGGCGTCGCGCGCCAGATGCTGCTGATCCCCGAGGTGGTCGAGCTGGAGGAAGCGCAAGCCGGTCGCCTCGCGGCGCGCGCCGAGGAGTTGGCCGAGCTCGGTCTGATCCTCGAGCCATTCGGCAAGGGCGCGCTGGTGGTGCGTGAGACCCCTGCGCTGCTGGGCGAGATGAACATCCAGGGCCTGCTGCGCGACCTCGCCGACGAACTGACCGAGATGGATCAGGCGCTGTCGCTGAAAGAAAAGCTCGAGGATGTTTGCGGCACGCTCGCCTGCCATTCCAGCGTGCGCGCTGGCCGCGCGCTCAACGCCGCCGAGATGAACGCGCTGTTGCGCGAGATGGAAGCGACGCCCCACTCCGGCCAATGCAACCACGGCCGCCCAACCTACGTCGAGCTCAAGCTCGCCGACATCGAAAAGCTGTTCGGCCGGCGCTGATTTCTTTCGTTTCGTCATGGCACGGCTTGACCGGGCCATCTCTTACCGATTTGCGGGTGGTGAAATGCACCGCCCTGCCGGATCCGCGACAGGCTTAAGACGGTCGCCTCAGAGAGATGGCCCGATTAAATCGGGCCATGACGATCGTCTTGTGTTGGGCCCGTCTGCCGTGAACGCGAACGACTCACCCCAATCGCAGGAACACGAACTTGGCCGGGCCGTAGCGCCGCTCGTCGAGCACCGTAAACCCGTCCGGCGCGGCGAAGTCTTCCTTGGCGCCGACCTCGACGATGGCCAGCGTATCGGGGCCGATCCAGCCGGCTGCGGTCAGCGCCGCCAAGGCCCGGCCGCCGAGGCCGCTGCGATAAGGCGGATCGAGAAAAACCAGGTCCTGGGTTGCGCCGCTCGGTGGCTTCAGGGCGTCGCCGCCGATGATGCGGGTGGTCTTGCTCTCGCCGAGCAGCTCCGCGTTGCGCCGCTGCGCGTCTTGCGCGGCACGGCTGCTGTCCATCAGCGTGGCGGAGGCGGCGCCGCGCGACAGGGCTTCGAAGCCGAAGGCGCCGCTGCCGGCGAAGGCCTCCAGCACGTTCGCGCCGGGCAGCAGGCTTTCGCCCGTGGCCGAGAATTTGCCGTGCTCGAGGATATCGAACAGACTCTGGCGCGCGCGCCCGAGGGTGGGGCGCGTGTCGTCGCCGGGCGGCGCGGTGAGCGCGCGGCCCTTATGCTTTCCCGCGACGATTCGCATGCGGCCGAGAGGTGGATGAGCGAGGCTTGTCGGGTCGCGGACCGATGGCGCGCGCGCCTGCCGGTTTTGGTTTGCCGGGGCGCGGCTCACCGCGCTCTCCATCGGGCGAACGGATCGTGCTGAGCCGCTTCGGCTCTAGCGTTTTTGCGCGCGCACCATATCGCGCGGCCTCGCTTCCGCGCGAGGCGCTTGCGCCGGGGCTGGCGGCTCGCGCGCCGCGCGGGCGTTCGGCTTCCTTGGCAGCGGGAGGCTTCGACCAGGGCTTGCGCGCCTCGCTCTCGCCCGCCAGCTCGTCCGCGTCGGCGCGCGGCCGCGCCGTCACATGGCCGCCGGCGCGGCCGGCGCGTTTCGCCGCTGCGGATGGCGTCGCGGCTTGCGCTGTCCGGCCGAGCTGTTCGGCCAGCACCTTGCCCGGCACCTCCTCGATCTCGCCGGGCTCGAGCCGGCCGAGCTGGAACGGGCCATAAGCGACGCGGATCAGGCGGCTGACCTTGAGGCCGAGCGCCTCCAGCACCTTGCGGATCTCGCGGTTCTTGCCCTCGCGCAGGCCCATGGTGAGCCAGACATTGTCGCCCTGCTGGCGGTCGAGCTGGGCCTCGATGGCACCATAGCGGATGCCGGAGATCGTCATGCCGTTGGCGAGCTTCTCGATTTCGGCCAGGCCGATGCGGCCGAAGGCGCGCACGCGGTAGCGCCGCACCCAGGCGGTGTCGGGCAGCTCGAGCTCGCGCGCCAGCGCGCCATCGTTCGTCAGCAGCAGCAGCCCTTCGGAATTGTAGTCGAGGCGGCCGACCGAGATGACGCGCGGAATGCCGGGCGGCAGGTCGTCATAGATGGTCGCGCGCCCCTGGGGGTCGCGGTTGGTGGTGAGCATGCCGCGCGGCTTGTGATAGCGCCATACCCGGGTGCGCTCGGGCGCGCCGACCGCCTTGCCGTCGACGCTGATGACGGACGCGTCGGTGACCAGCGTCGCCGGCGTGTCGAGCACATGGCCGTCGACCGAGACGCGGCCTTCGGCGATCAGCTTCTCCGCGTCGCGCCGCGAGCACACCCCGGCCCGCGCCAAGCGCTTGGCGATGCGTTCGCCTTTTTCCGGATTGTCGTCACTCATGGTGGTCAACTGACTCGCTCAACAGATCGTCACCCTCGGGCTCGACCCGAGGGTCCATGTCCGACGCGGTGATATGTTAGCATGGATGCTCGGATGTCATGCGAATGCGTGCAAGCACGACGTCCGAGCATGACGACTAAAGAACGTCCAATTCCTCGCCTGACAGCGAAAGCTGCGCTGCCATCACCGGCATGCGGCGATCAGCGCGCGGAAGATCGCCGCGTCGCCGTCGCTCAGGGTGAATTCGGGATGCCACTCGACGCCGAGGCAGAAGCGCTGGCGTGGGTCCTCGATGCCTTCGATGACGCCGTCAGGCGCCGTCGCATTGACGACGATGCCGGAGCCGACCGTCTTGACCGCCTGATGATGCGCCGAATTGACCGCCAGCTTGGCCGTGCCGACGATGCGGTGCAGTTGAGTGCCCGGCACGATGGTAACGTCGTGGCCCGGCTCGTCGCGCGGGTTGGGCTGCTCGTGGGCGAGCGGGTTCTTGACCTCGTCCGGTATATGCTGGATCAGCGTGCCGCCGAGCACCACGTTGAGCAGTTGCTCGCCGCCGCAGATGCCGAGCACCGGCATGTCGCGCTCGAGCGCGCCGCGGGTCACGGCGAGCTCGAAGGCGGTGCGCTTGTCCTTGGTGGTGACCGTGGCGTGCCGCGTATTGGCGCCGAACAGGGCCGGATCGACGTCGAAGGCGCCGCCGGTGATGACCAGCGCATCCAGGCGGTCGAGGTAGTAGCTGGCGAGTTCCGGCTCGTGCGGCAGCATGACCGGCAGGCCGCCCGCCTGGCTCACCGCGCCGCCGTAGTTCTCGCGCACGGCATACCAGGGAAATTTCGAATAACCGCCCGGCTTTTCGGCGTCGAGGGTGATGCCGACGATCGGCATGTCACGGTGGGGGGTGTGCGTCATGGCGCGCAGCATAGGGGGCGGCGCGACTCCGCGAAAGGGCCATGGTTCGGGTGGGCGAGAATGCCGGGTTCGCGCAGCTTGACCGGCGGCGGGCGGAGGCGGCAAGTTGGCCCTATGCTGGACCCCAATCCCTACATGGCGCGCGCCATGATCGAGGCCGAGGCAGCGGCGCGGCGCGGCGAGGTGCCGGTCGGCGCCGTCATCGTCGATCCCGATTCCGGCGAGATTCTGGCGGCGGCGGGCAACCGCACCGAGGAGCTCAACGATCCGACCGCCCATGCCGAGATGCTGGCGATCCGCGAGGCCGCCGCCGACCGTGGCACCGCGCGGCTGCTGCTGTGCGACATCTATGTGACGCTCGAGCCCTGCGCCATGTGTGCCGCGGCGATGTCGTTCGCCCGCCTGCGCCGGCTCTACTACGGCGCCGCCGATCCCAAGGGCGGCGGCGTGGACCATGGCCCGCGCTTCTTTTCCCAGCCGACCTGCCACCACCGGCCCGAGGTCTACGGCGGCATCGGCGAACGCGCCGCCGGAGTGTTGCTGAAAAAATTCTTTCAGGCGCGGCGCTAGCTCAACGCTGGTTTTGGGGTGATGAGCGGCAGGAGCAGGAGCGTCAGCGCGGCGAAGCCGACGCCGGCCGCGAAACTCGCCCAGGACGCGACATCTTCCCACAGCACGCCGGCGATGAGACTGGCCGGCAGGGTGACAAGACCGATCGCCAGATTGAACAGCCCGAAGGCGGTGCCGCGCAAGTCATCGGGCGCCCGGTCGGCCACCATGGCGGCGAGCAGCCCCTGGGTGAATCCCATATGCAATCCCCACAGGGCGGTGCCGAGCAGCACGAGCATCAGGTCGCTGCCGGAAAGTGCCAGCACCACATCGGCGGCGATCAGAAAACCGACGCCGATGGCAAAGATGCGGCTGCGCGTCAGGCGGTCGGACAGCGCGCCCGCCGGGTAGGACGACAGGGCATAGGCGCCGCTCATCACCACCATGACCAGGGGCACGAAGGTCGCCGTCATGCCGGACTCGGAGGCGCGCAGCACGAGGAAGGCCTCGCTGAAGCGGGCCAGGGTGAAGACGCAGGCAACGCTCAGGAGCGCCCAGAAGCCGGTTCCAGGCGCTTGGCATCGCGCAAGCGCAGCCTTGGTTTGGCGCTGGCGACGGGGCGCTCGGCGTCGCGGACGAAGAAGAGGATGATCATGACCGAGATCGCGGCCGGGATCACGGCGATCCAGAACACGGCGCGGATATCGTCGTCGAGCAGGGCCATGAACAAAATCGCCAGCAGCGGTCCGAGAAACGCGCCGACCGTGTCGATCGATTGGCGCAGACCGTAGGCGGCACCGCGCAACTCGGGCGGCGTGATGTCGGCGACCAGCGCATCGCGCGGTGCGCCACGCACGCCCTTGCCGAAACGGTCCACCACATGGGCGATGAAGATCCAGGCGACCGAAGGGGCGAGCGGCAGGATCGGTTTGGTCAAGGCGGCGAGTGCATAACCGACGAGGATGAGAGGCTTGCGCCGGCCGAGCCAATCGCTCAACCCGCCGGAAAACAGCTTGGTAATCGACACCACCGCTTCCGCCAACCCGGAAATCAGCCCAACCGTCAGCGCGCTGGCGCCGAGCACGCCGACGAGGAAAATCGGCATCAGACTATGAACCAGCTCGGAGGAGGTATCCATAAACAGGCTGACGAAGCCCAGTGCCCAGACGCCCTTGGGAACGGATTTGGCTGTGGAGAGTGTTTCCGCGGGTGCCGCCATGGGCGACTCTACGCCCCCGCCTTCACCGCGCGCCAGCCGATGTCGCGGCGGCAGAAGCCGCCCGGCCAGTCGATCAGGTCGACCGCCCGATAGGCGCGCGTCTGCGCCTCGGCGACGGTCTTGCCGGTGGCCGTGACATTGAGCACGCGGCCGCCGGTGGCGACGATCTTGCCGTTTTTGTTCGTGGTGCCGGCGTGGAACACGGTGACGCCGGGCAGCTTCGCGACCTTGTCGAGGCCGCGGATCTCGCTGCCCTTGTCGTAGGGTCCGGGATAGCCGCGCGCCGCCATGACCACGGTGAGCGCCGCCTCGTCGTGCCAGCGCAGGTCGAAATGCTCGAGCGCGCCGTCGCGCGCCGCGATCAGCGCCGGCAGCAGGTCGGATTTCAGCCGCGTCATCAGCACCTGGCACTCCGGATCGCCGAACCGCGTGTTGTATTCGAGCAGCTTGGGGCCGTCCTGGTCGATCATCAGCCCGGCGAACAGCACGCCCTTGAACGGGCGGCCCATCTCGGCCATGGCGGCGACCGTCGGGCGGATGATGGTCGCCATGATGGTCTCGGCCATCGCGGGCGTGACGATCGGCGCCGGGGAATAGGCGCCCATGCC
>CAZOBN010000168.1:0-6554 GCA_964577835.1 uncultured Rhizobiaceae bacterium
GACGGCTCGACCAAGGAGGAATGGAAGATGGTCGTGGAAACCAAGAAGATCCTCGATCCGTCGATCAAGGTGACGGCGACCTGCGTGCGCGTGCCAACCTTCATCAGCCATGCCGAGGCGATCAACATCGAGTTCGAAAAGCCGCTTTCCGCCGCCGAAGCCCGCCGCGCGCTGCGCGAGGCGCCGGGTGTCGCTGTGGTCGATAATCGCGCGGCCGAAGGTTACGTGACGCCGGTGGAAACGGCGGGCGAGGACCTCGTCTACGTCAGCCGCATCCGCGAGGATTCGACCGTCGAGCACGGCCTGAGCCTGTGGGTGGTCGCCGACAATCTTCGCAAGGGCGCCGCCCTCAACGCGGTGCAGATCGCCGAAGAGCTGATCAAGGGATATCTTCGCAAAGCCGCTTAAAGCAGGGTGGTGTCCTGATCTGAAGAAGGAACAATCCTCGGTCACTGTAGGGTCTCACTTTGGAAACCCCAGAGATTTGGTTGATTTTTATGGACTTCGACGACCTCAAACAGACGATTGAGAGCCAGCACGGCGGCACGGCCACACGGCTGCAATCCGTGCCGGTCAAGGAGACGTTTGAGGGTAAGACAGTGTGGGAGGGCGTTGTGCATGTCTTCGCCCTCAGCGGCCACCCCAGAGCGGTGAAGGCCTACGCCTGGTCATCCCCTGTCGAGGGATCGGATAAGCGCCGCTACTTCGCGGTGCTGCACATGGGCGGAATCATCTGCCCGCAAGATGCGGTGCGAGCCGTCATCGCCGCGGAGCGGAGGGCCATGGGATAGTTGGATCGGGAGCTTGAGCCCGGCGTTTCTTGCGCGCGGCGGTGAGGTGGCCCCAATTCCCGGTTTCGGAGCCGAATGCATTCTCGGCATCCGCTTTGAAAAATGGTTTCCCTACGACGACGACCAATTGGAATAGGACGCGACCAAAGCAGCGTGCTTGAAAGGAACCCTGGGAGAAGCCGCCGAACGGCGGCTTCCCTGCATTCAGGGCGCTTCCCGGAAGGGCGGCTATGCCGCGAGCGGTGATGCGACGGGCGCCACGCTGCGCTCGTTGGGCGTCAACCGCCGCTCGATTTGATCGTTGTCCATGCTGATCAGCGAGATCAGCAGCAGCACGCCGAACGCGAGAATGATCGCGCCGGAAATCCGGTTGATCCACAGCACGCCGCGCTCGGCGACGCGGCCGTGAAACGCGCCAGCCACGACGGTCAGCAGCAGCCACCACACCGCGGCGCCGACGAACACGCCGAGGGTCAGTGCCAGGCCCCAGCGTATGTTGTCCGCCAGGTGCGGAATGTTCATCGCCGCATAGATCGCGGCGAAGGAAATCACCGTGATGGGATTCGTCAGCGTCACCAGGAAAGCGGAAACGAAATCGCCGATCAGCCCCTTGCGGTCGCGCGTCGCCGGCGGCGGCAGCTTGCGGGTCAGCAGCGAGCGCAAGCCGATCAGGCAGAGCACGGTCCCGCCGACGAAACGCAGCCAATTGTTATGATCGATCAGCGGTCCGGCGATGAAGCCGAAACCGAATGCCGCGATGGCGCCGAAGAACGTGTCGGCCAGGGCGGCGCCGAGGCCGGAGATATAGCCCGCGATCTTGCCCTGGGCGATCGTGCGGTGGATGCACATGATGCCAACGGGTCCGACCGGCGCCGCAATGACAAACCCGACGAAGATCCCTTTGATGAAAAAAATCGAGGCTTCCATCTTGGCCGCTTTGCTCCCGCGTCGCTTCGTCGTGCACCCGACATGTCCGCGCCGAAGACGAAACGCCTCGCGCTGTGCCCCGGTCGCGCGCGCTTCTTATCTGTTTACGCGCCCGCGCTTCTTATCGCAGCGTTGGCGGGCCTGACAACTGTCCATCCGCGCCGAGGATACATCGGACAGCGATCCCGCTATAGACGTCTCACACCATATGTGAGGCCTCAGCGCGAGTTTTCCACAAAATTTAGTTGATCCGCGCGGATAACGCGCGTAAAGAAAGAGGCGTCAGGAGCACAGGTTTCCGAGGAAACTTGTGCGTGGTGCCCGGCAAGACACCGCCTGACGCCTCGGGGAGCCGGCCTGACTCCCGATACGGAAAGTCGTCGGACGTCGGTCGCCCCCTTTCCGGTCAACACGTCCCCAGGGAGAGATGCGTCAACCAACCGGTGGGCTCGGCCACGATCTCCTTGTGGGGAGATGGGCCGAAGTCCTTCGACGCGGTTCCTTGCGAAACCGGCCTTTACGGCACGCTCCTCCCTCTTTGATATCAGGCGCTTCACGTTGTGAATCTGCTGTTGCGACAGCCTCCGCGAAGAGACATCGCCCTCCAGCTGACCAACCACGCGGCATGCAGCCTTTCGACTGCCGTCCTCGGGCCGACGGATCCTGGGGGAACCGGGCGGCCCGGAAGCGCCGATCTCATCAAGAGAAAGGCGTTCCGTCCGGCGTTGCTCCTCTCGCGCCACGGGTGACCCGTTTCGCCAGAGGCCAGCCTCCTTTCGGAGGCCTTCCACCGGGGCGGATGCTGCGCTCACCAGCTCGCGCCGGTTATCGCCTCATCCCCGAACTTTCCTCTGCAGAGGCAAGGCCGAAGCCTTTCGCGGCGCTCTGCAACCTACTCATCCGGAACCTTCACGTATCGCCATCATGATTCCCGGCACACGCGGTTGCGACAAGATGAAACGGCGTCCGGCAAGAAGATTCTTGTGCATAACAACAGCAACTCTACACAATGAGCGCACACATCTTCCCCAGTGTTATCCACATGCTTCCGGCACGCCGCGCATAACATGTTGATCTTGCTCGAAGCCGCATGTGTACTTCGTTCCGTCACCCGACCGCTGTCCTGATCAGGCCCAACCGATGAACCGTCAGCCCCGTCTGGAAATTCTGTATTGCCGGCAATGCCGCTGGCTCCTGCGCGCCTCGTGGATGGCGCAGGAGATGCTGACCACCTTCTCCGAGGAGCTCGGTGAGGTCGCCCTCGTTCCCGGCACCGGCGGAGTGTTCGAAATCCGGCTCGATGGCGATCTGGTGTGGTCGCGCAAGGAGCGCGGGCGGTTTCCCGAAATGCGCGAGATCAAGCAGATGGTGCGCGACCGCATCGTGCCGGGCCGCGCTCTCGGCCATTCCGACCGCCCGGTGGGCGAGGGTTTGCCGGCGGACGGTGCCAGCGACGGCGAGTGATGGCAGCCCTGCGTCGGGCGCAAACCTGCGTTCCGGCCGCGCATTGACTTGCTAAGCCGATGAGGCTACACCCCTTTTCCGACGCCGGATGGCGGCGCTCCAGGACCGGCGCGAGCCGCGTCGGTTCGCCTGCCGGCCTATCGCTTGCTGCCATGTTCTTTCGGCTCCACACTCTCGTCGACCGGCGCCTCCGCCGGACCGCTTCATGAACGGCCCCTTGTCCTAGGCTCTTCCATGGCTAGACCCAATCGCCCGCTCTCGCCTCATCTCCAGGTCTATCGCTGGCAATGGACCATGGCCTTGTCCATCCTCCACCGCATTACGGGTGTGGCGCTCGGCGTCGGCTCGCTCCTGCTGGTTTATTGGCTGGCCGCGGCCGCGACAGGTCCCGAGGCCTACACCCGGGCACAGGGCTTCGTCGGCTCGTGGTTCGGCATGCTGCTGCTATTCGGCTTCTCGCTGGCGCTGTTCTATCACCTGGCCAACGGCATCCGGCACCTGTTCTGGGATGCCGGGCGCGGCTTCGAACTCAAGACCGCTTATGCCAGCGGTCTCGCCGTGCTTGCCGCGGCGGTGGTCCTCACCGGCTTCGCCTGGATCGTCGGCTTGAGCATGTGGGGAGCGCGCTGATGAGCGAACCGACGTCCGCCACCCGTCTCCGCTCGCCGCTCGGCCGCGTGCGCGGCCTCGGCTCGGCCAAGGAAGGCGCTCATCACTGGTGGGTGCAGCGGCTGACCTCCGTCGCCCTGGTGCCGCTGATCCTATGGCTGGTCGCTTCGCTGGTCGGGCTGACCGGCGCCGACCATGCCACCTTCGTCGGCTGGATGCGCCAGCCGCTCAACACCATCCTGATGGCGGCGCTGCTCGCCGCCGGCTTCTGGCATCTGCAGCTCGGCCTGCAGGTCATCATCGAGGATTACGTCCACCATGAGGCGGCGAAGATCGCCAGCATCGTCGTGGTCAAGTTCGCCGCAGCCCTCCTCGCACTGGGCGGCATCTTTTCCGTTCTCAAGATCGCTTTCGGGGGCTGAGTTCCGATGCCGAACGCTTACCAGATCATCGATCACACCTACGACGTCATCGTGGTGGGTGCCGGCGGCGCCGGCCTGCGCGCCACCCTCGGCATGGGCGCGGCGGGCTTCAAGACCGCCTGCATCAGCAAGGTCTATCCGACTCGTAGCCATACCGTCGCGGCGCAAGGGGGCATCAGCGCCGCGCTCGGCAACCTCGACCCGGACGACTGGCGCTATCACATGTACGACACGGTCAAGGGCTCCGACTGGCTCGGCGACCAGGACGCCATCGAATACATGTGCCGCAACGCCATCGACGCGGTGATCGAGCTCGAGCATTTCGGTGTGCCGTTCTCGCGCACGCCGGAAGGCAAAATCTATCAGCGCCCGTTCGGCGGCCATACGCTGGAATACGGCAAGGCCATGGCACGGCGCGCCTGTGCCGCCGCCGACCGCACCGGCCACGCCATCCTGCACACGCTCTATCAGCAGTCCCTCAAGCATCAGGCGGAATTCTTCAACGAGTATTTCGCCCTCGACCTGCTGCTCGACAAGGATGGCGGCTGCGGCGGCGTGCTCGCCTGGTGCCTCGACGACGGCACCATCCACCGCTTCCGCGCCCAGACCACGGTGCTCGCCACCGGCGGTTACGGTCGCACCTATTTCTCCTGCACCTCCGCCCACACCTGCACTGGCGACGGCAATGCCATGGCGCTGCGCGCCGGCGTGCCACTGCAGGATATGGAATTCATTCAGTTCCATCCGACCGGCATCTACGGCTCGGGTTGCCTGATCACCGAAGGCGCGCGCGGCGAAGGCGGCTATGTGACGAATTCGGAAGGCGAGCGCTTCATGGAGCGTTACGCGCCGTCGGCCAAGGATCTGGCGTCGCGCGACGTGGTGAGCCGCGCCATGACCATCGAGATTCGCGAAGGCCGTGGCGTCGGTCCGCACAAGGACTACATCCATCTGCACCTCGAGCATATCGCGCCCGAGGTCTTGGCCGAACGTCTGCCCGGCATCTCCGAGACGGCGAAGATCTTCGCCGGCGTCGATGTGACGAAGGAACCGATCCCAATCTTGCCGACCGTGCATTACAACATGGGCGGCGTGCCGACCAACCATCACGGCGAGGCGATCCGCCCCGCCGGCGGCGATGCGGACGCCATCATGCCCGGCCTGATGGCGGTGGGCGAGGCCGCCTGCGTCTCTGTCCATGGCGCCAACCGCCTGGGCACCAATTCGCTGCTCGATCTCGTCGTGTTCGGCCGCGCCGCGGCGCAGCGCGCCACGGCGACGTTCAAGCCCGGCGCCACGCTGAAACCGATCGCGGGCGATGCCACCGACTATGCGCTCGACCGCTTCGACCGCATCCGTCATGCCAAGGGCGCGACGCCGACGAGCGCCATCCGCCTCACGATGCAGAAAACCATGCAGAACAACTGCGCCGTGTTCCGCACCGCGAAGGTGCTGGCCGAGGGCAAGCAGCTCATCGACCAGGCGGCGGCCTCCATGACCGATCTCAAGGTCAACGACACGTCGCTGGTGTGGAATTCCGATTTGGTCGAGGCGCTCGAGCTCGGCAATCTGATGGCACAGGCGGTGGTCAGCATGTATTCCGCCGAGGCGCGCCACGAAAGCCGCGGCGCGCACGCCCACGAGGATTTTCCGAAGCGTGACGACGTCAACTGGCTGAAGCACACGCTCGCCTACCGCGACGCCGCCGGCAAGGTGACGCTCGATTACCGGCCGGTGCACATGTGCACGCTGACCGACGAGGTCGAGGTCATTCCGCCCAAGGAACGCGTCTACTAAGCGCGTCCGCACGAGGCATCCATCTAGCGTGCGTTCGCACGACAGCGAAGAGAGCAAGGAACGAGACGATGGTTGAATTCGCGTTGCCGCGCAATTCGAAGGTCCAGGACGGGAAGCGGTTCGCCGCACCCGCCGGCGCGACGAAAGTCCGCACCTTCAAAATCTATCGCTGGGATCCGGACTCCGGCGAGAACCCGCGGCTCGACAGCTACGAGGTCGACATGGCGGCCTGCGGCCCGATGGTCCTCGACGCGCTGATCAAGATCAAGAACGAGACCGACACGACCCTGACGTTCCGCCGCTCGTGCCGCGAAGGCATCTGCGGCAGTTGCTCGATGAACATCGACGGCACAAACACTTTGGCCTGCATCAAGCCGATCGACGACATCGAAGGCGACGTGAAGATCTATCCGCTGCCCCATATGGAGGTGGTGAAGGATCTGGTGCCCGACCTCAGCAACATCTGGGCGCAGTATCAGTCGATCGAGCCGTGGCTCAAGACCGTCACCCCGCCGCCCGGCCGCGAGCGCCTGCAGAGCCCGGA
>CAZOBN010000169.1:0-6410 GCA_964577835.1 uncultured Rhizobiaceae bacterium
CGCTGCGCGCGCTCGAAGAGGCGCTGCTCGAGTTTGCCGGCTGCGCCGTGGTGATCAGCCACGACCGCTGGTTTCTCGACCGCATCGCCAGCCATATGCTGGCCTTCGAGGGCGATAGCCAGGTGGTCTGGTTCGAGGGCAACTATCAGGACTACGAAGCCGACCGCCATCGCCGGCTCGGCGCCGAGGCCGACCAGCCGCACCGGCTCAAATACAAGCCGCTGGTGCGCCAGTAGGCTCGTTGGAAACGCAAGTCGGGATGGGGATAGACAAAAGGCGCCGCAATCGGCGGCGCCTTTTTCGAGCCGTCGGCGGTTGTGCGCTTATTGCGACGGGTTTTCGGCTTCCAGGCTCTCGGACTTCTGCTTCAGGATCTTGATCAGCGCGCTGACCTGGCCGCGGTTGCGCTGGATGACCGAGGCGTATTCCTTGCGGTGGGTGAGCGGCATGCTGATGCCTTCGACCTTGATGTCGACCGCCTTGTAGCCGGGGTTTCCCTTCTTCACCGTGATCTCGATCGGCACCGGTTCGCCGCTGTTGGGCTGCAGGATCTGGGAATAGACGACGATATTGTCCTCGTCGATCGCGCGCTCGCGCTGCACCTTGAACTGCTCGCCGGAGTATTTCTTGAACAGCCCGGCATAGGTGTGGGAGACGACGATCGAATAGAATTTCATGAAATCTTCGCGTTCCTGCTCGGTCGCCTGACGCCAATAGGTGCCGAGCACGAATTGGCTGACCGCCGGCACGTCGAAGCTCTCGGTGAGCAGCGCGCGCATGCGCTTGACCCGCTCGCTGTCGCTGACCGATTTGTCGGTCAACTCGAGGATAGCGCGGTCGCCGAGCGTCTGGACGTATTCGGACGCGGTTGTCTGGGCGGACACCCGGTGCGGCGCGAGGCCGCATACCGCAACCAATGTCAGGATCGCCGCTAGAGCTGCGGAGCGTAGTTGAAGCATGGCGTACCGATGGTCTCGATGCTTATTGCCGGAACGATACCACATCGTCGGGCAGAGTCACCGCCGCTTTGCTCACGCTCGGCGCCACCGGCTCATCGGAAGGGCGGTTGTTGCGGATATCGTTGGTGCGCTGCTGGCGATACAGGCTGCGGATCGCCGCGTAATAATCGAGCGACGTGCGTTCCAATTCGTCCAGCGTATCGAGGCTGCGCGCGCGCGCATCGACGCCGCGCAGGCCGGTGCGGACATAGGTCAGATAGTCGAGATCCTCGTCGCGCAGATAGATATTGACCGGATCGAGGTAGAATTCGGAGATGAGACCCACGGTATCGCGCGGATTGGACGGGCCGAGGATCGGCAGCACGAGATACGGGCCTTCGCCGACACCCCACACGGCCAAAGTCTGGCCGAAATCTTCGTCATGGAACGGCATGCCGAGTTCGCTCGCCACGTCGAACAGGCCAAGAACGCCGAGCGTGCTGTTGACCAGGAACCGGCCGACGGTGGAGCCGGCGCGATCCATGTCGCCTTGCAGCACATCGTTGGCCAGGATCACCGGGGAGCGCAGATTGCGTAGGAAACTGCGTACGCTGTCTTGGGCCTGCTGCGGCAGGACCCCGCGATAAATCTGCGCCACCGGCTTGATCAGCACGCCATCGACCACGCGATTGAATTCGAAGATACCGCGGTTCAAGCCCTCCAGCGGATCGTTGTCATCCTCGCCGACCGCCTGCGCCTGCGAGTCGTTCTGAGCGATCGACAGGTCGCGGATCAGGAGTTCCCCCGCCCGGGCGCTGCCGGCGTAACCGGCGCCGATGAGCATGGCGGAAACAGACAAGACGGCAACAATGCGCATGGAATACCTTGTGTTTTGTTTTTCTAGCTCAGTCCGACGTGACGCTACTTGCGGTTGCGAACGGCACTTTTAACGATGCGGGAGAAAGATGCAGACAGAACCCCGGCGGCGCCGAATGGGCCGCTTTTTACTCGATTCTGTATGGTGTTTCCCCGCTCACCACTACCTGTTCACGTATCATAGCAACTGTAAAAACTCCATAAATGATCCAATGCATCAAGGGCGCATGGTTCCACGGCGGAGTCAGTGTGGCAACCTTGCCGCATCCCCCGTACGGGTCTGTGGAAAAATTATGGCGAAAACATAACGACATAAGTATATATTAATCCGTTATTGATTGCCCCTAGGCTTGTCGCAATGACCTCCATGGACGACTATCTGAACAAGCTGCGCGCGGCGGCTGAACCTACCCGCCTGCGTTTGCTGACGCTTTGCGCCCAAGGTGAACTGACGGTGACCGAACTGACCCAGATTCTCGGCCAGAGCCAGCCGCGCGTCTCGCGCCACCTCAAGCTGATGGTCGAGGCCGGGTTGCTCGACCGCTTCCGCGAGGGCACCTGGGCGTTCTACCGGCTGGCCCAGGGCGAGGCGGCCGGACTCTCCCACAAGCTGATCGAAATGATGCCCCAGGACGACGGCACCGTGGCTCTCGATCAGGAGCGCCTGAAGGCGATCAAGGTCGCGCGGGCGGAGGAGGCGTCGGCCTATTTCCGCAAGAATGCCGCGCAGTGGGACAAGATCCGCCGGCTTTATGTGGAAGAGAGCGAGGTGGAAAAGGTTTTGATCGGGCTGCTGCCCGCATCCGGCGTGCGCGACTTGGTCGATATCGGCACCGGCACCGGCAAGATGCTCGAGGCGCTCGGCCCCAAGATCGACCGCGCGGTGGGCATCGATCTGTCGCGCGATATGCTCGGCATGGCGCGCGCCAATCTCGAGGCCGCCGGCCTGCGCAATTGCCAGGTCCGTCACGGCGACATGTACATGCTGCCGCTCGCCTCCCAATCGGCCGATCTCGCGACCATTCATCAGGTGCTGCACTATGCCGACGATCCGGCGCAGGTGATTGCCGAGGCGGCGCGCGTGCTGCGCCCGGGCGGCCGCTTGATCGTGGTCGATTTCGCACCCCATGAGCTCGAATTCCTGCGCACCGAGCATGCCCATCGCCGGCTCGGTTTCTCCGATGCGGAGGTGCAGGGCTGGTTCCGTGCCGCCGGCCTAGTGCCCCAGGCGCCCGTTCGGCTGCCCGGCCAATCCTTGACGGTGGTGTTGTGGGCCGCCGACCTTCCAGGCGATGTGCATTCCGCCGCAATTGGCGCCATGGCCGCCGAAGCGCCCGCGGGACTATCCCAATGAGCAAGCCGGAGACCCCCTCAAGCCGGCCAAGCTCCCCGAGCAGCCGGCCACTCGATCATGCGGAAGATCGCGCGGCGGACAGTCTTGCCGGCGGCCCCCTCGGCTTGCCCGCCGCCGATGGCATCGCGGTGTCGTTCGAGTTCTTCCCGCCCAAGACGGACAAGATGGAGGAGACGCTGTGGCAGGCCGTGCGCCGGCTCGAGCCCCTGGCGCCACGCTTCGTCTCGGTCACCTACGGTGCCGGCGGTTCGACCCGGGAGCGCACGCACCACACCGTGGTTCGGTTGCTTCAGGAAACCCAGTTGACTCCGGCGGCTCACTTGACCTGCGTCGGCGCGACGCGGGAGGAGGTCGATGATGTCGCGCGGCTCTATTGGCAGGCGGGCGTGCGCCACATCGTGGCGCTGCGCGGCGACGCGCCAGCCGGCAATGGCGCCTATGTGCCTCACCCCGGCGGCTATGCCTACGCCGCCGATCTGGTGGCCGGTTTGAAGCGCATCGGCGATTTCGAGATTTCCGTTGCCGCCTATCCGGAAACCCATCCGGAGGCGAAAAGCGCGGCGGCCGACCTCGATAATCTCAAGCGCAAGGTGGACGCTGGCGCGACCCGCGCCATCACCCAGTATTTCTTCGATCCCGACGTCTATCTGCGCTTTCTCGACAAGGCTCGTGCGGCGGGCATCGATCTGCCCATCGTGCCCGGTATCCTGCCGGTGACCAACTTCGCCCAAGTGGTGAAGTTCAGCGCCGCCTGCGGCGCCAGCGTGCCGCCGTGGCTTGCGCGCTTGTTCGAAGGACTCGATGAAGATACCGAAACGCGCAAGCTGGTCGCCGCCACGGTGGCGGCGCGCCAATGCCTCGCCCTGCAGAAGGCGGGCGTGCGCGAATTCCATTTCTACACCTTGAACCGGGCGGATCTGGTCTACGCCATTTGCCATATCCTCGGTCTGCGGACCGCGCCGGTGCAATCTCGAACGGAGCGGCAGGAAGCCCGAGCATGAGCATGCGTATCCTCGATTTTCTCAAAGACAATGTTCTGTTGTGCGACGGCGCCATGGGCACCCGCGTCCAGGCGGCGAATCTCGACGTCGAGAAAGATTATCTCGGCCAGGAGAACTGCACCGAGATTCTCAACAAGAGCCGGCCCGACCTGGTGGTGGAAATTCACCGCAGCTATCTCGCGGCGGGCTCCGATGCGGTGACCACCAACAGCTTCGGCGGTTCGCCCATTACCCTCGGCGAATTCGGCTTGCAGGACGAGGCTTTCGCGATCAACAAGTTGTCGGTCGAATTGGCGCGCGCGGCGGTCGACTCGTTTGCCGCCGACGGCCGGCCGCGCTTCGTGCTCGGCGACATCGGTCCCGGCACCAAGCTGCCGACGCTCGGCCATATCGACTATCAGTCGCTGGAGGACGCGCTCACCATCCAGTCGGCCGGCCTGCTCGCCGGCGGCTGCGACGCCTTCCTGATCGAAACCTGCCAGGACCCGCTGCAGATCAAGGCCGCCGTGAACGGCGCCAAGCGCGCGCGGTGCGAGGCGAAGAAAGACGACGTGCCGATCTTCGTTCAGGTGACGGTCGAGACCACCGGCACCCTGCTGGTGGGCGCCGATATCGCCGCCGCCTCCACCATCGTGCAGGCGCTCGACGTGCCGGTCATGGGCCTCAATTGCGCCACCGGACCGCGCGAGATGTCGGAGCATGTGAAATGGCTCGGCGCCAACTGGCCGGGCGCCATCACCGTGCAGCCCAACGCCGGCCTGCCGGAGCTGGTCGACGGCCAGACGCGCTATCCGCTGTCGCCGGACGAACTGGTGAAGTGGACGGAGCGCTTCATCCAGGAAGACGGCGTGAACATGGTCGGCGGCTGCTGCGGCACGACGCCCGAGCATATCGCCGCGCTCGACGCCATGCTGCGCCGGCTCGCCGGCAACAAGCTGCGGCCGCGGCCGAAAGAGCGCAATGTGACATGGTTGCCGTCCGCCGCCTCGCTCTATAGCCAGGTGCCGCTACGCCAGGAGAATGCTTATTTCTCCATCGGCGAGCGCTGCAACGCCAACGGCTCGGCCCAGTTCCGCAAGCTGCAGGAGGCGCGCGATTGGGATGGCTGCGTCGATATGGGCAAGGAGCAGATCAAGGAAGGTTCGCACGCCCTCGACGTCTGCACCGCCTTCGTCGGGCGTGATGAGATTGCCGACATGACCGAGGTGGTCAGCCGCATGCGTGGCTCGGTGACGGCCCCGCTGGTGATCGACTCGACCGAACTTCCGGTTCTCGAGGCGGCGCTCAAGCTCTATGGCGGCAAGGCGATCCTGAATTCAATCAACTTCGAGGATGGCGAGGAGGCGCCGGCCAAGCGCATGGAGCTGGCACGCCGTTTCGGCGCCGCCGTCATCGCGCTGACCATCGACGAACAGGGCATGGCCAAGGACGTCGACGGCAAGGTCGTGCTCGCCAAGCGGCTGCACGATTTCGCCTGCAACCGCTATGGCCTGCCGTCGTGCGACTTGATGATCGATCCGCTGACTTTCACCATCTGCACGGGCAACGAGGACGACCGCAAGCTCGGCCTCAATACGCTCGATGCGATCGAGCGCATCGCCAGGGAACTGCCGGAGTGCCAGATCATCCTCGGCCTTTCCAACATCTCGTTCGGCTTGAAGCCGGCGGCGCGCCATGTACTGAATTCGGTCTTTCTCGACCATGCGCTGAAACGCGGCATGACCGGCGCCATCGTGCATTTCTCGCGCATCGCGCCGTTGCACAAAATCCCGGAAGAGGAAGTGCGCGTCGCCGAGGACCTGATCTACGACCGCCGGCGCGAGGGTTATGACCCGCTACAGGCCTATCTCGCCTTGTTCGAGGATCGAGCCGAGACCCAGAAGAAGGTCAAGGTGCGCGCCGAGGCGGTCGAGGACCGGCTCAAGCAGCGCATCGTCGATGGCGACCGCAAGGGATTGGAAACCGATCTCGAAGAGGCGATGACCAAGCACAAGCCGCTCGACATCATCAATGTCTTCCTGCTCGACGGCATGAAGGTGGTGGGCGAGCTGTTTGGCTCCGGCAAGATGCAGCTTCCGTTCGTGCTGCAGTCGGCCGAGACCATGAAAACCGCGGTCGCCTATCTCGAGCCGCATATGGAGCGTATCGAGGGCCAGGAAAAAGGCACCATCGTGCTCGCCACGGTGAAGGGCGACGTGCACGACATCGGCAAGAACCTGGTCGACATCATCCTGACCAACA
>CAZOBN010000170.1:0-6380 GCA_964577835.1 uncultured Rhizobiaceae bacterium
TCGTAGACCGAGGTGTCGCCATGCGGGTGATATTTGCCGATGACGTCGCCGACGACGCGGGCGCATTTCTTGAACCCCGCCGTGGGATCGAGGTGCAGCAGCCGCATGGCGTAGAGCAGCCGGCGGTGCACCGGCTTGAGCCCGTCGCGCACGTCAGGCAGCGAGCGCGACATGATGGTCGACAAGGCATAGGACAGGTAGCGCTCGCCCAGGGCCTCGGCCAGCGGGGCGTCATGGATCTTTTGCGGGACGGGAGCGGCGGCTTTACTCATGGGGGACCTACTTGGAACAAAACCGGAATTGGCTAGATATAGTAGTCAAAAATCAGAAACCTTCAACGAGTCGTAGGCGGGCCGGCGGTATTCGCCCGCCCTGGGGCGCGTAGACGTAGCGCTCGAGAAACCACCCGGTGAGCGCCAGGCCTTGCCGCACGGCGGCTGGATCGGCCGCGGCGCCGTTCTCGACCAGGAAGGCCGGCAGGGCCAGCAGCCGGTCGCGCCAGGGGCCGGCTGCGCCGTCGGACACGGCGCGGCCCGATTTCGGCGAAACGAATGCCAGATCCCGCGCCTCGCCGGTCACGGCACAGGAGCTGAGATCGAGGCCGTAGCCGAGCTCGCGCAGCAGGGTGAGTTCCCAGCGCACATAGGCCGCCAGGCAAGCGGCGCCGGATATCCGGCTTTCGCCCTCGCCCAGCATGCCCACCAGAAACAAGGCCTGGGTGAAGACATCGGGGTGCGGCTCGCGCTCGGGCAAGGCGCTCTCGGCGACCGCGCAGATGGCGCCGAGCGTCGCCAGCCGGAACGGATCCTCGAGCAGCGGCCCGGCATAGCCGCGCAGCAGTTCGCAATGGAAATTGCCGAGATGCTCGGTCAGGCGGGCGCGCCATACGGCGCTCACCAGATTGCCCGGCTGGTAGACACCGCGCATGCGCGACGAGCCGCCGCCGCGCACCAAGCCCGCATGCCGGCCATGGCCGAGCGTCAGCAGGGTGACGATGGTCGAACTCTCGCCATGCTGGCGCGCCGCCAGCACCAGCCCGTCCTCACTCCACTCCATGGCGGGGCTATAGCATGAATGGCGTAGTCGCAGGAGTCGGGTATTCTTCGTGCTGGGAATAGCAAAAATCGTCATGCCCCGGCTTGTCCGGGGCATCCACGGAGCACCGTCGCGGTATGAAAGGCGGCTGGGTCTACATTCTCACCAATCGTCCGAACGGGACGCTCTATGTCGGCGTCACGTCGGACCTGCAAAGACGCATTTGGGAACATCGCGAAGGAGTGGTCGACGGCTTCACAAAACGCCATGGTCTCAAAATGCTCGTCTACTCCGAGCATCACGAAGAAATCCAGAGAGCCATTCAGCGTGAGCGACGCATGAAGCACCGGCCGCGCTCATTCAAGGTCAACCTGATCCTGGCAGCGAATGCCGATTGGCGAGACCTCTACGATACGCTGGCCTGATTCGTGGATGGCCCGAACAAGTCGGGCCATGACGACTGTGATAGAGAGCGCGAGCCGCCGATTCCCTTCCGAAGGGCCCCTACTCGAACTCCAATCCGATGGCGCGGTAGTGTTCAGGCACGTCCTGCCAATTTTCGCGCACCTTGACGTGGAGGAACAGGTGGACCCGGCGTTCGAGCTGCTTCTCGAGTTCCTGGCGCGCGGCGCTGCCGATCGCCTTGATCTTGCTGCCGCGGTGACCGAGCACCATGGCCTTGTGGTTGTCGCGCCCGACGATGATCACCTGATCGATACGCACCGAGCCATCCTGGCGCTCCTGCCACGCCTCGGTTTCCACGGTCAGCGCGTAGGGCAGCTCCTGATGCAGTTGAAGGAATGCCTTTTCGCGCGTCACCTCGGCGGCGAGCAGGCGTTGCGGAATATCGGAGAGCTGATCCTCGGGATAGAGCCATGGCCCGGGCGGGATCAGCGAGACCAGATGAGTGCGCAGATCATCGACCCCGTCGCCCTTGAGGGCCGAGATCATGAAGATGCGGTCGAACACGCCTTCGGCGTTCAGGGTCTCGGCCATCTTCAGCAAGTCCGGCCGGTCCACGGTGTCGATCTTGTTGATCGCCAGGATCACGGCGCCGCGCTTCGGACGCTTGGCCGCGCCCTTCAACCCATCGATGATGCGCCGCGTGTCGGGATCGATGCCATCGGCCTTGGCCGCGCGGCCGGCATCGATCAGCAGCACGACCGCGTCCGCGTCGGCCACGCCGGACCAGGCGGCGGTCACCATGGCGCGGTCGAGCCGGCGCTTGGGCTCGAAGATGCCCGGCGTATCCACATAGATGATCTGCGCCGGCCCTTCCATCGCGATGCCCGTGATGCGCGAGCGCGTCGTCTGCACCTTGGGCGTGACGATCGACACCTTGGCGCCGACCAGTTGGTTGAGCAGCGTCGATTTGCCGGCATTGGGCGCGCCGATCAGGGCGACGAAGCCACACCGCGTATCGCTCGCGGGCTCCGGCAACCGCGCATCCGGCGTTCGATCCGAGGGTTCGGTGATCATGAGGCAGTATCCTCCGGCGGCGCCAGCCTGGCCAGCAACTCGCCCGCCGCATGCTGCTCCGCGACACGCTTTGAACCGCCACGACCCTCGGCGGTTCCCGCGCCTTCGACCGCGACGCGCACGGCAAAGCGCGGACTATGGGCTGGTCCTTCCCGCGCAACGGTTTCATAAGATGGCAGCGGCAGGCCGCGGCTCTGCGCCCACTCCTGCAGGCGGGTCTTGGAATCGCGCCGCGGACGTGCCTTCGCGGTCAGCAGCGGCATCCAGTGACGCTCGACGAATCTCTCCGCGGCGGGCAGGCCGCCATCGATGAACAGCGCGGCGATGACCGCCTCGCATACGTCGGCAAGCAGGCTCCGGTTGGCCCTGCCGCCGGCCTGATCTTCCGACGGCGCCAGGATCAAATGCTGCCCGAGCCCGACCGCTTCGGAAACCGTGGCCAGGGTTTCCCCCTGGACCAGCGCGTTGAAGCGGCGCGCGAGCTGACCTTCGGACTCCGTCGGAAAATGCTTGAGCAGGAGATTGGCGATGATCAGGCCCAGCACGCGGTCGCCGAGAAATTCGAGCCGCTCGTAGCCGTAGCGGTCGTCGCCTTTCGATGTGACCGCGCTGCGATGGGTCAGAGCCTCGGTGAGCAGCGCCGGCCGTGCGAACCGGTGGCCGAGAATCTCGGCTAGCTTTGCCGGGTTCGCCGTCTTTCGCGCGGGCACGCTACTCGATCACGTGGAACAGCCGCGAGAAGCGGATCGCCGAGGGCCACTTCCACACTTCCCACAGCTTGGCCGAGCCGTCGCTCGAGAAGAAGATGATCTCGGCGCGCCCGACCAGATTTTCCGCCGGGATATAGCCCACCTGTGTCAGCACGCGGCTATCCAACGAGTTGTCGCGATTGTCGCCCATGCCGAAATAGTGACCTGGCGGCACGACGTAGACCGATGTGTTGTCGAGCGGGCCAGCGTCGGTCATCTCGACCACGATATACGATTTGCCGTTGGGCAGGGTCTCCTGATAGCGCGTCATGCGCGTGCCGTTGCCGAGCCGGTCGTAGTCGACGAAATCGCCGAGGCGCTGGCGCTTGACCGGCTCGCCGTTGATGTGCAGCACGCCGCTGATGACCTGCATGCGGTCGCCCGGCAGCCCGACGATACGCTTGATATAGTCGGTCTTGTTGTCGCGCGGGAGCTTGAAGACGGCGACATCGCCGCGCTGGGGCGAGCGTTCCAGAATACGGCCTTGGAACAGCGGCAGGCTGAACGGCAACGAGTGATGGCTATAACCGAAGGAGAATTTCGACACGAACAGATAGTCGCCGACCAACAGCGTCGGGACCATCGAAGCGGACGGAATGTTGAATGGCTCGTACGCCACGGTGCGGATGAGCACGGCGATCAGACCGGCATAGGCAATCGTCCGCAGGGTCTCGCCGAAGCCGCCGGATTTTTCTTTTTTCATAAACGATCGGTCAATCGATGGGGGTGGCGCGCGACGGGGGCGTCTGAAGCGGCGTGATCAAGCCAGCCGGAACGGGTTCTGTCAAGGTGCTGTCCCCAACCCGCCCGTGACCTCGGCACCGCTGAGCGCCGGCAACGCGGAAATGATGACCATGGCCTGCGCAATCGGCGGCTCGTCGGTCATGGTCAAATCGATCTGCACGATCATGCCGGCCGGCGTGATCTCCGACAGCCGGGCGGCGGCGCCCCCGGTCAGGCGGATCGTCGGCTTGCCGGAACGCAGATTCTCGACGCCCATGTCGCGCCAGAACACGCCACGGCGGAACCCGGTGCCGAGCGCCTTGGAACAGGCTTCCTTGGCGGCATAGCGCTTGGCGTAGCTGGCCGCGCGTTCGAGCCGGCCCTCCGACTTGCGCCGCTCGGTCTCGGTGAAGACGCGGTTGAGGAAACGGTCGCCGAAGCGCTCGATGGTGCGCTCGATGCGGCGGATATCGATCAGGTCGCTGCCGACGCCGAGAATCACGGCATGCTCGCCTGCTTGGGCCGCGCCGGAACGGCGAGACCCCGGCCTTCGTCCATCAGGACGCGCATGCGGCGGATCGCCGCGTCCAATCCGATGAAGATGGCCTCGCCGACCAGAAAATGGCCGATGTTGAGCTCGACGATCGTGGGGATCGCCGCGATCGGCTTCACGGTCTCGAAGCCGAGACCATGGCCGGCATGGCATTCCAGGCCGAGGGCTTCGGCCTGGGCCGCGGCCTTCCGGATGCGGTCGAGTTGGGTCGCGACCTCGCGGCCCAGCGGTTCGTGGGCATAGGCTTCGCAATAGGCGCCGGTGTGCAGCTCGACGACCGGCGCGCCCAGCGCCTTGGCCGCGCGCAGGGCCTCCTCGTCCGGTTCGATGAACAGCGAGACGCGAATTCCGGCGTCGAGCAACCGACGCACGAAGGGCGTCAGATGATTGTGGCCACGCACCACGTCGAGCCCGCCTTCGGTGGTGCGTTCCTCGCGCTTTTCCGGCACCAGACAGGCCGCGTGCGGCTTGTGGCGCAGAGCGATGGCGAGCATCTCGTCGGTCGCCGCCATCTCGAGGTTGAGCGGCAGGTCGATCTCGCCCGACAGCTTGAGTATGTCGGCGTCGGAGATATGCCGGCGGTCTTCGCGCAGATGAGCCGTGATGCCGTCCGCACCCGCGGCGGCGGCGAGCTTGGCGGCGCGAACGGGATCCGGATGACGCCCGCCGCGCGCATTGCGGATGGTCGCCACGTGGTCGATGTTGACGCCGAGGCGCAACCGTTCCGTCATCTCATGTCTCATGCGATCCAGCCGCGTCTCAGCCGCATGTCATCCCCTGGCCCGTTCGACCGAATTGATCGCCGGGGTGGCGCGCAGCGCCGCGATGATGTTGGTCAGGTGCTTGAGGTCCTGCACCTCGACATCGATGATCATCTCGAAGAAGTCCGTCGAGCGGTGGGTGATCTTGAGGTTGAGGATATTGCCGAGATTCTTGGCGATCACCGTCGACAGGCTCGACAGCGCGCCGGGCTCGTTCATGACCACGAGCTTGATGCGCCCGACGTGATGCTCGCCATCGACCTCCTCCGGGTTCCACGCCACGTCGAGCCAGCGTTCGGGCGTATCGGCGAAGCTCTCCAGGGTCTGGCAATCGATGGTGTGGATCGCGACGCCCTTCCCCTGGGTGACGATGCCGACCACACGATCGCCCGGCAGCGGATGGCAGCAGCCGGCATAGTGCACCGCCATGCCCGGGATCAGGCCCCGCAGCGGCACGGCATAGCCCTTGGCCTTGCCGTCCTTGTCCTTCTTGCCGCGCCGCGGCGCGAGCGGCACCACGTTGTCGATGGCCGCCTGCAACATGCCCTTGGGCTTCAAGCGCTCCTTGATGCCCGGAAACACCGCGCGCACCACCTCGCGGCCGGTGAGATTGCCCGCGCCCACCGTGGCGATGAGATCCTCGGGCATGTCCTGCTTGAAGATCTTGAGCACGCCCTTCAGCGCCTTGTCGGAATATTCGTAGCCTTCCTGGCTGAACGCCTTCTCCAGGATGGCGCGACCGAGATAGACATATTCCTGGCGCTGGCGCGTGCGGATGAAGCGGCGGATGCGCGAACGCGCCTTGCCGGTGACGACGAAGCTTTCCCAGGTCGGCGACGGCGTCTGGGCGCGCGAGGTGATGATCTCCACCTGATCGCCGTTCGACAGAATCGTCTTGAGCGGCACGATGCGGCCATTGACCTTGGCGCCAACCGTGTGGTCGCCGACCTCGGAGTGGACGGCGTAGGCGAAATCGACCGGCGTGGCGCCACGCGGCAGCGCGATCAGGTCGCCCTTCGGCGTGAAGCAGAACACCTGGTCCTGGAACATCTCGAGCTTGGTGTGCTCGAGGAACTCCTC
>CAZOBN010000171.1:0-6330 GCA_964577835.1 uncultured Rhizobiaceae bacterium
GCCATCGCCATGGAGCTCGGCTGCGACGGCGTGCTGATGAACACCGCCATCGCCGAAGCCAAGGATCCGATCCGCATGGCGCAGGCCATGAAGCTCGCGGTGGAGGCTGGCCGGCTGGCCTATCTCGCCGGACGCATGCCGAAGAAGCGCTACGCCGATCCGTCCTCGCCGCTCGCCGGCCTGATCTGAGACAAACACCGAAAGCATGGCCGCTCGGCGGCCAGACCGAGTCTGGACAACCGGCGCCATGAACAGCCGGACGGCCAACAGGGGATATCAGAGTCCATGAAGCTTTATGGCTATTTCCGCTCATCGGCGAGCTACCGCCTGCGCATCGCGCTGGCGCTCAAGAACATCCCGCACGAGAATGCCTATATCCACTTGCTGCGCAACGGCGGTGAGCAGCTCGCGGCGGAATTCCGCAAGCTCAATCCCCAGGCGCTCGTGCCGATCCTGGAGGACGGCGGCAAGGTGCTGATCCAATCCATGGCGATCATCGAGTATCTCGAGGAGACCCATCCGCAGCCGCCGCTCCTGCCGAAGGCGCCGGCCGAGCGCGCCCGGGTGCGTGGCCTCGCCCAGGTCATCGCCTGCGAGATCCATCCGCTCGACAATCTGCGCGTGCTGAAATATCTCGCCAAGGAGCTGAACCAGCCGGAAGAGGCGCGCAACCAATGGTACCACCATTGGGTGGCGCTCGGCTTCGAGGCCCTGGAAGGCCTGCTCGCCGATCATCCGCAAACCGGGCTCTTCTGCCACGGCGACACGCCGACTCTCGCCGACATCTGTCTGGTGCCGCAGATATTCAACGCCCAGCGGCTGAAATGCCCGCTCGACGCTTACCCGACAGTGATGCGGATTTTCGACAATTGCATGAAGTTGCCGGCCTTCGATTCGACCCAGCCGATGAAGCAGGCCGACGCGGAGTAGACGCGCGTTTCGCGCGCGTCAGTCGTCCTTGCGGCGCGCCGCGTCGATGATGTCCTGCGCGCGGATCCAGCCGCGCGTTCCCTGATCGAAATATTTCGACGCGCGAGTGGCCTGGACCCAGGCCTCGCGCTTGTTGTTGCGCGACAGCGCCGCCTCGGCCTGGGCCAAAGAGCTCATGCCGAGCTGCTCGTCGCGGCCGTAGGCGATGGCGAGCTGCGACCAGGCGAACGAATTGAGCGGCTCGCGCCGGGTCGCCCGCTGCAGATGCACGATGGCCTCCTTATTGAGCGCCGGATCGTTGCGTTCGATCATCGCCCGCGCCAGATCGACGCGCAGCGGCGCGGCGTCGGGCTGCAGCTCGACCGCGCGCCGATAGGACGGGATCGCCGCCTCGCCGCGGCCGTTCTCGAACAGCATCTGGCCCTTGAGCTCGTGGAAATAGGCATTGTCGGGCTCTTGCGCGATCAGGCCGTCGATCAGCGGCAAGGCCTTTTGCAGGTCCGCCATGCGATAGTAGGCGATGGCGCGGGCGTAGCGTGTTTCCACCCGTGTATCGTCTTCCTTGTAGCGCGACAAGGTCTGGCTCGGCGGCACCAGGAAGCCGTTGAGCTTGGCCAGCATGCGCTTGTGCATGACCTCGAACTCGGGCGGCTCCGGCTGCGCGCTGTTGGGCGAATTGCGGATGTGGTTTTCGACCGCCTCGACGCGCTCGCGGGTCAGCGGGTGGGTGCGCATGTAGGGATCCTGTCGTCCCACATTGAGCAGATCCTGGCCTTCCAGAATGCGGAAGAAGTCGGACAGACCCTTGGCCGACTGGCCGGACGCATCGAGGAACGACAGGCCGGCCTGATCGGCGGCCGATTCCTGCGCCCGGCTATAACTGAGGACCTGGCTCATCGCGACGCTGGGGCCGCCGGTCATGATCGCCGCGCCGAGGTCGCCGCCGCCCGCCGCGGCCACGCCGGCACCGGCGATCATGGCGATGATGGCGATGATCGAGGCGTTCTTGAGCTGACCCTGGAAGCGCGCGAGGTGGCCGCCGGCGATATGGCCGGTCTCGTGCGCGATGACGCCGATCAGTTGATTGGGGTTCTGGCCGCGCATCAGCAGTCCGGTATGGAGGAACAGGTTTTGCCCGCCGGCGACGAACGCGTTGAGCGACGGGTCATTGATCAGGTAGATGTCGATGTCGGTCGCGTTCAAGCCCGCCGCCTGGAACAGTGGCGTCGCATAGGCGCGAATGGTATTTTCGATTTCCGCGTCGCGGATCAACCGGGGCGCCTTGCTTTGCGCGAATCCGGGCGCGGCCGGAACGAGCATCAAAGAGCCGGCAACGAGGCCAGCACAAAGGATTCCAATGGGTTTCAACAACAATCCGGCTCCGATGGTTACCCATAAAGGTAGGGATCGCGGCAGGCAGCGTCAATGCGTGGCAGCCTTGCTGACCTTGGGTTTGGCCCTGGTCGGCTGCTCCGGCAACAAGGGACCTGAAGAGGGCGAACTCGGCTTCGTACGGGGTTTTCTCGGCGGCGTGGCCGCCGACGAGCCGCGCGCGGCGACGATCGGCCGCGATGTGCTGTCGGCCGGCGGCAATGCGGTGGATGCGGCCGTTGCCGTGTTCTTCACCATGACCGTGACCAGGCCCTCGGTCGCCGGGCTGGCGAGCAGCGGCCAATGCCTGCTGTTCAACGACGACGCCAAGCGCGTCGATTCGATCGATTTTGTCGCGCCGCCGGGCATTCCGGGGGCGCCGCGCGGCATGTTCGCCATGCACGCGAAATACGGCCGGCTGCGCTGGGAGCAGTTGGTGGCCTCTGGCGAATCCCTGGCCCGTTTCGGCCACCCGGTGTCGCGCGGCTTCGCGCGCGATCTCGCGGCGGCCTCGTCCACGATCGCCCAGTCGCCCGATCTCGCCCGCATCTATCGGCAGCCGGACGGCAGCCTGCCCGGCGAAGGCGCCTTCCTGCAGCAGCTCGATCTGGCAGCGACGCTCTCCCTGCTGCGCCGCGCGCCCGGCGATTTCTACAACGGAACCTTCGCGCGGCAATATGCCGAGGCGGCGCGGGGCAGGGGCATGACGGTGACCACGGACGCGCTGCGCGCCTATTCGCCCCAGTGGCGCGACACCATCCAGGTCAGCTACGGCCTGCTCACGACCCATTTCACCCAGAGCCCCGGCGGCCAACTCGCCGCCCGCATGTGGGCCGAACTCGCGGCCCAGGGCGCCTACGAAAAAGCGCGCGGCGACGCGAAAGCGGCGGTGATCGCCGATGCGGCGCTGCGTGCGCGACCGCAAGGCGTGACGCAGCTTGCCGTCGAAGGCGCGCCCGCCGGCGCCAGCCTCATCGTCGCCGACCGCTACAGCGGCACCGTCGCCTGCTCGTTCAGCATGGGCAAGCCATTCGGCAGCGGCCAGGTGGTCCCGGGCACCGGCATCGTGCCAGCCGCGCCGCTGCCCGTCGGCGAACAGTTGGCGATCGCCCCAATGCTGGCAATCAACCCGCGCGTCAACAAGATGTTCTTCGCAGCGGCGGCATCCGGCGGCGCGGCCGCGCCGACCGCGATGATCGAAACGGCGCTCGGCGTGCTGGCCGATAACAAGTCCCTGACCGACGCCCTGGCGGCACCGCGGGTTCATCCGGTGGCGCCGGGCACCGTGCTGCGCGAGCCCCAGGTATCTCTTGGCCTCGTCAACGGCTTCAACTGCCCGAAGGGCCTGATCTCGCCCGGCGGCGAAAAGCCGGAAGGCCTCTGCGAAGTCGGCACGGACCGCCGCGGCTTCGGTCTGGCACTTCAACAGTAGCCGCGCGGGCCAGTCCAGCGATGGGCCTCAAAACCTCGAGCCGCAGCGCGATCGCGCCGTTCATCGTCATGGAGGTGATGCGCGCCGCGGCCGAGCGCGAAGCCAGCGGCGCGGACGTCATCCATCTCGAGGTCGGCCAGCCATCGACCGGAGCGCCCAGGCCGGTGATCGAGGCGGCGAAGGCGGCGCTCACCGCCGACCGGCTGGGCTATACCGACGCGCTCGGCGTGCCGGCATTGCGCGCACGCATCGCGCGCTTCTATCGCGAGCGTTACGGCGTCGCGCTCGATGCGTCGCGCGTCGTCGTCACCACCGGATCGTCGGGCGCCTTCCTGCTCGCCTTCCTGGCGGCATTCGACGCCAACGATACGGTCGCGGTCTCGGAACCCTATTACCCGGGCTACCGCAATATCCTGCAGGCGCTCGACGTGGTGCCGGCAACGTTCCCGACCGGCATCGAGACCGGCTTTCAGCCGACCGTCGCCCAGATCGATGAGCTGGCGCAGTCGCCGGCCGGGCTCATCGTCGCCTCGCCCGCCAATCCGACCGGCAGCATGCTGAGCGCGGCGGCGCTGGGCGACATCGCCGCATGGTGCCGGCGCCGCTCGGTGCGCCTGATCTCCGACGAGATCTACCACGGCATCACCTTCAACAAGCCCGCGCAGACGGCGCTCGCGGTGGCGGACGAGGCGATCGTCATCAACAGCTTCTCGAAATATTTCTCGATGACCGGTTGGCGGCTAGGCTGGATGGTGATCCCCGCCGACATGGTCCGCACGGTCGAGCGCCTGGCGCAGAATCTGTTCATTTCGCCGCCGACGCTCGCGCAATTGGCGGCGGTCGCCGCCTTCGACAGCATCGAGGAGCTCGATGACAACGTGGCGCGCTACGGCCGCAACCGCGGGATCCTGATCGAGGGCCTGGGGCGCGCCGGCCTAGGCCATATCGCGCCGGCCGACGGGGCGTTCTACGTCTATGCCGATCTGCAGGGCATCGCGCCATCGAGCACGGATTTCTGTGCGCGCCTGCTGCGCGAGGCGGGTGTCGCCGCCACGCCGGGCATCGACTTCGATCGGAACCGCGGCGAACGATTCGTGCGCTTCTGCTTCGCCGGCAGCGAGGCCGAGATGCACGAGGCGGTGCGGCGCATCGTGGCCTGGCGCGGCTGAAAGACGCCGGCGCACTCTCACAGGCGAGTCCGTTCCCCAAAAGCGAAACGCGCCGGATTGCTCCGGCGCGGTTCGTTTGTTTGCCGACAGCGCTGGCTCTATTGGGTGAGCCGCTGCCACCAGCCCTTGCGCTTGGGAGCGTCATGCTCAGGCTGCGACGGGACGGCGGGAGCCGGCGGCTCCGGCGGCCTTTGCGTCGACTCGCGCGGGGCCGGTGTGGCCCCATGGGCTTCGCCATTGCCGCGATGCTCGGCTGTGGCCGGGCGCTCGTGATGCGCCGGCTCATGACGATGCTCCGGCTCGTGACGATGGGGCGGCTGCGGTGCTCCGTCGTCGGGCGACTGCCAATCCGGCTGTGCTCCGGAGGTGCTGCTCTCGTAGCCCTGGCTGGCGTCTCGCGGTTCGCCTTGGAAGGCATCCTGGGACTCGCCATTGACGCTCATGCGGCCGGTGTCGACGGTGCCATCTTCGTGACGGCGCCGACGGCGTCCGCCGCGCTTGCCGCGCCGGCGGCGCTTGCGTGCCGCGTCGTCGCCCTGGTGGAGTTCGCCGGCGTGCGGTTCCATGGGGCGCGGCTCGCCGGACGCCGCGTCGATGGCGGCTTCGACAGCGATGCCTTGCATCTGATCCGGACCGGCGACCGTTTCGACGATTGCGGCGGCCGGACGCTCGTGGCGTTCGTGACGGTCTTGACCCGGACGCTCAGGCCTATTGCGCCCGCGATCGCGGTCCTCGCCGCCACGGCGGCGTCGCGAACGGCGTCCGCGACGATCGTCATGCGCCTCACCGGAGGGGCGCGACTCGTCACGGGCTTCGATGTCGACCGACGCGCCAGGCTCCTCGGCGGCGATGGGTTGCTCGTCGCGTTCTTCCTCGTCCTCGACCGCGGTCTCATCCTCGACGTCGATGCGGCTCTCTTCCTCGAGCTGCGGCGGGCCGGCTTGAACCGAAAGCGACGGCGGCGGCGCGGTCTGCGTCTTGAGCCGCTCGAGGCGGAAGTTGGGCGGGATCAGCGTATCGTCGGTGTCGATGACGATGTGGAAGCCGTAGCGCTGCTCCAGAGTCACCAGCGCAGCGCGCTTGTGGTTGAGGATGTAGAGCGCGACGGTGGTCGGCACCACGAGGCGAATCTCGGCCGAGCGGCGGCGGATGCCTTCCTCCTCGACCGCGCGGATGACATGGAGCGCCGCCGATTCGGTGGAACGCACCAAGCCGGTGCCCTCGCAATGCGGGCACCGTTCCGTGGAGGCTTCGAGGAAGCTCGGACGCAGCCGCTGGCGCGACAACTCGAGCAGGCCGAAGGCGCTGATCTTGCCGATCTGGATGCGCGCGCGGTCGACGCGCATGGCTTCCTTCAGCCGCTTCTCGACATTGTGCTGATTGCGCGACTCTTCCATGTCGATGAAGTCGATGACGATCAGGCCGGCC
>CAZOBN010000172.1:0-6183 GCA_964577835.1 uncultured Rhizobiaceae bacterium
TGGGCGGCAACCTGCTCAGGCGAACCGCCCACCCGTGAATTTCAAAACGGACTCTCAGGCGGATTGGCCTAATGAGGTAGCCGCGAGACACCTTCGCGGGGGCTGCAATCGGCTCGTCATCGCCCTTGTAGCGGCAGAGCGCGCTGCCACCCCCAATTTTCTCCAAACCGACCGGTTTCCCCTGCCGCCGCGTTGAATCCTCCGACGCCCCACGGCATTCCTGGGGCCTATAGGAGAGTTCGTATGAGCACGTCCCGTTTGTTCGCCACAGTTTCCGCCGCGGCGCTTGCCGCCACTCTGCTTTCATCCACCGTGGGCTTTGCTGCGTCGCCCAATGCTTTGGCGGCTCCCATCGCCGCGCCATCCGAGGAGCGTCACGCCACGCCGGTGCATACGCACGGGTCCCTGATGCATCGCGGTGGGCCGGCCTTCGGCGGAACCGATCATGTCGAAGGGCGTATCGCCTTTCTCAAGACCGAACTCAAGATCACGGACGATCAGGCACCGCAATGGGAAGCGGTGGCCAAGGCATTGCGCGATCAGTCCGCCGCCATGCAGGCCGTGCGTGACGAAATGCGGGCGGACCACGGCCGGGGTGAAGGTGGGCGTGACCGTGCCGAACGGCGCCAGACGCAGACCGCGCCCGAGATCCTGGCGCTCCGCGAGAAAGCCGTGAGCGCGCGGGCCAAGGCCCTGGCGTTGCACGCCGATGGGCAGCGCCAGTTCACCGCTGCCTTTGGCGCTCTTTACGATCGGCTGAACGACGACCAAAAGAAGACGGCGGATCAATTGCTGGCCGGGCGCCATCACAGGATCTGAGCGTCAGGCAGGGCCGCGGGACACTGCCTGCGGCCCTGCCACAATGCCCCAGGCCTGTCGGGTGCGTCCGCCGCGCCGGATTTTCGCCGGTCATGCGTTCAATCTTTCGAGGCTCCGATAACCGGCGCCAAAAAAGGTCTTGATGAGCAACGCAATCGCCCATCTTGGAGCGCCGGCTGCGGTGGTTGCCGTCGCGGCGCTGGTTTCGACAGCCGCCGTGCTCGGCGCACGGTTCGGCGCCGCGCAGGAGTGCGCCTTCACGGGCATCCGGGAGCGCCCCGCGCCGGCACCGGTCGTTGTGCGGCGCTCGCTGGATGCCGAGGGAAACGGTGGCGCCGCGCCCGCCGATGTCGAACAGCGTATCGCGCTTGCCCGAGCCAGGCTCGGCATGACCCCTGAGCAAATACCCCGGTGGGAAGCGCTGGCCAGCGCTCTGCGCGACCGGGCCGTGGCGCTGTCCGGCGGGGCGGAAGAGTCCCCCATCGGCATCGAGCCAGCGGGGCATAACGGCCGCCAGCCTTTGGCGGCGCACGTCGACAAGGCCTACGGGTGGCGCGCGGCAAGCGAGAAGCAATTCGCCACCGCATGGGCGGCGTTCTATGATTGGCTAACCGATGAGCAAAAGGAAACCGCGGCCAGCTTGCTGATTCGGCATGATGGCCGCCGGCGCTAAGCATAAGGACGAGGCGCCGTCGGCGGTCACGCCCCCGGCTCGCGTCTCCTGTGTCCATGACGGGGGCCGGTTGAGTGCTGTTCGCGGCCGGACCAACGACGTTGGGGATAGAGGCGTGGAGCCACGGCGCGTGGCGAGCGACATGCAGGACCAATGCGACGAAGACTTGCTGGCGCTGGTCGGGGCCGGCGACCGGCAGGCCTATCACATCTTGGTCGAACGCCATGGCCGACGCGTGCTCGCCATGGCGCGCCGCATGACGGGCAATCTGGCCGAAGCGGAGGATGTCGCGCAAGATGCGTTCCTGCGCGTCTGGCAACACGCTGCCGATTGGCGGGACAAGGGGGCGAGGTTCACCACCTGGCTCTATCGGGTGGTGATGAATCTCTGCCTCGACCGCCGCCGTCGCGCGCCCATGGCGCCGCTCGAGGTCGCCGGCGATCCCATCGACAGCCGGCCGTCGGCGGAAGCCGCACTTGCCGCGGGACAGCGGGCCGCACTCGTGACATCGGCGCTCGGCGCGTTGTCCGATCGCCAACGGGCGGCGCTGGTATTGAGCTATTACGAGGGCTTGAGCAACGCCGCGGCGGCGGATGTGCTGGCGGTCTCCGTCGAGGCCCTCGAGTCGCTTCTTGCGCGCGCGCGCCGGGCGTTGCGCGTGGAATTGGAAAAACGCGGCGTGATCGCCGTAGAAATGGAGGAGCCATGAGCGCCCAAAGCACGAGCGAGATGTCGCTCGACCGGTTGCAGCGAATGATCGACGCCAACGGAGCGGATCCGCTGCGTTGGCCGGAGGCCGAACGGCCGGCGGCGCAGGCACTGGTCGGCCGCTCGCCGGAAGCGCGACAGATGGTGGCGCGGGCGCGCGCCCTGGATGACGCACTTGCCGCGTTGCCGGCTGATGTGCCGGACGCGGCGCTGGCCCGGCTGACCGCTGCCACCGCCTTCCCGCCGCCGCAAGCGGGGCGCCAGTCCGCCGCGGCGCGATCCGTCGGCCTGCGGCTGTCCGTTCTGGCGACCGCGTTCTGGCCGCGCGCCGCGGTGATGGCGAGCATGACAGCGCTCGGCATCGTGGTCGGCCTGACGATCGAGCCAGCCTATTCCAGCAGCGACGCGTCGCCCTTCTTCGTTGGCGATATGGCGTCCGATGTTGCCGAGGATCTGCCATGAGCGAGACGGGGAGCATTCGCGGCCTTCCGGAGTCGCCGCGCGAAGGCCGCAATCGCTGGCTAAGCATCGCGCTGGTCGGCTCGATCGCCCTCAATCTGTTTCTCGTCGGCGTGGTGGGCGCCTGGGTCCTGAAGCCGTCGCTCTTCAGCGGTCGCGGACCGGGAGGGCCGCCGGGATTGCCGACGGCGGCGAGCATCGCGGACCGCATCGCCAATCGCCTGCCGGCGGCCGACAAGCCGATTCTCCAACAGGCCTTCCAGGAGCACGAAAAGGAGATCCGGGATCGGCTCGAGGAGATGCGTGCGGCTCAGCAGAATTTCCGGCGCAGCTTGCGCACCTCGCCGTACGATCCTGCGGCGTTCTCCGCGGCGTTCGAGCGTCTGCAGGAGGCACGCGGCAAGGCCAATCTGGCGATCCACCAGGCGGTTCGCGACGCCGCCGGCGCGATGTCCCATGACGGCCGCATCAAGATGGCATTGCCACCGCCGCCGCGCCGCGGCTGAGCCCACTTGCCACGCACTCGCAGCGGTCGTCCGCCTGGAGATTAGCGATGCGGCATGGGCATTGCCGGCCGCGCCGCGCCGATGGCGCTTAAGGCCCGCTCGCGCACCGGGGCCGGCGCTGCGGCAAGGCGGGCGATCATGGCATCCAGCATGGCCCCCGTGATTGGCCGGATGCCGATATCGAGCCGCGCCGCGTCGGCGAGAAATTCGCCATCTCCCATGGTGGAATCGAAAGCCCGACGCAAGGCGGCCATCCGTGCGGCGGGCGTGCCCGGCGGCGCCACGTAGGGCGAGCCGAGGGCCTGGCGCGTGAAAATGAACGCGAGAGCGTCTCGATCTTCGGCGCTGCGGGCAAAGTCCAAGGCCAGGGGCACGTCCGGCAATGCCGGGTCTTGCCGAAGGCCCAGTTGCAGCAGGGCGCGCGCCTGGCCGGTCTGCACCCAGGGGATCAGCCGGCTCTTGATATCGCTCGAGCCGGCAATAAAGCCGGCGATTTCGCCCCGCTCCATGGCGATCTGCAGTTCGATCGTCCCGGTGTATCCGCCGATGATCTTGAAGCGCGTGCCGAGCAACGCGTTCAAGGCGCGGGCGAGCCGGATCGAATCATCGTCTGGGCTCGTGCCGCCGACGATCATCTCGTGTTCGAAGAGCGTCCATGCGTCGCGATCGCCGGCGGCGCGCCACGCGATGACAAAGCCGGTTTCCCCGCGCAGGCTGCCGATCCACTCGAACGCCCGCGCGATGGGTGCGCCGTTCGCGCCGGTGCGGCTGCCACCCTGCAGCAGCGGTTCCGCGGCCAAACCGCGTTCCAGGTTGCCGATCACGGAGCCGTCCCGTGGCGCCCGGTTGTAGAGGTAGTCGGCGGCGCGCCGGCCGCCTGCGCCCGGCAGGGTCTGCACGATGAAGGCGGGCCGGCCCGGAATGTGGCGCCCCATGTGCCGTGCGAGGAGGCGACCGTGAAAGTCTTCTTCTCCGCGTGGTTTCAGGCCGGAGGTGATGGTCATGCCGGCGAAGGCGCGTTCCTGCTGCCGATCGCCGCCCTCCGGCGTATAGCCGCTGATCATGGTCATGCGTCGCCCGCTGTAGAAGGCCGCGGCCTCGCTCTGCGCGGCGCCGTCCGGCACGACGGTCGAGTCCGCGAACGCGGGGGCGGTGAGGCACAGGGTGGCCGCGAACACCCGAGGGCGTGCGTGCTGGCGCAGCCGGTGACAAAAGCGTGTCAAGCGATTCCGGCCCTTTTTCCCTGGCAGCGCGCGCGTGAGCCGCCATAATGCGGTGTCACCGGGCTGGCTCGTCACGGCGGAAAATCCGGCTCCCATGCGGGTCAGGATGCCACGAATGGCCGCCATTCGCCTCCTTCGCGTCTTCAATTCATCGTGGTGCGTGTTTCATGAGCCTTGCCGAAGGCGCTTCGACCAGACAACCCAACCCGATCGCCGGCCAGGACCAGAGCACGTTCGGCGCCGGTGGGCCGGGCGACGACCGCCGTACGCTCGGCCAGCACCTCGACCTGCATGTGTTGCGCGCCATGCTGCCCTACCTGTGGTCGGCCAATCCGCCGGCCCTGCGGTTGCGCGTCGTGCTGGCGCTCTGCCTGCTGGGGGTCGCGACGGCGGCCACGGTCTATGTGCCGATCCTCTACAAGGCCGCGATCGACGCGCTGACCGCCAAGGGCGGCGTGCCGACCGAGATCGTCCTGCCGATCGGGCTGATCGTCGGCTATGGCGTCGTGCGGTTCCTGGCGGCGGCTTCCGGTGAGCTGCGCGACGCGCTGTTCGTCAAGGTGACCCAGCGCGCGGTGCGCCGCGTGTCCTACCAGGTCTTCGAGCATCTGCATGGCCTGTCGTTGCGCTTCCACCTCGACCGCCAGACCGGCGGGCTGAACCGCGTCATCGAGCGCGGCACCAAGGGCATCGAGTTCGTGCTCGCCTTCATGCTGTTCAATATCGTGCCGACGTTGCTCGAGATCCTGCTGGTCTGCGGCATCCTGTGGTACCTCTACGACTTCTGGTATTCCCTGATCACGTTCACCACCATCGGCTCTTATATCGTCTTCACGCTGACGGTCACCGAATGGCGGCTCAAGTTCCGCCGCGAGATGAACGCGGTCGAGAACGTCGCCAACACGCGCGCCATCGACAGCCTGATCAACTTCGAAACGGTCAAATACTTCAACAACGAGGACCATGAGGTACGGCGCTACGACGAGGCCCTGGCGCGCTACGAGCGTGTCGCCACCTGGAACAAGACCTCGCTGTCCGCGCTCAATATCGGCCAGGCCGGCATTATCGCGACGGGACTGATGGCCGTCATGCTGATGGCGGGCCGTGGCGTCGCCAACGGCACCATGTCGGTCGGCGACTTCGTGTTGGTGAACACCTATCTCATCCAGCTTTACCTGCCGCTCGATTTCCTGGGTTACGTCTATCGCGAGGTCAAGCAGTCGCTGACCGATATGGAACAGATGTTCCGGCTGCTCGACGTCAAGCAGGAGATCAAGGATGCGCCCGGCGCCAAGCCGCTGCGCGTGACCGGCGGCGAGGTGACCTTCGACCACGTGCTGTTCGACTACGACCCGGACCGCCAGATACTGAAGGATGTGTCGGTGACGGTGCCGGCGGGCCGCACGGTGGCCATCGTCGGTCCGAGCGGCGCCGGGAAATCCACCATTTCCCGACTGCTGTTCCGCTTCTACGACGTGAGCGGCGGCCGCATCCTGATCGATGGCCAGGACATCCGTTCGGTGACCCAGAAAAGCCTGCGCGAAGCCATCGGCATCGTGCCGCAGGATACCGTCCTGTTCAACGACACGGTGTTCTACAACATCGCCTACGGACGCCCTTCCGCGTCGGCGCAGGAGGTGGAAGAGGCGGCGCGGCTCGCCGCGATCCACGACTTCATCGTCTCGACCCCGCGCGGGTATGACACCCGAGTCGGCGAGCGCGGCCTCAAGCTTTCCGGCGGCGAGAAGCAGCGCGTCGCCATCGCCCGCGCCCTGCTCCAGCGGGCGTCGATCCT
>CAZOBN010000173.1:0-6093 GCA_964577835.1 uncultured Rhizobiaceae bacterium
CCGTGTCCTTCACCAAGATCGCCAACGACATCCGCCTGCTCGCCTCCGGCCCGCGTTCCGGCCTCGGCGAGATCCATCTGCCGGAGAACGAGCCGGGCTCCTCGATCATGCCGGGCAAGGTCAACCCGACCCAGGCCGAGGCGGTGACCATGGTGGCGACCCAGGCGATGGGCAACCACGCGACGGTCACCTTCGCCGGCGCGCAGGGCCATCTCGAGCTCAACGTGTTCAAGCCGGTCATCGCCTACAACGTGCTGCAGTCGCTGCGCCTGCTGGGCGACGCGGCGAAGAGCTTCGCCGACAATTGCGTCGTCGGCATCGAAGCGAACGAAGCGCGGCTGAAAGCGCTGATGGACCAGTCGCTCATGCTGGTCACCGCGCTCAATCCGCACGTCGGCTACGACGCCGCGGCGAAGATCGCCAAGAAAGCCTTCGCGGAGAATTCCTCGCTCAAGGAGGCGGCGCTGGCGCTCGGCCTGGTGAAGCCGGAGGATTTCGACCGCTGGGTCGATCCCACGGCCATGCTCGGCCCGACGCCGCCGCCCAAGCGCTGAACCGATGGACGCGAGCCGACTGCGCAAGCGCTCGGTGCTGGTCGCCGGGCACAAGACCAGCGTCTCACTCGAGGCGGCGTTCTGGGACGAGTTGCGCGCCATCGCGGCGGCGCGCGACCTCTCGCTCAACGCGCTGATCGCCGAGATCGACCGATCGCGCGGCGGCAATCTGTCGAGCGCGATCCGGTTGTACGTACTGGAGTGGTTGCGCGGGCGCGCCGGAAGCTGAACCCGACCGCAGCCCCGATCCAGATTCGCGAACTAAGGCCCGATGCCGCGCAGGATCTCGCGCGTGAAGGCATCCGGATCGGGCGATGCCGGCTGACCGGCCGGTGGCATGCCGGGCGGCGGTTGACCCGTCTCCGGTTCAACCGGCTCGGGACCGCCCGTCGGTCTTGGGGACGCGTTGGGCGAGACCTGCAACACGCGCGCGCCGGGGGTCGCCGGCGTCGCCGGCGGGGGGCGTGGAACCTCATGCGCGGCAGCCGGCGCATTGGGCGAGCGTTGCAGCACGCGCGGCTCGTCGGTGGTGCGGGTCGCGGGCACGGCCGGCGGGGTGACGGTCTGGCGTGGCGCGCTGGCGGCTGGCGCGCTCGACGGACCGGCGGCGGGCGCGCCGGGAGCGGCATCGGGGACGCGCGGCGCGCTCTGCGGCGGCACCGCCGGCATGGTTTGCGGTGCCGGCGTTGGCGCCGACGCGGCCGGCGGTCTCGGCTGCACCGGACGCCGCGGTCGCCGGGCGCTTTCCTCCAGCAGATAGGCCTGCAGCGCGTCGCTTTCGAAATCGCGCTTCGGCGAATCGAGCGGTCCGCTCAATTGCATTTCGAACGGCGGCGGGTTTGCCATGCTGGCGAGGCGCACTTCCACAGTCGCATCGAGGCGCCAGGGCGGCAGGTCCGCGGCCACCAAGGCGCGCACGTCGCCGGCCGGCGACCTGATGCGGAGATCGTCGATGCCGACCACGCCGTTGGTCATCGTCATGTCGCCCTGCAGGCGCGTCACCCGCGTCGTGCCGCCCGACAGAGAGGATTGGATCAGGCGGACCAGCTCGCCGGGAGACTCGACGAACGGCAGCCTGGCATTGAGCCGATTGAGATCGAAACCCTTCAGCACGGTGTTCTCGGCCGTGAGCAGCCCTTTGCCGTTGAGGCCGGCGATCAGCGCCGCCTCGCTCGATCCGGCGGAAGCGCCCTCCAGCTCGAGATCGAAGCGGCCGCCGGACAAATCGATCGGCGCGTCGAACAGCGATGGGCCAAGCTCGGCGCCGACCACGCTGAGGGTGTAATCCAATGCCAGGGCCTCCGACTGGCCGCTCGGCACGAGGCGACCCTGCAAGGCGAGCTTGCCGCCGCGCAACTGCCCGTTGAGCTGTTTCAGTTCGACGCCACCCCCGGCGAGAGCGAATTCCGTCTTCGGGTCGGCGATGGTCCATTGGCGGTGGCGCAGGTTTTTGGCGCCAATGGCGACGCTACCGTTCACGACTCGCGCGAAACCGAGATCGATCGGCTTGCTCGACCAGCGATCGACGACGGCATCGGCCGCGCCGCGCGGCTCCGGCCGCTTCGGTTGCGGAGCCGCCAGGAAATGGCGCGTGTCGATGTCGCCGGCATTCAACCGCGCCGCGATGCGCGGCAAACCGTCGCCGAGCGCGAGCGAAACATTGCCGTCGAGCGTCAGCGGACCGAACACGCCGCTGAGGTTCGATAGATTGTAATCCTTGGCGCGGCTCTCCAGCCGCGTGCCGAGATTGACCGCCCGAGCCTCCGGCTCCTGTTCCGGCGTGAACTCGGGGTCGAACAGGCGGATCAGACCGATATAGTTGGGATGCTGGATGCCGAGATCGAGCGCGAGCTGGGCCGGCGCCGCCACAGGAAACGCGACATCGCCCTTCACCGCCAGCGCCGTGACCCCTGCGTTGACGGTCGCATCGACCTTGTAGGCGGCATCGCGCCCTGACAGCTTGCCCTCCGCGGCGAAAGGTTTGACCGCCTCTTCGGGCAGCGGCAGCGGGATTCCGGCGGCGCGCAGCAGACCCGCCGGCTCGTCCGCCTTCACCTCGAATTCCACATTCGCCCGCGGCTTGTCGTCGAAACCGTCGAGCGTGCCGGAAACACCGAGCGCCGCGCCCGCCAGATCGGCCACCGCCAGCTTGCGCATGGTGAGCACGCCATTGGCCAGGGTGCCATCGAGATTGACGCCGCGCGCGGTCGTGTTGCCGAGCGCCAGTTGACCGACCCGCAGCCGCAGATTGGCGTCGAATTCCGTGAGCACCGTCAGCGGCAGCGCGCCCGCGGCCGCCGCCGCCGTCATCTCCGCCCCCGCCGCGCTGGCGCCCGGCAGATAGGAATCGAGGTTGAACCGATCGACGATGAGATTGACCCCGAAGGCCGGCCGCTCGCGCAGGGCGGCGACCAGCGCGCCGGTCACCTGCGTGTTGTCGAAGCGCAGATCGAGCTCGCCGATATCGAGCATCTCCGCCGTAGCCCCCACATGGCCGATGGCCGAAACCTTATTGAGGCGGCCGGCGGGCAGGCCGGACATATCCACGTCGAGCCAGGCGAGCAAGCTGCGGAAATCGTCCGAGGCGACCTCGGCCAGGCCATTGACCCGCGGCCGACCGTCGACGGCGAGCAATTTGCCGTTGAAGGTGGCATCGGTACCGCCCGGCAACTGGACGGAAAACTGGTAGATATCGACCACGCCGTCGCCCATTTCGGCCGCGAGCTTGATCTGGCGCGCCGCGCCGCCGCGATATGTCAGCGCGTCCGCCGTGACGTCGAGAGTCAACCGCAGGTTCACCGGCAGCTCGAATTCCTCCGGTTCGCCCACCCTGTCGCTCTCCTCGGCCGGACGCGAGGCCGCCTTCTTCGCCGCCGCGGCGAGCCAGGCGTCGAGGTCGATCCGCCCCAGGGTCAGGGCGATGTCGAGCTGCGGCTCGTCGCCCGTGAATGCGGCGTTCACCGCGCCCTGGGCGCGCGTTTCGCCGAGTTGCAGGTTGACACCGTTGGCCGTTAGGATGTTGTCCTTGAGATCGAGCGCGCTCTCCAGACTGAACGGCTGCGCCACAAGGTCCGGCACGTCGCGGCCCGCGCCGAGGGTCGCGACGACATCCGCCATATCGTCGCCGCGCAGCTTGAGCTGGCCGCCGATCTGCGGCCCGGCCTCGGGCAAGCGCACCGTTCCGGTGAAACTGCCGGTGGCGCGCACCGATTGTCCGCGGACGAGCCCGCGCGAGGGGCTCAGAATCTCGGCCGTCAGATTGACGGGCGTGGCCGTCTGGCCGCGTGGATCGAACCGACCGGTCGACAGGCTGAAGCGCAGCGGAATGGCATCGTAGCGCAGCTCGCCCGCGGCGCGGAGCGGGCCATAGAAGCCATCCGCGGCCAAGCGCGCATTGATGCCCTCGACCCGCTGCTCGGCGCCCGAGCGCGTCTCGCGGTAGATCACGGTGCCGTCGGTGACGGTCGCGTTTTCGAACTGGACATCCTCGATCGAGCGCCCGAACACCCAGTTGCGCTGTCCGTCCGGCAGGACCTCGAACTCGACGACCGGTTTGCGCAGCACGACGGAGGTCACGACGATCTTGCCGGACAGCAGCGGCCAGAACGCCACGCGCAGTTCGAGCGCCTCGACCTGCGCCATATAAGGCGATGAAGCGCCGGTCAGGTTGCCCAAGCGCAAGCCGTGCAGCGACAGCCGGGGAGTCGGCACGATCGAGGCCTCGACCGCGCCGTCGATCGCCACGCGGCGGCCCAGAACCCGCTCGATCTCGGCAGCGATGCCGTTACGGTAACTGGTCCAGTCGATGAAGCTCGGCGCAACGAGCACGGTGACGATGAGCAATGCCACCAGGCCCGCCAGACCGACAAGAACCTTCTTCAAACCGATCCTCGTTGCTGTTTGCACCCATGCGGCCGCGGCGGTCGAGAGGGTGAGCCGCGCGAACCTGGGTACCGCTCTCAAACGTCACCGTCATGGTGCGACGGCTCTTGCGGTCCCGTTGGTTTGAGTTAATCTACCATACTGAATGTGGCGCTTCGATGATAGGGTTCCAGCCGGTGAGCCACCATGGTTGGGGGCGGCGGGGCCCAGGAAGGACGGCCGAAGTATGGGTGACGTCGTCAATCTGAATCAGTACCGCAAGCAGCGCTCCCGCGCCTCGTCGCAGAAGCGAGCCTCCGAGAACCGCGTTCGGTTCGGCCGCGGCAAGGACGACAAGACGCGCCAGTCTCAGGACGCCGAGCGGATCGGCCGCGAGCTGGAAGGCAAGCAGTTGGACAAGCCGTCGTCGCCGGAAGACGCGCCGAAGGCACGCTAGGCGGCTTACACTCCAGCGTCGCGCTCGGCTTGCGACGGAGGCTGTGCTTGTCGTCTCCCTCGGCTCTCCCCATTGAAGCATCGAGTTCGATTGTTTCCGCCAGGGCGCGGTGTCGTGCGCTTCGTTGCCGCCGCGCCGGCGCCTTCCCGTCAGGGCTTGCCACCAGGCAGCGCCCCGTAGCCGCCACCGCCCGGCGTCTCGATGACGAAAACCTCGCCGGCTTCGACCATGGTTGCCGCGGTCGCCGGCAGCTCCTCGATGCGCCCATCGCGCCGCTCCACCGTGGTGCGCCCGCGCGCGCCGGATGAGCCGCCGTTCACCCCGAACGGATCGGTGACGCGCCGGCTGGCCAGGATGGCGGCGCCCATCGGCTCGCGGAAGCGGATCCGGCGCACCACCCCGTCGCCGCCGCGCCAGCGGCCCGCCCCGCCGGAGCCTTCGCGAATTCGGAAATCCTCGACCAGCACCGGATAGCGCGCCTCGATCACCTCCGGATCGGTCAGGCGCGAGTTGGTCATGTGAGTCTGGATGGCGCTCGCGCCGTCGAAACCGTTTCCCGCCCCCATGCCGCCCGCCACGGTTTCGTAATACTGATGCCGGGCGTCGCCGAAGGTGAAGTTGTTCATGGTGCCCTGCGAGGCGGCGAGCACGCCGAGCGCACCATAGAGCGCGTCGCACACCGCCTGGGACGTCTCCACATTGCCGGCGACCACGGCGGCCGGATAGCGCGGGGCGAGCATGGAGCCCTCCGGAATGACGATGCGGATCGGCCGCAGGCAGCCGGCATTCATCGGGATGTCGTCGGCCACCAACGTGCGGAAGACATAGAGCACCGCGGCGCGGCAGATCGCCGACGGCGCGTTGCGATTGTTGGGCCGTTGCCTGGAGGTGCCGGTGAAGTCCACGACGGCCTCGCGCTTCGCCCGGTCGATGGAAACGCGCGCCTGGATTTGCGCGCCATCGTCGAGCGGCACGATAAAGCTGCCGTCGGCCAGCGCGCCGATGGCGCGGCGCACCGACTCCTCCGCATTGTCCTGCACATGGCCCATGTAGGCGCGCACCACGTCGAGGCCGAAGCCCTCCACCATGCGGCGCAATTCCTCGGTTCCTTTGCCGCAGGCGGCGACCTGGGCCTTGAGGTCGGCGATGTTCTGATCCGGATTGCGGCAAAACCGGCTCAATCGGGCCTTGCGCCTGCTCAGCGAGTGCAATCTGGCACTC
>CAZOBN010000174.1:0-5905 GCA_964577835.1 uncultured Rhizobiaceae bacterium
GACGCGGCGGCCGAGATCGACGCCGCTGACGATGTTGCCCCACTGGGCCGAGCCGCCGGTCTGCAGGGTGCAGCCGTAGCGCCGCGCCAATTCGACGAAGTCATAGCTCTGCAGGATCATGTAGTTGAATTCGAGGAAGGTGAGCGGCTGCTCGCGCTCGAGCCGCAGGCGCACGCTATCGAAGGTCAGCATGCGGTTGACGGTGAAATGCCGGCCGATGTCGCGCAGCAGGGGGATGTATTTCAGCTCATCGAGCCAATCGGCGTTGTTGACCATGATGGCGTCGGTCGGGCCCGAGCCGTATTTCAGATACCGGTCGAATGTCTTCTGGATCGCCCGGATGTTGGTGGCGATGTCGGAATCGTCGAGCAGCTTGCGGCCTTCGTCCTTGCCGGACGGATCGCCGATCTTGGTGGTGCCGCCGCCCATCAGCGATATCGGCCGATGGCCGGTTTTCTGCAGCCAGCGCAGCATCATGATCGGCACGAGATGGCCGATATGGAGCGAATCGGCGGTGGCGTCGAAGCCGTTGTAGGCGGTCACCACGCCCTTGCGCAGGCGCGCGTCGAGCCCTTCCAGGTCGGTGCACTGGTGGAGGAAGCCGCGCTCGATCATGACGCGCAGAAAGTCGGAGCGGGGCGTGAAAGGCGCCGGGGTGTTCATGGTGATGACGGCTTCGGATGCTGCGCCGGCGAATTGGCTGCTTTCGACCAAATGGCGGCGGGTTGTCGGTTTCCCAATTGCAGGTGGGCCGCTAATTTAGCACAATCGGCCGATGGCGACAATGCAAGCGGGGATGGCGGCGCCCGTCCGGCCTTCGGTGAAAGAGCCCATATGGGCGCTCGGCCTGATGAGCGGGACATCGCTCGACGGCATCGATGCGGCGCTCATTCGCACCGATGGCGAAACGATCACCGATTTCGGACCGGCCCTGACGGTTGCCTACGACGGCGATCTGCGCGAGCGGATCCGCGGCGTGCTCGGCGCCGACAGGCTGGCCCGGGCGTCGGCTGGCGTGGCCCGCGCCGTCACCCTCGCCCATGTCGAGGCGGTGCGCATCCTGCTGACGCGCGGCCAGTTTCCCGTCGACGAGCTCCAGGTCATCGGATTCCACGGCCATACCATCCTGCATCGGCCCGACGCCGGCATCACCCGGCAGATCGGCGACGGCGGCCTGCTGGCGCGATTGACCGGGTTTCCGGTGGTCAATGATTTCCGCACCGCCGACGTCGCGGCGGGTGGGCAGGGCGCGCCGCTGGTGCCGCTGTTCCACCGCGCGCTCGCCGCGAAGCTGCCGATGCCGTTGGCCGTGCTCAACCTCGGCGGCGTCGGCAATGTCACCTGGATCGGGTCGTGCGACGGCGACGAGGAAATCCTCGCCTTCGACACCGGGCCGGGCAACGCGCTGATCGACGACTGGGTACGGCGCCACACCGGCCGCGCCTTCGACGAGAACGGTGCCATCGCGGCGGCGGGCCACGTCGACAAGCACGCGCTCGAAGCCCTGCTGACCAATCCGTTCTTCGGCCGCCGACCGCCGAAATCGCTCGACCGCAACCACTTCAACATCACCGTCATGGCGGGACTGCCGGTGAACGACGGGGCCGCCACCCTCGCGGCATTCACGGCGGCGGCGGTGGCGCGCGCCCAGGATCATCTGCCGGCTCCGCCGAAGCAATGGCTGGTGTGCGGCGGTGGACGCCACAATGCCGCGCTGATGACGGCATTGCGCGCGGCCTTGTCGGCGCCCGTCGAAGCGGTCGAGACGGTGGGCTGGGATGGCGATGCGTTGGAGGCGCAGGCCTTCGGCTTCCTCGCGGTGCGCAGCCTGCGTAGCCTGCCCTTGAGCCTACCGCGCACCACCGGCGTCAGGCAGCCCATGGCGGGCGGCAAGCTTCACCTGCCGGTCAGCGGGTGAGTTCAGGACAAACGCAAATCTCTAATTGTTCCTCCCCCCTTGCGGGGGAGGTTAGGTGGGGGGAGCGTGGGGCCCCCCCCCCCCCCCCCCCCCCCAAAAGGCTGGGGGGGCGGCAAGTTACCCCTCCGGGTCTGCGGGTGAGTCCTGCACAAACGAAAATCTCTAATGGTCCCTCCCCCGTGGGGGGGGTGGTTTGGGGGGGGGAGCGTCACCCCCACCCCGGCCCTCCCCCATCAAAGGGGGAGGGGGCACGCGAAGGCGATATTCCCTGAGGCGAATTCGGCTAACTCGCTTTGGCAATGCTCGGCGAGACGCCCAGCGCCTTGTCGAGATACTTGTCCACGATGCCGTTCATCTCGTCGAGCTTGTCGGTGAAGAAATGATTGGCGCCTTTGATCAGCTTGTATTCGACCGTGATGTCGCGCTGATGCGCCAGCTTGTGAGCGAGCTTCGCCACGTCGGCCTCGGGCACCGTTTCGTCGCGATCGCCCTGGACGATCAGTCCGGAGGCCGGGCAGGGCGCGAGGAACGAAAAATCATAGCGATCGGCCGGCGGCGAGACGGCGATGAATCCTTCGATTTCGGGCCGGCGCATCAGCAACTGCATGCCGATCCAGGCGCCGAAGGAAAATCCGACAATCCAGCAGCGTGACGCATCGGGATTGTGGGTCTGCAGCCAATCGAGCGCCGCGGCCGCGTCGCTCAGTTCGCCCGTGCCATGGTCGAAGCCGCCCTGGGAGCGTCCGACGCCGCGGAAATTGAAACGCAAGGCCGAGAACCGCCGCTGCGCAAAGGCATGAAACAGGTTGTAGACAACCTTGTTGTTCATCGTGCCGCCGTGCTGCGGGTGCGGATGCAGCAGCAGCACGATCGGAGCGTTGGGCTCCTTGCCGTGCTGATAACGGCCCTCGATCCGCCCGTCGGGACCGTTGAAAATCACATCTGGCATCGTGCACCTGCCTGCTGCGCCGGGGTTTGGAATCGCCCCAAAACTGAGTAAGACACTGGGTTAATTGACATGCTAGATTTACCTTTCCAGGCAGCTAAACTTGACCCCGCTGCATGGGATATTTATATGGGATCGGTCGTTTCCAAGATGGACGGGATTCCAAAGTTCGGCCAAGCACGGCATACCGGCTTCAGCCGGACCGATGCATGATCGGGGGTGGCCAGCGGGCCGCGCGCTTCAAAGCGCTGGAATACTTGTCATAACTCGTAACAATACCATAGTAGGCCCCATGTTTTTCAAGACTCTTCGCAGCGACATCGACTCGATGATGGCCCGGGACCCCGCCGCCCGTTCGCGGCTCGAGGTGATTTTTTGCTATCCCGGCTTTCATGCGGTCTTGATCCACCGGTTGGCCAACGGGGCTTGGCGCCGCGGATTCCATCTTTTGGGGCGTTGGTTGTCCCATTTAGGGCGGTTTCTGACCGGAATCGAGATCCATCCCGGAGCCGAGGTCGGCGAACGGCTGTTTATCGACCACGGCATGGCCGTGGTGATCGGCGAAACCGCCGTGATCGGCAACGATGTGACCCTCTATCAGGGCGTCACCCTGGGCGGCACCTCGCTCAAGGGCGGCAAGCGCCATCCGACCCTGGAGGACAATGTGATCGTCGGCGCCGGCGCCCAGGTGCTCGGCCCGATCACCGTCGGCCCCGGGGCCCGCATCGGCGCCAATGCCGTCGTGCTCAAGGATGTCGCGCCCGGCGCGACCATGGTCGGCATTCCGGCCCGCCCCGTGGTGGCGCGCGAAGCCTCGCTGCGCGAGCTCGCCCACCGCGAGACCTATGACGGCGCGCCGGTCAGCGCGGAGCTTCTCGCGGAGGAGTTTCGCCAATCGTCCGATGCTGGTGTGAGCCGGGAAGGCTTCGTCGCTTACGGCACGCCTTCGGCCGACCTGCCCGACCCTGTGGCGCGCGCCATCGACGCACTGGTCGAGCAGGTCAACACGCTCAAGGCGCGGATCGAGGAGTTGGAGCGCCAGAGCGATTCGGATATTGAGCCTGACGAAGCGGCCCAGGAGCGCTCGAAGGCTTATCACGGCTGACCAGGGTGCCGCGTGGGTCGGCATTTCATGAGCACCGCGCCAGCGAGCAGGGCGCCGGGCGGGTTTCGAGCCGCACGCGGCAATGGGTTCGACCGCGTGACCTATGAAGTTCGCGCCACGCGCGAGTGGCCGAAGCGGAGGAAACGGTGAAGCTGAGCACGAAGGGCCGCTATGCGGTCATGGCGATGGCCGATCTGGCGAAGAACACGGGCTGCGACCGGATCGGCGCGCGGCCGATCTCGCTTGCCGACATCGCCGCGCGCCAGGAGATCTCGCTGTCGTATCTCGAACAATTGTTCGCGCGGTTGCGCCGCGGCGGTCTGGTCAAAAGCGTGCGAGGGCCTGGCGGCGGCTATCTGCTCGCCTCCCCGCCGGATCAGACGCGCATCGCCGACATCATTCTCGCCGTGGACGAACCGATCCGCGCCACGCGCTGCATGCCGGGCAGCCCGCGCGGCTGCACCGGCTTCCAGGGCCGCTGCATCACCCACGACCTGTGGGAGGAACTCGGCAACCACATTCACCTGTTCCTCAATTCGGTGTCCCTCGCCGATGTTTGCGAGCGCCGCGTGCTCGGCAAGTCCGGCTCCCTCCATCGCAGCGCCGCCGCGGCCGAGTAGCAGGCCGCGCATGTCCGTCATGTCCCCCATCTATCTCGACTACAACGCCACCGCGCCGCTCAAGCCCGCGGCCAAGGCGGCGATGATCGAGGCCATGGAGATGACCGGCAATCCGTCGTCCGTGCATCGCTTCGGCCGCCTGGCGCGCCGCCTGCTCGAGGATTCCCGCGCCAAGATCGCCGCGCTGGCCGGTGCGGCGCCGGCTGGCGTCGTCTTCACCTCGGGCGGCACCGAAGCCAATGCGCTGGCGTTGCTTGGCGGCGGGCGCCAGCGCGCGCTCGTTTCGGCCATCGAACACGATTCGGCGCGCGCCGCGGCTCGGCGGCTGCCCCATGCCGACGAGATTCCGGTCACAGCCAACGGCACCGTCGATCTCGCCGCGCTCGACCGCCTGCTCGGCAGCGATGCAGGCGACACCATCGTTTCGGTGATGCTCGCCAACAACGAGACTGGTGTGGTGCAGCCGGTCGCCGAGGTCGCTGCCTTGGCGCACGCCCGCGGCGCGCTCGTCCATTGCGACGCGGTGCAGGCCGCCGGCAAGCTCGCGCTCGATATGGCCGCGCTCGGCGCCGATCTTCTGACCATTTCCGGACACAAGATCGGCGGTCCGGCCGGCGTCGGCGCGCTCATCGTGCGCGACGGGTTGGAGCTCGTGCCCCTGATGGTCGGCGGGGGCCATGAGCGTCGCCGTCGCGGCGGCACGGAAAACCTGACTGGCATCGCCGGATTTGGCGCGGCGGCCGACGACGCCGGCGGCGACATCGCCGACCAGCCGCGCCTGGCCGCCTTGCGCGACAGAATCGAAGCCGGTGCGCGGGCGCTGGCACCGGGCGTCCGCGCGTTCGGTGCCGATGCGCCGCGTTTGGCCAATACGAGTTGCCTGTCCATGCCGGGCGTGGCCAGCGAAATCCAGGTCATGGCTTTCGATCTCGCCGGCGTGGCGATCAGCGCCGGCGCCGCCTGTTCGTCGGGCAAGGTCGCCGCCTCCCATGTGCTGCGCGCCATGGGCGTGGACGAGGCAGAAGCCGCGAGCGCGATCCGCCTCAGCCTCGGATGGCGCAGCGAAACCTCGGACGTGGATGCCTTTATGCAGGCGTGGAGCGAACTCTTTGCCCGCACCGGTCGGCGCGATACACATCTCCGCGCCGACCGGCGCGACGCGAACCCACGCGCCCACCGGCGCGATACAACCGCGCCCGCCGCCTGAAAGAGTTCTCATGAGTGACATGAACGCAGCAGACGGGCGAAGCACCGACAAGCGCCCAGCCCGGCCGATCTACCTGGACAACCACGCGACCACGCCGGTCGATCCGCGC
>CAZOBN010000175.1:0-5876 GCA_964577835.1 uncultured Rhizobiaceae bacterium
GGCCCGGCGCCCGCGACCGAGAAGCTGCTGGCGCGCGCCGGCTTGAAGATCGGCCAGATCGACGTGATCGAGCTCAACGAGGCCTTCGCCAGCCAGGGCATCGCCGTGCTGCGCCGCCTCGGCGTGCCCGAGGACGCCGAGCATGTCAACCCGAACGGCGGCGCCATCGCGCTGGGCCATCCGCTCGGCATGTCCGGCGCGCGCCTGGCGCTCACCGCGACCCAGGAGCTGCACGAGCGCAAGGCCAAGCGCGCCATCGCCACCATGTGCATCGGCGTGGGCCAGGGGGTTTCGCTGCTGATCGAGCGGGTGTGAGGATAGCCAGCTGGATAGAGAGAGCGTCAGATTAGATGCCGGTGAATGTTGTAGATCATCCCGCTGACCCTCAATGCGGCGGACACCAATGGTTTGTCCAAGACCTCGATAACTTGGCAACACTGACCGCGATTGTCATGGTCGGCCGCGCCCGTCAGGTCGGCCACATCCTCGATGGAGCAGAGCAGGGGACGATCACTGTTCTGGCGACGACGAAGGCAAGATTAAAGCGTGAGCTTGTGTTAGACGAGGGCGCTGACACTTGGCACCGGGACGGTTTGCTGTTCGAAACGATGTGCTGGATCATCGCTAGGATGGGCGCGGCGGAAAACGAGGTGCTCTCAGACCCCCACCGAAGAGCGACACAACAAGGCGCTGACACTGTGAAGGTGTCGTTCGATCCCGCACGACGCGAGCTGGTCAGCTTGACCGTCTATGAACAGAAGTGCTCGGACAACGCCCGGGGCAAATTCCGCGATGAGGTGCTCCCCGCGTTCAAGAACTGGATAGCCGGTGTTCGCGACGATGAGTTGATCCAGATCGCGATTGGCCTCCTTGACCGATACAACCTGACTGATGCGGAGAGCCGACGCGCCTTTGGACGCATCGTGCTGGAACGCCCCCTGGTGTTTCGCGCAGCCTTGACGGTTAGCCCAGAAGCCTTCTCAGCCGCAGAATGCGTCAAAGTATTTAATGGCTACGAGGGCCTAGGACTCGAGCTGGCGAGGCGATTCGGCGATACGTTCCCGCTTGAGGACATCCGCGGGTGGTTCGCGGCGTTCGCCGCTGTCGTTTGGTCGAAGATCGAGCAATTCGATGTTTGATGCGGGAACAGCGGCTCTCATTCGGACGGCTCCCGCCGTCGAGGGGATCGAGCCGGAGCACCTGCCGCAGGATCTCACGAAAGCTTACGCGGAACTCGTCGCACTTCGATTGCGCGTTGGTGAGCCAGACGCCGATATCGCGCGCGAATTGAACCTGGACCGCCTGCTGCGAATCGCAAGTGTCTACGAGGCAATCGCGGACACGGCCGCCGCCGGAGATGACAGACGCGCGGCTGCCTTCGTCGCGGCTACCGCCTATCAAATCGTCGGAAGAGTCGGGGCCACTCAGAACATTCCGACGGCAGACCTGCTCGGTGCGGCTGCCATACACCCGCTGGTCGCCGCCCCGTTGCTATTTCTAATCGCAGGTCAAAGTCCTGACGCGCGGGAGGCCGGCCAGCGTTTGCAGGGACTGGCGACCGACAGTCTCCTGCTGACGGCGCTGCTGGAGACCATGGCAGACCTCAGCGCCGAACGCTTCGAGAGCATCCTTCAGCGTGCGGGCCGGTTGCAAGGACTGCGTTCAAATCCCGAAGCGAGCTTGGAATTCCAGGCGACGCAGGCGCTTTACGGCTTCTGTTGGTCGGGTCTAACGCAGCTAATTGCCCGAATCCTCGACCAGCCTGAACCTGAATCGGCCTTCAGGCGGTTCGAGCGCCCGCAGGAGGCGTTTGCCCAAGTAGAAGAGCTGTCGCTGGCAGATCTTGTCATGCCCGATGAGGGCGCTACCTTGGTCGTATCGTTCACTGGTCCGCGTCACTTAGCGAGACTATTGCGCCTCGTCGCTGACGGGATGACGGGCGCAGGTCTGGCAAACCTACCGGCGCCAGCGGGCGTTAACGCGGATGTCTGGCGGCCCTGGATTAGACATCGGGCTCGGACCAAGCCGCTGATTTGGCCCAACCACCGGCCAGCTATCGAGGCCGGTCTGCTCGATCCCGGACGATCGGCAGTCATGGTCCTCCCGACCGGCGCCGGGAAGACGACGGTGTCGGAATTCAAGATCGCCGCCACTCTGGCGGCGGGCCGGAAAGTGGTCTTCCTGGTGCCTACTCTCGCCCTTGTTGATCAGTTGCGCGACGATCTTGCACGAAGCTTTCCGGCTGACCTTGGCGGTGTTGTGGTGTCGGCGGACGGAGACCTGACGGTGTTAGCCAGCGGTCCGGAACTCAGTCAGATCGAGGTGATGACGCCCGAGCGTCTACTGGCTCTATTGAGCTTCGCGGACGCCGATGTATCCGAGGTGGGGCTGATCGTCCTGGACGAATGCCATATCTTGAGCCCCGTCGGCGGCGGAACGCGCAGCCTAGACGCCATGCTTTGCCTTTTGCATGCGGTCAAGCGCATGCCGCAGGTGGACCTCCTCCTCCTTTCGGCGATGCTGACCAACGGTCAGGAGATAGCGGATTGGCTGACCGAACTCACTGGTCGCTCAACAAGCTTCTTCCACGATCCCTGGAAGCCAAGTCGTCAAGCTCGCGGCGTAGTAGTCTATCCGCAAGCGGAGTTGAGCCCGATCATCGCCCATGCTAGGGCGAAGCGTCGCGGTCTTAAACCGCCCAAGCCGTCAATGACAGCTACAATGCACGCGCTGTTCGGCTTGCAGAACAACTGGAACCCGGCGGCGCCACGCGATACCAGCCTTGTCCGGCTCATGGCGGAGCCGGTGACGCTCGCTCTTGGCGCGATGGGGCCGACCCCGAATGCAAACCGCGTTGCCGCAGCGCTCGCGGGACGGTCGGCATTGGCCGGCCTTAAGACAATCGTCTTCGTGCAACAGGCCGATTACGCCTGCAAGGCCGCGCACTTGATGGCTGAAGCGCTTCCAGCGAACCCGGAACTGACCCCCACTGAACGGACCCTCCACGCCGAGATCGAGATAGAACTCGGCCCGACGGGCGTGTCTCTGATAAACCCCTCGTCTGGGGCCTTGCCCCACAATGGCGACATGCTTCCCGCAGAACGAAGATTGGCAGAATCGCTCTACCAGCGGCCTAACGGGGCCAAGGTGATCGTCGCCACTCCCACCCTGGCCCAGGGGATGAACTTGCCTGCGCAGGTGGCGATTCTCGCGGGCGACGTGCGGAGTGACGAAAAAAAGAGGATTGATCTCAAGCAGCATGAACTGCTCAATGCCGCCGGACGAGCCGGGCGAGCCGGCCATTTAGCGAACGGTACGGTGCTTTTGATTCCAGAGCCTGTGGTCGGGTTCGATGCGGCAGGACATGCCTCTGCTCAAGCACTGGGAAAGCTGCGGTCGATTCTTCCCGCCAATGACCAATGCGTGAGGATCGATGATCCGCTTGCCGACATCCTTGATCGAATTCAGGCTGGCATGGGCGCCGATACGGACGTCCGCTATTTCATGAGTCGCATCCGTGCCGGCGAGCCGGAGGACACGGCGAACGAGGTCGCCGTGTCCATGGTGCGACGATCGCTGGCGGCTTTTCAGGCCCGGGCGAGGGCCGAAGATGAAGTTTTCGCGGAAAAGGTGGTGGTATTGCAACTCGCCTTGGCGGCCGAGGTCGAGGCCTTCGATGCGGATGCGATGCGGATTTCCGCCTTCACGGGCATGTCGGCTTCCGCGATTCAGGCCGCTGGCGCACGATTGGAGCATGACCTCGACGGCTTGCCGTCGACCATCGTGGGCTGGTGTGATTGGTTGGTTGATTTCTTGGCCGAAGACGTAGAGTCCCGTATGGCGTTGCTCCAAAAGGACGCCGATGTCGTCAACGCTGTGACGAGGGGCAAAAAGGCCGGGGGTCCGACGACGGCCCCGGAGTTCGCCCGGTTGAAGGCTGGTCTTCGGGCGTGGGTCGAAGGGCGGCCATTCGACGAAATCGAGATAGCGCTCGGCCTAGCACCCGACAGCGTCAGGACTTGCGGACGAACTCGCGATTTGACCCTAAAGCTCGCGAATCGACGCTTCGCGATGATTGCGGCGGCCTTGGCGGAATTGGCAAAAGCGAAGCTCACAGCGGTCGGTAGAGAGCCCGAGCATCCTGCAGTTCTCGAGATCTTCGCTATCGCAATGCGGAGAGGGTTCGACTCTCCCGAAAAGGTGGCCTTCGCACATCGGAACGCCGGCATTCGCACACGCGTTGGACTGCATCGTGCCTATGCCGAACGGTTGGGCGCTGTGGCGCCGCTGCCTGGAGCCTCCTTCCGAGAGGTGCTCAATTACGTTGATGCGGTTACGGCCTTTAGTGCCGTCGATACTGATGGCACGTGATGCGCGAGGCGCGCCGCCCTCGGTCAACTAAGCAGTTCCGATGTTTGCTACGGCCAGCACCTTCGCGACCAGCCCTCCGCCTTGAAATCGCCCAGAACCACCCCGATATACCGCGTGCCACCGCGCTCGGTCGCGCTGATTGCCAGCACGGGCGCGAAACGGTAAAGTCCCATCCGGGAGACATGCCACGGGGGTGGCGCCGCCATCGGCTGCATTGATTGCCGAGGGCGCCAGCGGGCCGAGGGGCCGCAGAGTCATTCAGAACGAAAGTCATTCCGCTTGAGCCATAGTCAAGACCCCGCAGGCCTCGCGTCAACCGCGCCGGATGCCCGCACCTGGGCGCAGATCCTCGCGCGCTATTACCAGCCCAGCACCGCGCGCGGCATCGTCGAGATCGCCATCACCGTCGTGCCGCTGGCCGCCCTCTGGGCGCTGGCCTGGGCGACGCTCGATATCGGCTATTGGCTGGCGCTGCCGCTCGTCGTCGTGGCGGCGGGATTCCTGGTGCGGCTGTTCATGATCCAGCACGATTGCAGCCACGGCTCGTTCTTCCGCAGCCGGCTGGCGAACGAGTGGGTCGGCCGCGTCGCCGGCGTGCTGACGCTGACGCCCTTCGGCTTCTGGCGTCACAGCCACAGCGCGCATCACGCGACCTGCGGCAATCTCGAACGGCGCGGCATGGGCGATATCGACACCCTGACGGTGGCGGAATATCGCGCGCTCCCGCTCTGGGGGCGGCTGCGCTACCGCCTGTACCGCCACCCGCTGGTGCTGTTCGGCATCGGCCCCGCCTATCTGTTCCTTGTGCAGCACCGCCTGCCGGTCGGCATGATGCGCGACGGCTGGAAGCCCTGGGTCAGCACCATGGCGACCAATCTGGCGGCCGGCTCGATCGTCGCCACGCTGATCTGGCTCATCGGGCTGAAGGCCTTCCTGCTCGTGCATCTGCCGATCATGCTGCTCGCCGCCTCGATCGGCGTCTGGCTGTTCTACGTGCAGCACCAGTTCGAGCGCACCACCTGGGACACCGACAAGGCGTGGAACTTCCACGACGCGGCGCTGCACGGCAGCTCGCATTACGACCTGCCGGCGTTGCTGCGCTGGTTCACCGCCAATATCGGCGTGCACCACGTGCATCACCTCTATTGCCGCATCCCGTCCTATCGGCTGCGGCGCGTGCTGCGCGATCATCCGGAGCTCGGCCATGTCGGGCGGCTGACGCTGCGCGAGAGCTTGCGCTGCGTGCGCCTGGCGCTGTGGGACGAGACCCAGCGCCGCCTCGTGTCGTTCAAGGATGCTCGCCGGGTGACGACTTAGCCCGTCGCCTCGGCTCTTCACCCATCTTCAATCCGTCATGGCCCGGCCGTCGTGCCTATGCACGCATTCGCATGACACCGGGCCATCTCCTGCCGACGATCGCTGTCGCGGGCTTCAGACGATCGCTTGAGAAAGATGGCCCGGTCGAGCCCACGGCTGTCCGGTTAAGGCCTGCGGAGGATGGAAGC
>CAZOBN010000176.1:0-5842 GCA_964577835.1 uncultured Rhizobiaceae bacterium
ACGGCTTTTATTGGATTTCCGCCGATCTCCGTCATGGCCCGATTCAGTCGGGCCACGTCAAGCCGTCGCTTGCGACGGTGACGATCGGTGTCCGTCCTCCGCGTGCCCACCATCGAATGTCATGCTGTCGGCGCTTTCCTGGGAAACTTGGATACCGAACCGGACAGCCGTGGCTTCAGTCGGGCCATTCAGGTCAAGCCGCCGCTGGTGATCGGGCGGCCCTATGTGGCGCCGCCCGATGTGCCGGCCCAGCGCGTGGCGGCCTTGCGCGCGGCTTTGATGGGAACCTTCCGGGACGTCGGCTTTCTTTCGGAAGCGGAGAAGTTGCGGCTCGAAGTCGATGCCACGCCGCAGAGCGGCGAGGACATCCGCAATGTGCTGACGCGTACCTATGCGGCGCCGAAGCCGGTGCTGGACAGATTGCGGACGATCCACGAGGTCGGGCAGAAGCAGGCGAGCAATCAGTAAGCTCGCCGGGATTCGCCGAGACGGCGGCGCGTCAGGAGGATGCGCCGCCGTTTCGCCGCCACATTATTTCGAACGCACCAGCTTGGTGACCATGGCGGCCGTATCGGGCGGCATGGTCATGGCATCCGCCACCATGCGTTCGACCGCCGTGCCATAGGCCGGATCGAGCGGCATTCTGCCCTTCTTCGCCTTTTCCTTGAACTCGGGATTTTCCAATGCCGTCCTATAGGCGGCGCGCAGCACCTCGAGGCGGGCCTTCGGGACAGCCGGCGGACCGGCGGTCAGCCGCGCGATGTCGCCCTGAGCCTGCATCAGATTGAGCAGTGCTTTCGTTTCAGCGTCCTGTGCCTTCACCACGTCGCGCAATTGCGGCACGCCATCCACTTGGCCACCGACGGCGAACAGGAAGCGGCCATAGCCGTTTTCGACGAAGCTGCGGAATGCCGAATAGGAGGCGAAGTTGGCGTCGATTTCGCCACGCCGCATCGCCATCTGGTCCTCGTTGCCGTTGTAGCCGGCGAGCAGGCGTAGGTTAAGCTTGAGCGCCTTCTCCAGGATCTTCACTTCCGGATCGTCGGCACCATTGACCGAGACCTTGATCGGCGTGCCCGGCTTGCGCAGATCCTCGATGGTCTTGATCTCTTTCGCATGGTCGGCGAGCACCAGCATGCGCGGATCCGAGGCGGCCTTGCCGATCCACGACATCTTGGCGAGATCGAACTTGATGCCCTCCGCCTTGGTGACCTGTTCCAGGGTCAGGCCGGTGTTGAAGGTGCCGATGGTCAGCCCATCGGGTTTCGAATTGTAGATGAAGTTGGCGCCGATGATATGGCCGGCGCCGGGCAAATTCTTGACCACCACGGTCACGCCCGGAATGCTTTTTCCCAAATATTCGGCGACCAGACGGCCGTAGCGGTCGTAACCGCCGCCGGGCGAGGTCGCCACCACGTAGGTGAGGGTCTGTCCCTTGAAGAAGTCGGCCTCGGCGGCATGCAGCGGTGCCGTGGGCGCAAGGGCCACTAAGCCGCCAATCGCGGCGATCCGGCGAATCATGAGAAACCTCCTGTTCATTTTGGCGGCGGCCTCGAGGTGCCGTCCCGTTTAATGCCGCGAGACTCGGGAGTTTGGGCCGGAATGTCAATGTCAGCCGCGCCTCGACCCTCGCCGATTGGCGCGCGATTGGTCACTCGGTGCCCGCAATTACGGCAATCGTACTGACTAAAAAAGCTGCCACGGCCCGGACTATGGCCTTCGGGGCATGCCCAACAATATGGCGCGGTATATGCATAGTCCTCAGGCGTATGTCCGAACAGCGTCTGTCCATCGCTATCATCGACGAAAATCACCTCCGCGCTGCCATTCTCGAGGATGGCCTGCATGCCTCCGGCATCGAGACCGTCACCGTGATCCGCGAGCGCGCCGATCTGCTGCGCAAGCTGGCGATGGTCGACCCGGACGTGGTGATCATCGATCTGGAGAATCCCAGCCGCGACGAACTGGAGCAGATGTTTCAGGTGTCGCGCGTCGTCGCTCGTCCTGTCGCCATGTTCGTCGACCAGTCCGACAGCGCCATGATCGAGGCGGCGGTCGATGCGGGGGTCTCGGCCTATATCGTCGACGGCTTGAAACGCGAGCGTGTCAAATCGATCGTCGATATGGCGATCAGCCGGTTCAACGCCTTTTCCCGCTTGCAGGGCGAGCTGGAAGCGGCGCGCAACGAACTGGCTGACCGCAAGGTTATCGAGCGGGCCAAGAGCATCCTGATGAAGTCGCGCAACCTCAGCGAGGAGCAGGCCTATGAGCTTCTGCGCAAGACCGCCATGAACCAGAACCGGAAGTTGGCCGACATCGCCAAGAGCGTGGTGATCGCGGCGGGTCTTCTCAAATAGCCGGAGCCGGAGATGTCCCAACCAACCGCCTCTATCGTGCGTCAGCCGGCCGTCCATTCGGATCGTGACGTCGTGCGCGCGGCCTTCATTCCGCTGCTCGACGCAGCCGTGCTGATCGTCGCCGCCGAGAAGGGCTTCGCCGCCGGCGAGGGGCTGGAACTGCAACTGACTCGCGAACTGTCCTGGGCGAACATCCGCGACCGGGTGTCGATCGGCCATTTCGACGTGGCGCATATGCTGGCGCCGATGCCGATCGCCTCGACCATCGGCGTGGGCCATTGGATCGTGCCGATGGTGGCGCCGATGTCGATGGGCCAGGGCGGCCACGCCTTCACCGTATCGACGGCGCTATGGCGTGCGCTGGCGACGGCCGGGGCGCCGGAGAACGGCGATCCCGTGCTGATCGGCAAAGCCTTGCGCCAAGTGATCGCCGCACGCGAGCGGACAGGGCAAGCGCCGCTGATCTTCGGCATGGTCTTTCCGTTTTCCTGCCACAACTACGATCTGCGCTACTGGCTGGCGGCGAGCGGCATCCATCCGGATCGCGATGTCCGTCTCGTGGTGGTGCCGCCGCCCTTCACGGTGGATTCGCTGACCGCCGGTCATATCGACGCGTTCTGCGTCGGCGAGCCGTGGAATTCGCTCGCCGTCGCCGCCGGGGTGGGGCGCATCGCCACCACGAAGGCGGCGCTCTGGCGCGGCGGGCCCGACAAGGTGCTCGGCATGCGCGCGGAGTGGGCGGCCGCCCACTCCGACCAGTTGAGCCGGCTGTTGCGCGCGCTGCACCGCGCCGGGATCTGGTGCGACGATCCGGGCAATCATGCCGAACTGGCGCACTTGATGGCCGGACCGCGCTTTCTCGATTGCCCGGCGGAGATCGCCCGGCGTGGATTGTCGGGAAACCTGCTGCTCGGTGAGGCGCATGCCAACGCCATTCCCGATTTCATCATGTTCGCCCAGCGTGCCGCCAATTTCCCGTGGACCAGCCATGCGCTCTGGATGTTCAGCCAGATGGTGCGCTGGGGACAGGTCGAATTCACGCCACAGACCCTGGCGGCGGCGCGCACGACGTTCCGCCCCGACCTCTACCGCGCCGCGCTGGCGGGGATCGACGTCGCCATGCCGACGGCCAACGCCAAGGTCGAGGGTGCTCTTGCGGAACCCACGCCCGTGGCCTCGTCGAACGGCAAGCTGTTGCTGGGGCCGGACGGGTTCTTCGATGGCTTGCGTTTCGATCCCGACGATGTCGAGCGCTACATCGCCGGTTTTCAGATCCGCGCAGACGGAACCGGCTCTGTTTGAGATCGGCTTCGCGATGCCGCAAAAATAGTCATGGCTGCATTGGGAAATGGCACTGCGTACGTGGTCGACATTCATCCGAGCGTGCCGAAACGTTGCATTCGATCCCCGTCAATCCCAAGAAAAGCGCGGCGATCGGCGCGTCTTTGCCATATCCCGCGGTCTTGGCACACCAAATGCAAGGATGATGGCGCGAACCAGTGATGGCTCGTAGCAATTGAGCGCCTAATGACGGGCGATAGGCAACGCTGCCGACGAGAAGACCGCGACATTGCTCGCCCGTCTTCGAAGATCGTGCAGCGTTTTTTGTGCCCGCATTCGAGAGTCGGATTCGCTGACGTCTAAATCATACGAACGGAGTTCCCTCTATGGCCGACACGACAAAAGACCCCCGCAAGGCCGGCACCCCGCGCGCGATGTCGCGCCGCGCCGCGTTGAAGGCCGGCGGACAGATCGCCGGCGCGGCGGCCCTCATGGCGACGGTGCGTGCCGCGTTTCCCGCCGGCGTCTTCGCGCAAGGGGCGGGGCCGGAGATCACAAAGGCGACGTTCGGCTATATCGCGCTCACCGATTCGGCGCCGCTCATCATTGCCAAGGAAAAGGGGTTCTACGCCAAATACGGCATGCCCGATGTCGAGGTCGCCAAGCAGGCCTCGTGGGGCACCACGCGCGACAATATCGAGCTCGGCTCGGCGGCCGGCGGCATCGATGGCGCCCATATCCTCACGCCGATGCCCTATCTGATCACGACCGGCGCGGTGACCAAGAACAACCAGCCGGTGCCGATGTATATGCTCGCCCGCCTCAACGTGAACGGCCAATGCATCTCGGTCGCCAAGGAGCATATGCCGCTCGGCGTGAAGCTCGATGCCTCGCCGCTCAAGGCCGCGATCGCCAAGATGGCGGCCGCGGGAAAGGAGGTGAAATGCGCCATGACCTTCCGTGGCGGCACCCACGATCTGTGGATCCGCTACTGGCTGGCCGCCGGCGGAATCGACCCGGAGAAGGACATTCAGACGATCGTCGTCCCGCCCCCGCAGATGGTCGCCAACATGAAGGTCGGCTCCATGGAAGCCTTTTGCGTCGGCGAGCCATGGAACGCCCAACTGGTGCATCAGAAGATCGGTTACACCGCGCTGACCACCGGCGAGCTGTGGAAGGATCATCCGGAGAAGAGCTTCGCCGTGCGTGCCGACTGGGCCGACAAATATCCCAAGGCGGCGATGGCGGCGCTTACCGCGGTGCAGGAAGCGGCCATGTGGTGCGACAAGCCGGAGAACCGCGACGAGTTGTCGCAGATCCTCGGGCGCCGCGCCTGGTTCAACGTGCCGGTCGCCGACATCGCGGAGCGTACCAAGGGCACCATCGACTACGGCGACGGCCGCAAGGTCGAGAACTCGCCGCTGATCATGAAATACTGGGTGGACTATGCCTCCTACCCGTTCAAGAGCCATGAGCTCTGGTTCCTCACCGAGGATATCCGCTGGGGCATCCTGCCCGCCGAGACCAACACCAAGGCGCTGGTCGACAAGGTCAACCGCGAAGACCTGTGGCGCGAGGCGGTCAAGACGCTCGGCGCGCCCGCCGATCAGATTCCGACCGGCACCTCGCGCGGCAAGGAGACCTTCTTCGACGGCAAGGTGTTCGATCCCGCCGATCCCGTGGCTTACCTGAAGTCGCTGACGATCAAGAAGATGCTCGCCTAGTCCAGTAAGCGTCAACATGCGAGGTACAGATTTGAGTCTCATCGTCTCATCGTCGCCCAGCCAACCCGTCCCGCAGCCCGCCGGTCTCGCCAAGGTTCTTCGCTTCCATCCGCCAGGCCGGCGCCTGCGGCTCGCCGGCGAATTTCTGCGCGGCTTCGCGGTGCGTCTGCTGCCGCTACTCGTCACCCTCACACTTGTCATCGGCGTGTGGGAGATGCTGTGCTCCGCGCCCGACGCGAGCCTGCCGCCGCCGTCCAAGGTGGTGGCCGATAGCTGGGAACTGATCACCAGTCCGTTCTACGACCGCGGCGGACTCGACAAGGGCCTGTTCTGGCACCTCATCGCCAGCCTCAAGCGCGTCGCTGTCGGCTTCGCGCTGGCGGCCAGCATCGGCATCGCTCTCGGCATCCTGATCGGCCAGAGCACGCTTGCGCTCAGGGGCCTCGATCCGATCTTCCAGGTGCTGCGCACCGTGCCGCC
>CAZOBN010000177.1:0-5692 GCA_964577835.1 uncultured Rhizobiaceae bacterium
GTTTCGTAACCGGCAAGCACGCTGCCAGCCTGAATGGCGGCGTACCTGGCTTACTGCACGGCAACCGTACCTTTCTGCTGCAGGATGAAGACGGCCAGATCACCGAGGCCCATTCGATCTCCGCCGGCCTCGACTATCCCGGCATCGGGCCGGAACATGCCTGGCTGCACGACATCGGCCGCGTGACTTACGTGTCCGCCACCGACGACGAGGCGCTCGCCGCCTTCGAGCTGTGCTCGCGCATGGATGGCATCATCCCGGCGCTCGAATCGGCCCACGCGATCGCTCATCTCGTGCGCATGGCGCCGACCCTGCCGGAGGATCACCTGATCGTGTGCAATCTGTCGGGCCGCGGCGACAAGGATATCTTCACGGTGGCGCGCCACCTCGGAGCCAAGCTGTGAGCAAAGCGCCCGCGAAAACGCCGACGAAAACGACGGACCGCATGGCGGCGCGCTTCGCCGCCCTGAAGCGCGAGGGCCGCGCCGGCCTGGTCACCTTCATCACCGCCGGCGATCCCGATCCCGAGACGTCGTTCGAGATTCTCAAGGGCCTGCCGGCGGCCGGCGCCGATCTCATCGAGCTCGGCATGCCCTTCACCGATCCCATGGCGGACGGGCCGGCGATCCAGGCCTCCAGCCTGCGCGCGCTGAAGTCGGGCGCCAACATGCACAAGACGCTCGACCTGGTGCGCCGCTTCCGCGACGGCGACGACGCCACGCCGATCGTGCTCATGGGCTATTACAACCCGATCTATGTCTATGGCGTGCGGCGCTTCCTCGCCGATGCCCTGGCGGCCGGCGTCGATGGGCTGATCGTGGTCGATCTGCCGCCGGAGGAAGACGACGAGCTGTGCATCCCCGCGCTCGACGCCGGCCTACATTTCATCCGTCTCGCGACGCCGACCACCGACGAGAAACGCCTGCCCGCCGTGCTCGCCCACACCTCCGGCTTCATCTATTACGTGTCGATCACCGGCATCACCGGCTCGGCCTCCGCCGACGATGCGGCGGTCGCCGCCGCCGTGGCGCGGTTGCGCGGCAAGACCGACCTGCCGGTCGCCGTCGGCTTCGGCATCAAGACACCGGCCCAGGCGGCGAACGTCGCCCGCATTGCCGATGCCGCGGTGGTCGGTTCCGCCCTGGTGCAGACCATCGCCGAGAGCCTGGACGGCGCGGGCCGCGCCAGCCAGGAGACCGCCGCCAAGGCGCTGATCTTCGTGCGCGCCCTGGCGGCGGGCGTGCGCAGCGCGCGCGATTCGAAACCCGCGCGCGCGGCCGCCCGCACGTGACAGCGCCGACAGACCTTAAGGAGACCGCGATGAACTGGCTGACCAACTTCGTCCGTCCCAAGATCCGCGCCCTCGTCAAAAAAGAGGATGTGCCGGACAACCTGTGGCGCAAGTGCAATGCCTGCGAGAAGATGGTGTTCCACCGCGATCTCGCCGCCAACCTGTTCGTCTGCACCCACTGCGGCCATCACATGCGCATCGGCGCCGACGAGCGGCTCAAGATGCTCTACGACGGCGGCCTCTATACCAAGATCGAGCTGCCCGAGATCGTCGTCGATCCGCTCAAGTTCAAGGACCAGAAACGCTATTCCGAGCGCTTGAAGGAATCCCAGAGCAAGACCGGGCTGAAGGACGCGCTCGCCGTGGCGCACGGCAAGCTCGGCGGCATGAACGCCGTGACGGCCGCATTCGACTTCCGCTTCATGGGCGGCTCCATGGGCATGGGCGTCGGCGAAGGCCTGGTGGCCGCGGCCAAGCTCGCCGTGCTGCAGGAAGCGCCGCTCATCGTGTTCCCGTCGTCGGGCGGCGCGCGCATGCAGGAAGGTGCCTTGTCGCTGATGCAGATGCCGCGCACGACGGCGGCGGTCGAAATGGTGCGCGAAGCCGGGCTGCCCTATATCGTCGTGCTCACCGATCCGACCACCGGCGGCGTCTCCGCCTCTTTCGCCATGCTGGGCGATATCGCGCTGGCCGAGCCCGGCGCCATCATCGGCTTCGCCGGCGCGCGCGTCATCGAGGAGACCATCCGCGAGAAACTGCCGCCCGGTTTCCAGCGCGCCGAATATCTGCTCGAGCACGGCATGGTGGATATGGTGGTGCCGCGCGGCGAGCTGCGCGAGACCCTGATCCGCATTCTCGGCCTGCTGCTCAACCGGACGCCGGCGGCGGACGTCGTGCCCCTGCCAAACGAATTCGCCATTCCGGATTCCACGAGGGGACGCAGCCCGCAGCCCCCGGCGCGCTGACCGCGGCGCCTGAGCCGTGGCGCTCGCGGATTCCCTGCTGCCCAGCGACGCCGTTCTCGAACGGCTGAAGACGCTGCATCCCAAGCTGATCGATCTGTCCCTGGGGCGGATCGAGCGGTTGCTCGCGGCGCTGGGTCATCCCGAGCGGCGCATGGCGCCGGTCATTCATGTGGCGGGCACCAACGGCAAGGGATCGACGATCGCGTTCCTGCGCGCCATGCTCGAGGCGGCGGGATACCGCGTGCATGTCTATACTTCGCCCCATCTGGTGCGCTTCGCCGAACGCATCCGGCTTGCCGGCAAGATCATCGACGAAGCGACGCTCACCAAGATCCTGGAGCGCTGCGAACGGGCCAACAAGAGCGAGCCGATCACCTTCTTCGAGGTGACGACCGCGGCCGCTTTCCTCGCCTTCGCCGAGACGCCGGCCGACCTGGTGCTGCTCGAAACCGGACTCGGCGGCCGGCTCGACGCGACCAATGTGTTCGAGGCGCCGCTCGCCTGCGCCATCACGCCGGTTTCCATGGACCACGAACATTTCCTCGGCGACACGCTCGCCAAGATCGCTTTCGAGAAGGCCGGCATCCTGAAGCGCGGCGTGCCGGCGATCATCGCGCCCCAGGCGCCCGAGGCGGCGGCCGTGATCGAAGCACGCGGCCATGAAGTCGGCGCGCCGCTGTCGTGGCACGGCCGCGATTGGCATGTGGAGGGCAACGGTTTCAGCATGGTGTGGCAGAGCGGTCCCAACGACAAGCCGAGGCGGCGCATGGCACTGCCGCGCCCGGCGCTGACCGGCACCCATCAATTGTTCAATGCCGGAACGGCGATTGCGACGCTCGCCGCGCTCGAGGACTACGCCGTCGGGGAATCGGCGATCCGCACCGGTCTCACCGCCGTGGAATGGCCGGCGCGCCTGCAGCGGCTGACCCGCGGGCCGCTGGTGGACGATCTCGCGAGGCTGCCGCACGAATTCGAGCTCTGGCTCGACGGCGGCCACAATCCGTCCGCCGGCGAGGCGCTCGCCGCCCAGGCCGTGCAGTGGCGCGACAAGCCGCTGATGATCGTCGCCGGCATGCTGCGAACCAAGGATGCCACAGGATTCTTCCGGCCGCTCGCGCCCCGCATCGCCGCGGCGCGCACGGTGGCGATCCCGGGCGAAGAGGCCAGCCTGAGCGCGGTAGAAACCGCGCACGCCGCGATCACCGCCGGCATCGCCGCGACCCTGCCGAGCTCGACGGTGGACGCCGCCGTCAACGACCTCGCGCGCTCGGCCGGTGGTCCGGCGCGCATCCTGATCTGCGGCTCGCTCTATCTCGCCGGACAGGTGCTCGCGGAAAACGGCTGATCCATGGACATCGCTCTGCGTCCCGGGCGGGTGGACGACTTCGAATTCACGCCTGATCCAAAAGCCCCGCCGCAGCGGGGCCTTGCGTCGCGGCCGGTAACTTGGCGTGGGCGCGAGCGAATGCCCCGGCGGTTTCTCAATCGTTATCGGCGGACGTGCTCTTGCCGGTCACATCGCCCCTGTCGTCCGGATGCGAGCTACAGCCTGCCACGGTTGCGACCGCGAACATCAACATCAGAGCCGTCATCAGCTTCCTGAGCATCGGTGCCTCCTGTCTTGTTCACGGACCAAACAAACGGCAGCCCCCGCGTTTCCCCGCTCGACGCAATAAAAAACCCCGCCGGAGCGGGGCTTCTTGTCGGGTCTGTCCGCTGGTCAGAGGACCGACTTGATCCAGTCCGACAGCGTGCCCTTGGGCAGGGCGCCAACCTTGGTCGCGGCGACCTGGCCGCCCTTGAACAGCATCAGAGTCGGAATGCCGCGCACGCCGTATTTCGAGGGCGTGCCGCCGTTCTGGTCGATGTTGATCTTGGCGATGGTCAGCTTGCCGTCCATTTCCTTGGCGATTTCCTCGAGGAACGGGGCGATCTGCTTGCACGGGCCGCACCATTCGGCCCAGAAATCGACCAGGACCGGCTGCTCGCATTTCAGCACGTCGGCTTCGAACGAGGAGTCGGTCACCTGCTTCAAACTCATTGATGTCTTCCTGAATGTTGCAAAGAGAGGACCGATGCGAGCGACCGGCCTGGGCTGAGGTGAATCTAGGGTTGCACCCCCATCAACGTCAAGGTGCGGGGCCAACCCCTTGGCGTTCCAGGAGTTCCTGCGGGATTTCCATCCACAGCGGGCCATCGGTCCACAACAGGGCACAAGTCACCGCGCGGCCCGGGTAGACACCCTGGAGTAACCCCCGGTAGGCGGCGAGCTGGCGCAGATAGATCGCCGGCACCTCTTCGACCCGCTTGGGCGGCGGCCGGTTGCTCTTGTAGTCCACCACCAGAATCCGGTCGGGCAGCACCGCCAGCCGGTCGATCTGGCCGGAGATCACGAAGCCGTCGCCGATCTGGCCGGTGATCGGCACCTCGGCTCGGCTGCCCGGCTCAAACAGCGGCGCGAAGCGTGCGTCCGCGAGCACGGTCGCCACTTCCGCCGCGATCTCCGCCTGCATGTCATCGGCCAGGGCGAATACCGGACGCGCGAGATAGCGCTTCGCCGCGTCTCCACGCGCGCCGGCGGCGAGATCGGGCAGGCTCTGCAGCAACCGGTGGATGATGAGGCCGCGCTGGAACCGCGTGGTGTCGCCGAAGCTCACCGCCAGGGGCGAGACCAGGCCGGGCTCGCTCTCGGTCGCCGGATCGGGGCGCGACGGTGCCAAGGGCCGCGACGGCCTCGGCTCCGGCGCCGCCGCCTCGCGCGTCCAGGCGGGCAGCGGCTCGGCAACGGCCACGTCGGACTCTTCGCTCGCGGCCTTTGCCTTGTCCGGTTTCGCTTCCTGCTTCGATTCCAGCCGCAGACCGATGCCGGCCCAGCCGGCGGCGCCGGCGATTGTCGTGAAATCGAACCCCGCCGCCTCGGCCATGCCGCTCAAGCCGTCGCGCACCAGATTGTACCAGCAGCCGGGCGCCGGATCGCGCTTGCCGCGCCAGCTGCAGACATAGAGCCGGTCCTCGGCGCGGGTCAGCGCCACATAGAGCAGCCGGCGATATTCCTGGTCGCGCTTGCGCTGGGCCTCGGCGCATTCGGCATCCGTCACCGCGTCGCGGTCGGCGCTGCGCACCAGCCAGAGCGGCAGATGCGCCGTCGCCTCGTCATCGGCATCCTTGGCCCACAGCAGGCGCGGCAGCTTGTTTGGCAATTGCATGTCGTCGGGCAGGAACACGACGGGCGCTTGCAGCCCTTTGGCGCCATGTACCGTCATGATGCGGACCTCGTCGCGCACGCCCTGCTCGAGATCGCGCTTGATCTCCGCCTGGCCGGAGACCAGCCAATGGAGGAAGCCTTGCAGCGACGGCGGCGACTGGCGCTCGTAGGTCAGCGCCAAGCTCATGAATTCGCCGATCGGATCGTCCGCTTCGAGGCCGAGACGCGCCA
>CAZOBN010000178.1:0-5623 GCA_964577835.1 uncultured Rhizobiaceae bacterium
GATATCGAGGCCGAGCGAGCCGCTCGAGACCACATCGGCCTCGACGGCGGAATCGCGCTGGCCGAGCTTCATGATCGAGCCCTTGCCGAAGTTGCGCTCGATCTGGCCGAGAGCGGCTTCGAGCGCCTTGTTCTTATCCATTGTGTTCTTTTCTGTGAGGGGGAAAGCGGTGACGTTCACGACGAAGCCCTCCTTATTTCATAGCGACCCCAGCGGCGCAATCACGCCATATATTCACGGTTTGTTCTCATTGGCAAGGGGGTTTTAAACAACTGATTCTAATTGGATATTTTGGATGTTCCTGAAAAGTGCTCGCCAAGGGCTCGCCGAGTATATCCCTTGATGCAAGTAGGCGTTAAGGCGCACCCTCCCTCAGCAAGCCCGAGTTGCGGCAGGATAGCTGCAGGGCATGAACTGGGGGCCTTCAAATGCAGCTAAAAGCAAAGATTGCGTCTGGCGCCGGGACCGCCGGCTTTGGCGGTGCGGGGTTCGCGGTAAATAGCTTATGGCCGGATTTCCTCCCGCAATTTGCCGTGGCCATCGGCATTGGGAGCGCGGTGCTTCTGCTTATCTCAGCCTTTGTTTGGGCACGCATCTGCCTGATTTGGTGGCGGGAGAAAAATCCCAAGGGGCACGGGGCCATGCTGTCTGCTCCCCAGCCGGTTACTTACGACAAGATCAAGGCATGGGACGTAATTTGGTCGCGGTATAAAGTCTTGAGCAAATCTTCATCCCACGACGAAACCCTTCTTTCGCAAGCCGTGGCTGACTTTCGATTAGCGGCAAAGGTGGGCGCGATAACTGTCTGGGGGAGACAGCGTAGAAGCGCCACTTTTGAAAAAATTGACCCCTTATTCTGGGAAACGGGCGGCATCGATACGCTGGCGTCTATGAAGCAATCTGGTGAAGGCGGGGTTGCAACGACCATGAATGCTTTCTTGGAAGGCGCGAAAGAGTATGTGGGCGTGCGTACCCTAAAGACCGATGTTGAAAAAATTTGGCCTGATTTGGCTCAAGCAAAAGGTTTTGAATACCGATGAAAAAAGCCAAGAACTGACTTTTCAAGAAGCCCGCGCAAAGGGCAGTTCGCTTCATTGAGGATCATCCCTCGGAAGGTGAAGAATCTTTTGACCGCGCGTCTTACCGGAAATATTTCTGAAACAGCGCCATCGACCGGGTCTTTTCCTGCGCCAATAGGTCGTCGTCCACCACCAGCACTTTCTTGCCCTGGCGGATGGGGTCGTAAGGGATCATCTCGTCGAGCGGCGGCACGGCCGGATTGACCGGGAAATACTGCTCCATCCCCATCAGCTTCTGCGCCTCCTCGCTCACGAGGAAGTCGATCAGCAGCATGGCCGCGTGGGGATGCGGCGCGGTCTTCAGCAGCACCATGTAATTGTTCCGGGCGAGGACCGGCTCCTGCATGGTGGCATCGACCGGCGCGCCCTTGGCGCGCGAGCCGGCGACGTGATGGAAGGCCGCGTTGAGCATGATGTGATGCTCGCCCGCGATCAGTAGATCGACGACATTGCGCAGGCTGCTCGGCCGCGTGACGATGTTCTGCTTGGCCAGCTTGCGGAGATAGTCCTCGACCTTCTCCTCGCCCCAGATCTTGCGCAGGTAGAGGATGAGCAGCGGCGCGCCCGTCTCGGCGCTGTCGTTCCAGACGATCTTGCCCTTCCATTTCGGGTCGAGCAGGTCCTCATAGGTTTTCGGCGCTTCGTCCTTGGAGACCAGCTTGGTGTTGTAGGCGATGCCGTGATAGGCGACCCGATAGGTGCCATAGAGATGATCGGGCTCCTGGAATTCCTTCGGAAAGGTTTCGAGGATGGGCGAATGGAACGGCTGGGCGAGACCGGCCTGCTTGAGCTCGACCACGAGGCTGCTGACGATCACATCGGTGCGCGGCGTCTTGGCGCGAATCTCCGCCAGGGTACGTTGCAGCGCCGCCGTGCTGCCGAGCCGCTGCCCTTCCGGCTTGATGAAGGGATATTTCTTCATGAAGGCTTCGTAGAGCGCGAGCCGCATGTCCTGGTTGAGACCGCCGCTGAGCATCACGGTCCCCTCCCGGCGCGCGCCTTCCTCGAGGATCCTCTGCCGGTCCGGGCCCTGAAGGTTGGCGATCTCGTCGATCGTGGCCGCGAAGGCGGCTCCACCGGCATTGACGGCGAGCAGCGCCACGAGGGCGCTCATGCGAAGAAGGTTCGTCGGTTTCGTCATGTGTCGATCTCCCAAGGTCCGGATGCACACGCTCAACTCTAGCCGCTCGGTTTCGCCATCGCCGAGAATACCGGCGCGAGGCCCGCCACGTCGAGATTCATCACCGCGGCGATCAGCCCGCGCCGCGCGGGTTCGTCCAACGCCGATCCGGTCAGGCCGTGGAATTTCTCGATCACGGCGGCCTCGTCGATGCCGTTGCGCGAGAAGCCCGGCGGATAGGCGACTTCCGTCGCATGCTCGCGGCCGTCCTTGCCCGTGAGGCGAAGGGCGCAGGGATAGCTGCCCGGCGCGCGTTCGTTCCACGCGGCATCCGCCACCATGGTCATCTTCGCCATCAGGGCGGTGATCGCCGGGTCGGTCCAGCGCTCGCCCTCGAACTGCGCCAGGCCAAAGGCGCCGTCGAGCAGCGCGACGGCGACGAGGAAATAGAAGCTGTGGTCCGCCGCCTCGCGCGAATGGGGATGGGCCCGGTGGGGGTCCTGCTGCTGGCGCCGCAGGAACTTGTAGTCCGCCATGATCACGTCGATCGCCTCGATTCCGTCGAGCCGGCCGCCGAGACGCTTGTGCATCGCCAGCGCCGCCGCGACCGCGGCCTGCCCGGTCGCCAGGCAGGGATAGGTCTTCACATGGGCGCGCATGATGTAGCTGTCATCGGAGAGCGGCGCCGCGAGGTTCGTCATTCTCTCGGCGTGGGGAAACACGTCCTGCAGGCCGCGCGGCTGGTCGAATGCCGAGAGCGGACCGGTGACGCCCTCGGCGGCCAATTGCGCCGCCTGCACGCCGTTTTGCGCCACCAGGGCGTTGGCGATGGATTTCGCCCCGGAAATATCGCCGTTGCGCACGGCCGCCGAGGTCGGCGCCCGCGCGACGCTGAGGGCGATGGCATGGGCCAATCGTTCCTCGTCCAGCCCCATGAGATAGCCCGCCATCGCCGGCGCGGCGAGCCCCGATATGGTGACGCCATCCCAGCCGCCGTCGCGCGCCAGCATTTCCCGAAAGCGGCCATAGATCTCATAGCCGATCACGATGGCGGCCAACACGTCCCGCCCCGGCCGGCCGAGCAGCTCGCCGATCGCGAGCGCCACCGGGATATTGTCGCTCGGATGCCCGCCGATCTGCATGCCGCCGGAATAACCGCCGATGACATAATCGTTGAGGTCGAACACGCGGATGAGCGTGCCATTGGCCAGGACCGCATTGGCGGCGGTGGTCTTGCGTCCGCTGCCGATGATCGAGCAGCCGCCGCCGGAGCCGCCGCCGACCACCCGGAGCACGGCGCGCGAAACTTCCTCGTCGCGCCCGGCGAGACCGCAGCCGATGGTATCGAGGGTCAACAGCTTCGCCTGATCGAGGCAGCGTGCCGGAACGCGCGCCGGGTCGAGCGAGCGCACCCAGCGCGCCAGGTCGCGGATGAAAGCCGGCGCGACGGAGTTTGCCCGGCCTGCGCCGGCCTGTTCGATCATATCGCTCATCGACTGCCGGCTTTGAGGTTCAAGGCTTCCGACCGGTATCCCTGCCGCCATAAGGACATTGTGACGCCTTCGCCGGGGTTGTAAAGAGCGCCCGGCCGCCGTCACTCCGCCGAGGTCGCCACGCGCATCTTGACGATGCGGTCGGGATTGCGCGGCGGCTCGCCCTTCTGTATCCGGTCGACGAATTCCATGCCCTTCACCACATGGCCCCACACGGTATATTGGCCGTCGAGGCTCGGCACGCTGGTGAAGCAGATGAAGAACTGGCTATCGGCCGAGTCGAGCGACTGAGAGCGCGCCATGCCCACCGTGCCGCGCTTGAACGGCGTCTTGGTGAATTCGGGCGGCAGCTTCTTGCCGCTGCCGCCGCGCCCGGTGCCGGTCGGATCGCCGGTCTGGGCCATGAAATTGCTGATCACGCGATGGAAGATGACGCCGTCGTAGAAGCCGCTCTCGGCGAGCTCCTTGATGCGCGCCACATGCTTGGGCGCGAGATCGGGGCGCAGCTCGATCACCACCCTGCCCTGCTTGAGATCCATCTGGAGATATTCGGCGGCGGAGGCCGGAAGGATCGTGACGGCGGCGAGCGCGAGAGCGAGACAGAGGCGCTTGAATAGATGCATGTGCGAACCACCCGGATAAAGAATGCAGATAGGACGACGGATTCTCTCTTTGTCGTCATGGCCGCGCTTGTTGCGGCCACCCACGTCTCTTGTAATCGCAGAAAAATCGTGGATGGCCCGAACAAGTCGGGCGATGACGATACAGGAGTTGCAATCACGGCGGTAGCCCTTACCCCGCCAGCACTTCCTTCACCTTGCCGGCGAGCTGCTGCAGGCTGAAGGGCTTGGGCAGGAAATGGATGTCGGCGTCCTGGCTGACCTTTTCGCGGAAGCTATCCTCGGCGTAGCCGGAGATGAAGATCACCTTCATGGTGGGATTGTCCTCGCGCACGCGCTTGACCAGTTGGGGGCCGTCGAGCACCGGCATGACCACGTCGGTGATCACCAGGTCGACCGGCCCGCCGGCCTTGGCCATCACCTCGAGCGCGTTTTCGCCGTTCTTCGCCTCGAGCACCTTGTAGCCCTTGTTGCGGAGCGCGCGGGCGCCGAACAGGCGCACGGCATCCTCGTCCTCGACCAAAAGAAGCGTGCCGACGCCGGTCAGGTCGCGCGCCGTGCTCGACGCGCCCTCGAGATCCAGGGCGGCCGCGGCGGTTTCCTTGGCGGTGGCGATGTGGCGCGGCAGGTAGATGCTGAAGGTCGAGCCCCTGCCGATGGCGCTGTCGACGGCGATGAAGCCGCCGGTCTGCTTGACGATGCCATAGACGGTCGAGAGCCCGAGGCCGGTGCCCGAGCCCACTTCCTTGGTCGAGAAGAACGGCTCGAAGATGCGCTCCACATTTTCCGGCGGGATGCCGGTGCCGGTGTCGATGACGTCGATCAGCACATAATCGCCCGCCGGCATCGTCTCGGCGCCCCGCTGCATCTCATGGTCCAGCGCGATGTTGGCGGTGCGGATGGACAGCGTGCCGCCGCTCGGCATGGCGTCGCGCGCGTTGACCACGAGATTGATGATGACCTGCTCGAACTGGCCCTGGTCGACCTTGACCAGGCCGAGGTCGCGGCCATGCACCACCTTGAGCTGGATATTGACGCCGATCAGCCGGCGCAGCAGGTTCGACAGCTCAGCCAGGATATCGGTGACGTCGAGCACCTTGGGCTGCAGGGTCTGCTGGCGCGAGAAGGCCAGGAGCTGGCGCACCAGGTTGGCGGCGCGGTTGGCGTTCTGCTTGATCTGCATGATATCGGCGAAGGTCTGCTCGCCGGGCCGGTGGCGCAGCAGCAGCAGGTCGCAGAATCCGATCATCACGGTGAGCAGGTTGTTGAAGTCGTGCGCCACGCCGCCGGCGAGCTGGCCGACCGCCTGCA
>CAZOBN010000179.1:0-5272 GCA_964577835.1 uncultured Rhizobiaceae bacterium
TTCGCCCGCCACTCTTGATTGTTGCGCCCCTTCGGGCGCGGGAGGGGGGAGGGGAGGTTATTGAGCAACATTGCGAATCCCCTCCACCCTTGTGGGGGAGGGTTAGGGTGGGGGGTGATGCAGGCATCGGTGATTCCGAGTACTAGCCGCGAGCCACCAACCCCGACGAAAGAAACCGGCGCCTTTGGGCGCCGTTTTTGTTTTTGTGCTTCTTGTCTCCCTCCCCCTCGATGGGGGAAGGCTGGGGTGGGGGTGAATTCCTCACGCGTCCCTCCCCCACCCGCTCGCTCCGCTCGCACCTTCCCCACCTGTGGGGAGGGTGATAGACGATGGTGCGCTCGTCGCTACCGCTTGAACTCGCTTTCCCGATAGCCCTGCAGATAAAGCAGCGCGGTGAGGTCGCCGTGATCGACGCGGATGTCGACCTCGGCGGCGACCGCCGGCTTGGCGTGGAAGGCGACGCCGAGCCCGGCGGCCTTGAGCATCGGCAGGTCATTGGCGCCGTCGCCCACCGACATGGTCGCCGCCATCGGCAGGTTCGACTCGCCGGCCAGCCGCTCGAGGGCCGCCAACTTGGCGTGTTTGTCGAGGATCGGCTCGCGCACCAATCCGGTGAGCAGACCGTTCTCGATCAGGATCTCGTTGGCCTGGTCGTAGTCGAATTCGAGCCACCCGCGAACCTTGTTGGTGAAATAACGGAAGCCCCCCGACACCAGCGCGCAAAGGGCGCCGTTGGCGCGCATGGTGGCGACCAGTTCGCGCGCGCCCGGCATCACCTTCACCCGCTTCATGGCGTCGTCGAGCACGCTCGCCGGCAGGCCCTTGAGCAGCGCGACGCGGGCGCGCACGGCGGCGGCGAAATCGAGCTCTCCGTTCATGGCGCGTAGCGTGATGTCGGCGACCTCCTCGCGCAGGCCGACGAAATCGGCGAGCTCGTCGAGCATCTCGTTCCGGATGATGGTCGATTCCATGTCGGCGACGAGCAGCCGCTTGCGCCGGCCCGCCGCCTGCTGCACCGCGATGTCGGCTGGATAGTCCTTCAGCGCGTGACGTAGCCCGAGGAGGATCGCCTCGGGGCGGGTTTTCGCGGCGAAGGGCAGGTCGACGGCGACGCCGCGCGCCAGCCAGTCGGCGGGGCCGGGCTTGGCGTCGAGCCGGATCAGGGCGGTTTCAGCCGCTTCGAGGATGGCGCCGTCGAGGGCACGTTTTTCGGGATTGCCGATCAGGGTGAGGACATGTTCCATGGGCGCGCATATTGGTTGGCCGGTTTCGGAATAGCAAGGACAAGGCCGCGCGCGATATGCGCGAAGCGATGGACAACTTGGTTCAGGAGAGCGGCGCGTGGCGCGCGTGAGGGACGACGCGGGGAGCGAGGGCGTGGTGCTGGTGATCGGCGGTCCGACGGCGACCGGAAAGTCGTCGCTCGCCGTCGCGTTGGCCGAGCGGCTCGACGGCGAGGTGATCAACGGCGACAGCATGCAGGTCTACCGCGGGCTGCCGATTCTCACCGCGCAGCCGGACGATGCGGCGCGCGCCCGCGCGCCGCATCGCCTTTATGGCGTGCTCGATCTCGACGAGCGCTGCTCCGCCGGGCGCTGGCAGGGCATGGCGATCGCCGCGATCGGCGCGGCGCGCGCGGCCGGGCGCGTGCCGATCGTGGTCGGCGGCACCGGCATGTATCTCCGCGCGCTGATGGGCGGGCTCGCCGATATTCCCGATATCCCGGCGGACGTGCGTGCCGAGATCACACAGCAGCTCGATGCCGTCGGCGCCCCCGCGTTCCACGCCGCCTTCGCGAAACAGGATCCGGAGATGGCGGCGCGCCTGGTGCCGACCGACCGCCAGCGCCTGATCCGCGCCGCCGAGGTGCTCGCCGCCACCGGCCGCTCGCTGGCCGATTGGCAGCGCGACACCAAGCCGACGTTGGCGGGCGGTGCGCCGCTGACCTTCCGCACCGTTCTGGTCAATCCGCCGCGCGAAGCGGTTTATGCCGCCTGCGATGCCAGGTTCGCGGCCATGGTCGCCCACGGCGCGCTCGACGAGGCACGCCGTCTGGCGGACCAGGGCCTGAGCGATTTGCTGCCCGGCACGAAGGCGCTCGGGCTTCGCGAACTCATGGCGCATGTTCGGGGCGAATTCGGTCTGGACGAGGCGATTCGCCGCGCCCAGAGCGCCACACGGCACTATGTGAAGCGCCAGGTGACCTGGTTCTCACGTCAATTTATTGCTGATTACACGGTTAATGAGAAACTTTCAGAAAGCGCTATTCAAGATTACATTCCGATTGTTATAAAATTTTGCTTGACCCCGATAGTCTAAGCCCCTAGCTTGTGCCTCCCTCGGCGCCGGTTGTGCAGTGCAACACGGCCGACTTCGACGTGCCCTTGGCGACAGCTAGATTTGGTGAGCGAGATGAAAAGCGCGCAGATGACCGGCTCGGAAATCCTCCTGAAAACCCTGCAGGATCAGGGCGTCGAGGTCATTTTCGGGTATCCCGGCGGCGCCGTCTTGCCGATCTATGACGCGCTGTTCCAGCAGGACGCCATCCGCCATGTTCTGGTGCGCCAGGAGGGTGGCGCGGTTCATGCCGCGGAAGGCTATGCGCGCTCGACCGGCAAGGTCGGCGTCGTGCTGGTGACCTCGGGCCCGGGCGCGACCAACGCCGTCACCGGCCTGACCGACGCATTGATGGACAGCATTCCCATCGTCTGCCTGACCGGCCAGGTGCCGACCCATCTGATCGGCAATGACGCCTTCCAGGAGGCCGACACGACCGGCATCACGCGGCCCTGCACCAAGCACAACTACCTGGTGAAGAAGGTCGACGACCTGGCGCGCGTGGTGCAGGAGGCGTTCTACGTCGCCGCGACCGGCCGGCCCGGCCCCGTGGTCATCGACCTGCCGAAAGACGTGCTGCAGACCAAGACCAACTATGTGCCGCAGGCGATGACCGAGCATCGCAGCTATAAGCCGCAGATGCGCGGCGACAACGACAGAATCGCCCGGGCTGTCGAGCTGATCGCTCATGCCAAGCGGCCGATCTTCTACACCGGCGGCGGCGTGATCAATTCCGGCAATGCGGCGAGCAGGCTGCTGACCGAGTTCGTGCGCCTGACCGGCTATCCCATCACCAACACGCTGATGGGGCTCGGCGGCTATCCGGCATCCGATCCGCAGTTCCTCGGCATGCTCGGGATGCACGGGACCTACGAGGCCAACCTGGCCATGTACCACTGCGACGTGATGATCAACATCGGCGCCCGCTTCGACGACCGGGTGACCGGCAAGATCAGCGAGTTCTCGCCGGGCTCGAAGAAGATCCACGTCGATATCGATCCGAGCTCGATCAACAAGAACGTGCTGGTCGACCTGCCCATCGTCGGCGATGTCGCCACGGTGCTGCGCCAGATGCTGAAGCGCTGGAAGGACGGCCAATACAAGACCGACCGCAAGGCGCTCGGCCAATGGTGGAAGCGGATCGAGGAATGGCGCGGCCGCGACTGCCTGCGCTACCGGACGTCCGACACGATCATCAAGCCGCAATACGCCTTGCAGCGGCTCTACGAGCTGACCAGGAAGCGCGACACCTACATCACCACCGAAGTGGGCCAGCATCAGATGTGGGCCGCCCAATTCCTCAAGTTCGAGCAGCCGCGCCGCTGGATGACCTCGGGCGGCCTCGGCACCATGGGCTATGGCCTGCCGGCCGCCATCGGCGCCCAGGTCGCTCACCCCAAAGCGCTGGTCATCGACGTCGCGGGCGAAGCCTCGATCCTGATGAACATTCAGGAGCTGTCGACGGCCAAGCAGTACCGCCTGCCGGTCAAGATCTTCATCCTGAACAACCAGTACATGGGCATGGTGCGCCAGTGGCAGTAGCTGCTGCATGGCGGCCGCTATTCCGAGAGCTACAGGGAAAGCCTGCCGGACTTCGTGAAGCTGGCCGAATCGTTCGGCGGCGTCGGCTTGCGGGCGAGCAAGCCGGACGAGCTCGACGACGTCATCGAACGGATGATCGCGACCGACAATTTCGTCATCGCCGATATCATGGTCGACCAGAACGAGAATTGTTTCCCGATGATCCCGTCGGGTGCCGCGCACAACAACATGCTGCTCGGCCCGGCCGACAAGGCCGCCAAGCCGATCTCCGAGGAGGGCATGGTTCTGGTGTGAGCTGCCGGATTGCCCGCCGGAGCGCTCCGTTCCCTTTAGAGTTTCCAACCGGTAGAATTGCCCGGCCGGCGCTTCACGGCGCCGGGCAGGCTCAGCAGGAGTGACGTGCGTGGCTGAACAAGGACAAATCGAGAAGCACACGATCGCCGTGCTCGTCGCCAACGAAGCCGGGGTGCTGGCGCGCGTCATCGGGCTGTTCTCGGGCCGTGGCTACAATATCGAGAGCCTGACCGTGGCGGAGGTCGATGCCAAGAAGGCCTTGTCGCGCATCACCATCGTGACCTCCGGCACGCCGCAGATCATCGAACAGATCAAGGCCCAGCTCGGTCGGCTGGTGCCCATCCACAAGGTCAGCGACCTGACCGTGGAGGGTCCGAGCGTCGAACGCGAGCTGGCCCTGGTCAAAGTGGTCGCCAGCGGCGAGAAACGCGTCGAATCCCTGCGGATTGCCCAGGTTTTCCGGGCCGGCGTGGTGGATTCGACCAATAAGTCGTTCACCTTCGAAATCACCGGCTCGACCGAAAAGATCGATGCCTTCATCAAATTGATGGAGCCCTTGGGGCTCAAGGACATCTCGCGCGCCGGCGTCGTCGCTATTGCCCGGGGCGAGAAGCCCATCTAAAACACCAGCCCTCGGCCCGGGCCCAGTGTGCCGTATGGCGGGGCCCCCAGCCTCCGGGGATTCAAGACAAGGAATGTGACCATGCGCGTCTTCTACGATCGTGATGCCGATGTGAACCTGATCAAGGGGAAGAAGGTGGCCATCGTCGGCTATGGCAGCCAGGGCCATGCCCATGCCATCAACCTCAAGGATTCCGGCGTCAACGAGGTGGTTGTGGCGCTGCGCCCCGGCTCGGCCACCACCAAGAAGGCGGAACTCGCCGGCCTCAAGGTGGTCAACCCGACGGAAGCCGCCAAATGGGCCGACATCGTCATGATCCTGGTGCCCGACGAGCTGCAGGCGGCGCTCTATCGCGACGAGTTGCGCGACAATATGAAGAAGGGCTCGGCGCTCGCCTTCGCGCACGGCTTCAACATCCATTTCCAGCTCATCGAGCCGCGCAAGGACATGGACGTGTTCATGGTCGCGCCCAAGGGC
>CAZOBN010000180.1:0-5200 GCA_964577835.1 uncultured Rhizobiaceae bacterium
TTCGACCCTAACGCATTGCCGCGACTCAGAAAAATCTCTACCGGACAGTAGTGGGCTTGTCCGGGGCATCCACGACTTTTCTCTTTCAGCCACCACAAAAAACGCGTGAATGGCCAAGTCGGGCCATGACGGTTGTGTGATGCGGAGCCCTACGACACCGGCGAAAATGCCCGATCGAGCCGGGTATGACGAATTGAGAGAGCGGATCACGCCACAAACAAAACGAGCGCGGACGTCCGTCCGCGCTCGTGAAATGTCGGATGACGATTCGGCCTACGCGGCGCTGACTGCCGCCACCGGCGCGCGCACGAGCTTGTCGTAGTCTTCCATCAGGGCGCGGGTGATCGGACCAACGGTGAATTTGTGGCCTTCCACTTCCGACACCGGCGTCACTTCGGCCGCGGTGCCGGTCAGGAATATCTCCTGGGTCTTGGATAATTCCTCCGGCAGGATGGCGCGCTCATGGACCTTGAGCCCGCGCTTCCTGGCGAGCTCGATCACCGTCTGGCGGGTGATGCCGTTGAGGAAGCAATCGGGGTCCGGCGTATGCAACTCGCCGTTCTGCACCAGGAAAATATTGGAGCCGGTCGATTCGGCGATGCGGCCGCGGTAGTCGAGCATCAAGGCGTCGTCATAGCCCTTGGCTTCGACCGCATGCTTGGAAATGGTGCAGATCATGTAAAGGCCGGATGCCTTGGCATGAACCGGCTCGGTTTCCGCCGACGGCCGCTTGTAGGGCGCCCACGCGAGACGCAGGCCGCGGAGCCGCGCTTCCGGCGTGAAGTAGGACGGCCACTCCCACACGGCGATGGCAGTATGGATCTTGGTGTTCTGCGCCGACACGGCCATCATTTCGCTGCCGCGCCAGGCGAACGGGCGGATATAGGCGTCCGAGACCTTGGCCACCGCCACCATCTCGCGGCAGGCGTCGTTGATCTGCGCCTGGGCGTAGGGAATCTTCATGCCCAGGATCTCGGCCGACTTGAACAGCCGGGCGGTATGCTCGACGAGCTTGAAGATCCGGCCGTTGTAGACGCGCACACCTTCGAACACGACGCTGGCATAGTGCAGGCCGTGGCTCAGGATATGGCCCTTGGCGTCGCGCCAGGGCACCTGTTGGCCGTTGAGCCAGATGAAACCGTCGCGGTCGTCAAAGGGAGGGAGCGCCATTGTAATAATCTTTCGTCGTTTCAGGAGGTTCCGAAAGCCTGTTGCGTTGGGGTAGCATTTGGAGGCATATAAGTCAACATGGCTGACGTAAAATCCGGTGTCAATCCACTCTTCCTCCGGGAAGAAGAGCTCCGCCAGGGCATGGAGCTGCTGTTCTACGCCTATCGCGATTTTACCGACGAGGCGGACATGATGCTCGCCCGCTTCAAATTGGGCCGTGCCCACCACCGGGCGCTCTATTTCGTCGGCCGCTATCCGGGTATCAGCGTGTCGGAACTGCTCGCCATCCTGCGCATCACCAAGCAGAGCCTGGCGCGGGTGCTGAACGATCTGGTGCACCAGGGGTTTATCACCCAGACGGCCGGCATGAACGACCGCCGGCGCCGCCATTTGGAACTGACTCCCAAGGGCCTCGATCTCGAACGCCAGCTCACCGAGAAACAGCGCGCGCGCATCGCCCGAGCCTACCGTCAAGCGGGCGCCGAGGCGGTCGAGGGTTTCCGCAAGGTGCTGCTCGGCATCATCAACGAGCATGACCGGCGGCTGCTGCAGCCGCAGACCCAGACCGCCAGCGCGGCGCCCGCCACGGCCCGCGGGGGGCGGAGTTGATGCGCACGCGGGCGCGCGACCTGACGTGCCTCCGCGGGTCGGATTTGCCGTATAGTACCGGCATGAGTACCGTGACACCGTCTGCCACGTGGGCCGAGCAAGCCGGCGACGAGCCGCCGCATATCCTGGTCATCGACGACGATCGGCGGCTGCGCGACTTGCTGCAGCGCTACCTGTCGGAAAACGGCTTTCGCGTCACCACCGCCGGCGACGCCGCGATGGCGCGTACGCGGCTGGGCAGCCTGGCGTTCGACCTGATCGTGCTCGACGTCATGATGCCGGGCGAGTCGGGTCTCGATTTCACCAGCGATCTGCGCAAGAGCAACACCGTGCCGATCCTCCTGCTCACCGCCATGGGCGAAGCGGAAGACCGCATCCGCGGCCTGGAACGCGGCGCCGACGACTATCTGCCGAAGCCGTTCGAGCCGCGCGAGCTGGTGCTGCGCATCCGCACCATCCTCAACCGCGTGCGCCAGGCGCCGCCGGTCGCCGTGCCGCCCGCCAGCCCCACCGTGATCCGGCTCGGTGCCGTGGTCTATCTTCCGGCCCGCGAGGAGCTGCGCCGAGGCGAGACTCGCATCCGGCTCACGGCCGGTGAGGCGAGCTTGCTCAAGGCCTTGGCTGAGCGGCTCGGCGAGCCGCTCAGCCGCGAGGAGCTGCTGCAGCGCTCGGCCGACTGCCCCAATACCCGCAGCGTCGATGTGCAGGTCACCCGGCTGCGCCGCAAGATCGAGGCCGATCCGAAGTCGCCGCGCTATCTCCAGACGGTGCGCGGCCATGGCTATATGCTGCGCCCGGATTGAGCGCGATCTAGCGTCATGTCTTGGGATTTCAAAATCAAGCGGCTCCTGCCCCACACCCTTCTCGGCCGGTCGCTGCTCATCATCGTCACGCCGCTGATCCTGCTGCAGGTCATCTCGGCGGTGATCTTCTACGAACGCCATTGGGACAATGTGGCGCGGCGGCTGGCGCAAGGGGTCGCCGGCGATGTCGCCGCCATTACCGACGCGCTGCGCGAATCGAACACGCCGCAATCCCGCGCCGCCATCTTCCGCATCGCCGCCGGCAACATGGATCTGGTGGCCGAATATCGCGAAAACGCCATTCTGCCCAACACCGCCCTCGCCAAGGGCACCGGCGGCGATGAACTCTTGGCGCGCGTGATCGAGGAGCGCATCGGCCTGCCGTTTACGGTCGACCTGCAGGGCAGCGAACCGGACGTCGGCATCCATGTGCAACTGCCGGATGGCGTGCTCGACGTCACCGTGCCGCGCAAGCGGCTGTATAGCTCGACCACCTACATCTTCGTGATGTGGATGGTCGGCTCGTCGCTCATCCTGTTCGCCGTGGCGATGCTCTTCATGCGCAATCAGGTCAGGCCGATCCGGCGGCTCGCGGCGGCGGCGGATGCGCTCGGCAAGGGGCGCGACATACCCACGTTCAAACTCCAGGGCGCCACCGAAGTGCGCCAGGCTGCCACCGCCTTCAACATCATGCGCGAGCGTCTGCTGCGCCAGATCAGCCAGCGCACCGAAATGCTGGCCGGCGTGTCGCACGATCTGCGCACGCCGCTGACCCGCATGAAGCTGCAACTCGCCATGATGGGCGATATGCCGGAAGCGGCGGACCTGAAGGCCGACATCGAGGAAATGGAGAAGATGGTCGAGGGCTATCTCGCCTTCGCGCGCGGCGAGGGCAGCGAGGAGCCTGTGACCACCGACCTCAACGACTTGCTGGCGGACGTGGTGGGCGGCGCCCAGCGCGCCGGCGGCAACATCAGACTCGCCACCAATGGAGCGATCGCGGTGCCGGTGCGGCCGGCGGCGTTCAAGCGCTGTCTTGCCAATCTGGTCGGCAATGCCATGCGCTATGGCAAACACGTCACGGTCAGCGCGGCGCGGTCCGGCAACATGGTCGAGATCACCGTGGACGACGACGGGCCCGGCATCCCGTCCGACCGACGCGAGGAAGTCTTCCGGCCGTTCCGCCGGCTGGAGGAATCGCGCAACCTGGAAACCGGCGGCGTCGGGCTCGGCCTGACCATCGCCCGCGACGTGATCCACGGCCACGGCGGCGCGATTTTGCTGGAGGATTCGCCGATGGGCGGCTTGCGCGCGCGGCTGCGATTGCCGGTGTAAGGGCCGGCCTAATCCGTGGCCGAAAACAGCGAACGGATGAACGTGCGGTAGAGCATGACCTGCTGCGCCAGGATGCGCGGCTCCTTGAGCGTGCGCGTCATCACGATACCGCCCTCGACCAGGGTCGAAAGCGGTTGGCGCGCAAACCGCATAGCCCGCTGAAAGGGGCGTGGTTCCATCGGGTCAACCGGCTGACCAAGCAGGACGCAGCTTAGCCTACGCGCGAGCGGTTGACTTGCCGCGCGGCTGTGGGAGACTCGGTGCCAAATGGCAAGCGCGATTCCCCACGCTCCGATCCAGCGGCAGCGTCTAACGTTCGAAGACCTGGCGGATGATGGGCCGGCCGCGCCCCTTGCCGGCCTCGCCCAGGTGGCTCGCCGCGAGCCTCTTCTTTCACTCCAGGAAGAGCGCGAGCTGGCGCAGCGGCTGCGCGCCGGGGATGAAGCGGCGGCACGCCGTCTCATCATCAGCCATCTGCGTTTCGTCATCCGCATTGCGCGACGCTACCGCAGCACCGGCCTGCCGCTGGCGGATCTGGTGCAGGAAGGGACAGTCGGCCTGATCCTGGCGGTGCGGCGATTCCGGCCGGAACGGGGAGCCAGACTGTCCACCTATGCCATGTGGTCGATCCGCGCGGCGATCCAGGATTATGTGGTGCGTTCATGGTCCACGGTGCGTGTCGGCACCACCGCAAAACAGAAGTCGCTCTTTTTCTCGCTGCAACGTGTTTTGTCGGATGAGGCCACCGCGCTCGAAACACGACTCGCGGATTTCGCGCGCCGGTCGGGAACTCGCATGGCCGACATTCTGACCGTGGCGCGCCGACTCGCCGCGCGCGATCGCTCGTTGAATGCGCCGGCGCTCGATGCAGACGGCAATCCCGGCAGCGAGGCGGTGGCGAACCTTGCCGACGAGCGTCCCGATCCAGAGCAGCGGCTCGCCGCCGTCAGCGAACGGCGCCTGATCGCCGCAGCGATCACTGAGGGTTGCGCCCGGCTCGCCCCGCGTGAGCTGCACATCATTCGGCGCCGCTATCTCGCCCAGGCGAGCGCCACGCTGGAAGCGGTGGCGCGCGAACTGAATCTATCGAAGGAACGGGTGCGGCAACTCGAGCGCCAAGCTCTCGCCAAGCTGCATGACGCCATGGCGCCGCTGCTGCTGCAGGGTCTCGTCAGTATCTGAACGCGGCGGCTTAGACGCAACGCTCGCCACTAGTGCACTGATTCAGTCATAGGATTCACAAATGGCTTTTGCCATGCGAATCTGCGCGCATGGCTCAGACG